>NZ_CP013438.1:334225-668450 GCF_001718795.1 Burkholderia latens | reverse complement strand
AGCCCCTCGAACGCCTGCGGGCTCGTGACTTCGTGCAGCAGTTGACGGTCGATATAGAGCAATGCCGTGCCGTCGTCCTCGGTGTGGACGACGTGGGTATTCCACAGTTTGTCGTAGAGAGTCTGTGCCATGGGTATGCGGGGTCGTTGTGACTACAAGCCTTGCTGGTGCGATCGATTATGCCACGCAGAATGCGCTACGGCGCGGGCTCGGCACGAAAAAACCCATTAAAAACAGTGGTTTGGCTGGTAGTGCCAATACCTGTATCGGCATTACCCGGCAAACGGGTCCGCATCGCCCGCCTCGCGCGCCGCATTCCGCGCCCGATCTTCTAGACTGTCTATTCGCAACGGGCGGCACACGGCCGCCCTCCCCGCCATCACGATGCGGGCATCGCTCGACGCATCGACGGACAGGAGCATTGCATGCGATACGAACTCTATTACTGGCCGGAAATCCAGGGACGCGGCGAATATGTGCGGCTCGCGCTCGAGGCGGCCGAGGCCGACTACGTCGACGTCGCACGCGAATCAGGGCGCGGCATGGGTGTAGCGGCGATGATGCGGATGATGGACAGCGCGAAGGCCGAATGCGTGCCGTTCGCGCCGCCCTTCCTGAAAGCCGGCGACCTGGTCGTCGGACAGACCGCGAACATCCTGCTGTTTCTCGGCACGCGGCTCGGACTCGCGCCCGAAGACGAAGCCGGCCGGCTGTGGGTGCATCAGTTGCAGTTGACCGTCGCCGATTTCGTCACCGAAATCCACGATACGCACCATCCGATCGGCAGCGGCCTGTACTACGAGGAGCAGAAGGCCGAGGCCACCAGACGCGCAGCCGATTTTCTCGCGCATCGGCTGCCGAAGTTCCTCGGCTACTTCGACCGCGTGCTCGCGCAAAATCCGCACAAGCGCGGCTACATCGCCGGCCGCGCGCTCAGTTACGCGGACCTGTCACTCTTCCAGCTGATCGAAGGGCTGCGTTACGCGTTTCCGAAGGCGATGAAGCGCGCGGAGCGCGACGTCGCGGGACTCGTCGCCCTGCACGACCGCGTTGCCGAGCATCCGCCGATCGCGCGTTATCTCGCGTCGGAGCGACGCATCCCGTTCAACGACATGGGAATCTTCCGGCACTATCCGGAGCTGGACACGTAGCGGCGGCGCAGCGGCCGCGCGCCGCTCAGCGCCGCTCCCCGTGCCGCCGACCGCAAAGCATCCGTGGTGTTCACTCATGCGGGGATTCGCGCCGATCGAATCGATCTGGAATGCCAATCGATCCGCCCGCCATGCGCGCCGCAGACCGTCGTCGTGAGGCACGCCGGGAATCCACAGTGGCGGCGCACGCCGCACGCGCACTGCCGCGTCACACGACGCTGCGCTTGATCGCCTGCAGCTCGGCCGTCGTCACGATCTTCTCAATCCGGAACCGCGGGTTTTCCAGCCACTGGTTCGCGATCCGCCGGTATTCGTCGAGGTCGTCGCATGCGAGCCGTACGATGAAATCGAACGTGCCGCTGACGAGCCAGCAATCGAGCACGGCCGGGTTGTTCCGCATCTCGTCCTCGAACGGCGCCTGCGAACGCCCGTGATCGGCCAGTCCGATCTGCGCGATCACGACGATCGGCTTGGTCGCGCGCGGTGCGTTGATGACCGCGCGGTAGCCGCCGATCACGCCGAGCGCTTCGAGACGCTCCACGCGCGCCTGGCACGGACGCGGCGTGAGGTTCACAAGCTCGGACAGTTTCCGGTACGAAATCCGTCCGTCGGTGCGCAGGATGTCGAGGATCCGAAGATCGATCCTGTCGAGCTGCATCTTCTTGTCGGTCATCCGTGTTCGCTCCGGTCGGGTCGTGGCTGGTGCGCGGCGCGTCTCCTCCGGTTCCGCGCGGGCGCCACATTATCCGGCCGAAGCGGTCGCCCGCCAATCGGCTAGAACCGCAGCGACAGGCAGGTCAGGCCGCCATCCATCTTGCGAAATTCGGTACTGTCGATCACGTGCAGCGGCAACCCGAGCGCGTGAATCGCGTCGTGCACGCGCGGATAGCCGGCCGGCGAGATCAGCGTGCCGTTCACGCGCAGCGTGTTGGCCGCGTATTCGTCGGCGTCCGCGATCGCGATCCGGCGATAGCCGGCGAACGCCGGATGCGCGGCCATCGCGTCGGTCATGAGCAGCGTGTCGTCGCCGACCGCGTTGACGACCGACTTCAGGTGCAGTCCCGCGCCGACCGGCACCGCAACGACCGAATAGCCATGGCGCGACACCAACGAATCGAATTCGGCAATGCCTTCGGCGTCGGTGCGGCTCGTCAGCCCGATGTAGAACCGCTTGCCGACCAGCATCACGTCGCCGCCGTCAAGACGCCCTTGCTGCATCGGCAACAGCTCGCGGTGCACGCGGAGCGCCCCTTCGATGTGCGCGGTCTCGCCGCGCCGTGCGGGCGCGCCCGGGCGCGTAATCACCGCGAACTCGGGCGCGACGACCGCGACGTCTTCGACGAAGTGCGAATCGGGAAACGCATCGAGCGGCGGCAGCTCGGTCAGTTCGACGCCAAGCCCGCGCAGCGCGTCGCAGTATGCGTGAAACTGCGCGAGCGTCTTGGCGTAATCGGGGCGCGCCGAGCGCGGCGGTGGTGAGGCCCGCGCCACAGGACGGCGCGGGACGGCGAACGATCGCTTGCGTGAATTGCATCGGCTCCTCCGTGGTCTCGCTGCCCCGTGCGCCACACCGGGCAGCTGCATGGTGCGTGCAGACCATTATCGAAAAACAACCGGCGCAATGCGCGTCGATTTTGCGCGCATGCGCAGCCGATCGCGTCGAAGTGTTAGCGCCGCGCAGCGGATTCGGCAGTCGTCCCGCTCGCGCGATGCGAATGGCGGTTTTGACCGGCGGTTTCGGGAGGATCGGCGCCTTCGTTATGCGCGCGCCGGCCCGAAGCCCATTTGCGCACGGCCGAGCGCCGTGAGGTCGCCTTCGCCTGCACGCCCGTCGAAATCGGTCTCGAAATGATCGGCCGGGAAATCCGGCGGGCTGTCGCCGCGCAGGAATGCCAGCCGCTGACGCTGCAGGTACGCGTCGTTCTTCGCGCAACCGGGCGCGGCCGCGATATACATCACGTTGCTGTCGCCGCTGCCGCGATGCGCATCCTCCACTGCGTGCACGACGTCACCGTGCCAGAACACCGCATCGCCCGGTTCCATATGCGGGATCGGCACAAGTGCGTCGAGCAGCAACGCGTGCCATTGCGGCAGGATCGACAACGCGCGGCCCGGCCGCGCGCCGCACAGGTCGTCGTCGGCCACGTCGTCCTGCAGCGCGCGCAATACGACATATGCCATCGCGTTCGCAACGGGAATCAGCTGCAGCGTGCCGTCGCCCGGCCCTTGCGGCGTCAGCGCGGTCCAGCCCTGGAACGTGCGGAACATCGAGCACACGGCCGGAGACGGAATCTCCTCGACGTCCGGACGGAACGCGGCGTCGAACGGATCGTAATCCCGCCAGTGGCCGGCCAGCACATGACGATAGACCTGCCGGAAGTTCGCGCCGAGCCAGCGCTCCACGGAACCGCCGTCGACGTGCGGCGACAGTCCGAGCGACGTCGAACCCGGCGGCCGGCGGCGAATCCGGTCAGCGTAGGCGGGCACCTGATCGGGATCGAAATGCGCGCGTGCGCCGTCGGCATGACGCCACAGGCGGTTCAGGAACACGCGCGCCTGCGTGAGCGCCGGCGACTGGCGCGCGGCCACTTGCGGCTTCGACCAATAGACGCCGTAGATCTGCGGCTTGCCCGACGCGAGATTGCCGAAGTAGCGGTCCTCGGCCCGCGCATGCAGCCGCTCCGCGAAGCGGTTCGCGTCGAGGTACGCGCCGATCTCGTCGTTCCAGTCGCGCGCCTGCTGCGCGTCGAACACGCCGCGTATCACCACCGCGCCGTGGGTGCGAATCTCGGCAACCGTGCGCGGATCGATGCCACCGCTGGCGATATCCGCGAACGGCAGCACCGGAATCACGTCGCGGCCATGCGCATGCGCGCGACGGATCGCATCCACCTGCCGCGCGATGTCCCCTTCCACTTCGCGGAACGCGGCCGCGTAGCCGGGCAGGTCGTTGCGCAGCGCCCGTTTCGCCGTGCGGATCGCGCCCGGCAGATCGTCAATCGTCAGATGCATCGTTGTCTCCTCGTTGATCCGTGCTGTGTCGAGTGCTCAGCGTACGGCCGGGACACGAGCGTCATCGACACCATCCGGTCAACTATCGATACAATCCTGACAAATGCGTGCTACTCGGGCCGATGGCAGACCACGCACAGCTTGTTGCCGTCGGGATCGCGAAAATACGCGCCGTAATAGTCGGCGTGATAGTGCGGCCGCAAGCCCGGCGGCCCTTCGCAGGTGGCGCCGTGCTGCAGCGCGAGCGCATGGCAGCGGTCGACCTGCGCGCGGTCCTGCGCATCGAACGCGATCGTATGGCCGTTGCCGGGTTCGGGCGCGCGCCCGTCGAGCGGCCTGCCGAAGAAGAACAGCGGCCGATCGGCGTCGGCCGGCATCCACCCCGACCAGCCGTCCGGCTCGCTGAACCTCAGCCGCAACCCGAGTTCGGCGAACAGCGGCGCGTAAAACTCGTACGCGCGCGCGGTATCGCTGACGCCCACGCAGACATGTGAAAACATGGCATCGCTCCGTCGTGACGATCGACCACGATCATGCCACGGTGCGTTGCCGCCGTCGCCCGGAGGCCGCGATGAAGCCGCAATACGAACACGTGACGTTTGCGCCTGGCTGCTCGATCCGCGTGTACCACCGCCAGCTCGCGCGCATTCCGTTCGAATGGCATCGCCACCCTGAGTACGAACTGACGCTGACGCTCAATAGTCGCGGCCGGCGCTTCATCGGCGATCGCGTTTCCGGTTACGCGGACGACGATCTGGTGCTCGTGCCGCCGAACCTCCCGCATACGTGGTCGTCGAACGCACGCATCGATCGCGACGCGCCGGAAGTGGCGCTCGTCATCTGGTTCGATGGCGACTGGGCGCGGCGCGTGGCCGACTGTTGCCCCGAATACGCGCCGCTGCGCTCGCTGCTGCGGCGCGCGGCGGCCGGCCTGAGTTTCGACGTGGAGACGGCGCGTGCGATGCGCGCGCGGCTGCCGCGGCTGCTCGACGCATCGCCGCGCGTGCGGCTCTCGGCCGCGCTCGACACGCTTGCCGATCTCGCGGAAGCCGGCGGCGAACCGCTCGCCACCGCGCAAGCGTACGATCGTCCCGACACACGCGCAGCATCGGCCGGCTCGGACGCACCCGAGGCCGAACGCCTCGACCGCGTGCTCGACGCGATCGACCGGCACTTCCACGAACCGTTGCGCATCGACACGCTCGCCGCCGTCGCACACATGTCCGAGCGCACGCTGCAGCGTCTGTTCGTGCGGCACCTCGGCGAAAGCGTCGGCCGCTACGTGCAGCGGCTGCGGCTTGCGCATGCGTGCCGTCATCTGCTCGGCACCGACTGGCCGATCGCGACGGTGGCGGCGCGCTGCGGCATTCCGAACGCCGCGAACTTCAACCGCCAGTTCCTCGCCGCGCGCGGGATGACCCCCAGCGCCTACCGGCAGTTCTTCGCGCGGCACGGCCGCGCGCCCGATGCCGACGCGCCGGCGCTCGACATCCGGCCGCCGTCGCTGGAACGCGGCGCCGACGCGGGTCATGAACGCGACCGACGTCGGCCGCGCAAATGAAAACACCCCGGCGGGATGACCCACCGGGGTGTCGGAGCGCTGCGCTGGCCGGGTGCGAACGGCGTGGCCGCCGTACGCACCGCGCACGACTTAACGTGCGTTGAGCGGCTTTGCTTCGCGCGGCGTGTCGCCGATGAACAGCTGACGCGGACGGCCGATCTTCTGTTCCGGATCCGCGATCATTTCGTTCCACTGTGCGATCCAGCCGACCGTACGTGCCATCGCGAAGATACACGTGAACATCGACGTCGGGATGCCCAGCGCGCGCTGCACGATGCCCGAATAGAAGTCGACGTTCGGGTACAGCTTGCGCGACACGAAGTATTCGTCTTCCAGCGCGATCTTCTCGAGCTGCATCGCCAGCTTGAACAGCGGGTCGTCGTGCAGGCCGAGTTCGTTCAGCACTTCGTAGCACGTTTCGCGCATCAGCTTCGCACGCGGGTCGTAGTTCTTGTACACGCGGTGGCCGAAGCCCATCAGCTTCACGCCCGAATTCTTGTCCTTCACCTGCTTGATGAATTCGGGGATGTTGTCCGGCGAACCGATCTGCTCGAGCATGTTCAGTGCGGCTTCGTTCGCACCGCCGTGCGCCGGGCCCCACAGACATGCGATACCGGCTGCGATACACGCGAACGGGTTCGCGCCCGACGAGCCGGCCAGGCGGACCGTCGACGTCGATGCGTTTTGCTCGTGATCGGCGTGCAGGATCAGGATGCGGTCGAGCGCGCGGACGAGCACGTCGTTGACCTTGTACTCTTCGCACGGGTTCGAGAACATCATGTGCATGAAGTTCGCGCTGTACGACAGCGAGTTCTTCGGATACACGAACGGCTGGCCGATGCTGTACTTGTACGCCATCGCGACGAGCGTCGGCAGCTTCGCGATCATGCGGATCGCCGACACTTCGCGGTGACGCGGGTCGTTGATGTCGAGCGAGTCGTGGTAGAACGCGGACAGCGCGCCGACCGCGGCAACGAGGATCGCCATCGGATGCGCATCGCGGCGGAAGCCGCGGAAGAAGAAGTGCATCTGCTCGTGCACCATCGTGTGCTTCGTGACGGTGTCGACGAATTCCTTCTTCTGAGCGGCGTTCGGCAGCTCGCCCTTCAGCAGCAGGTAGCACGACTCGAGGAAGTCGGCGTTCTGCGCGAGGTTGTCGATCGGGTAGCCGCGATACAGCAGTTCGCCCTTGTCGCCGTCGATGTACGTGATCGCCGAGTTGCACGAAGCCGTTGACATGAAGCCCGGGTCATACGTGAACTTGCCGGTCTGGCCGTACAGCTTGCGGATGTCGATCACGTCCGGGCCCATCGTGCCCTTGTAGATCGGCATTTCGACGCTCGGCGAGTTGTCGCTGAACGATAGCGTGGCTTTAACATCAGACGGAGTCATGGCACATCCTCAATCGAAATAAAGAAACGGGATTCGATAACGGGCACAGCGCGTCACACCTTGGCGTTACACGTTGCGCAGCATCTCCAACAGCCGGTGAACGTCCGGGCTGTCTAGGTCGCCCTCTGGTTCCTTGCGCGCGAGGAGCAAGTCCATCAGGTCGTTGTCGCTCAGATCGAGCAGGCGCGACAACGCGCCTACGTCTGCATCGGTGAGGTCATGCTCGTATCTGCTGAAGAAACGCTCGAATACGATGTCGTTTTCCAGCAGACCCCGCCGCGCGCGCCAGCGCAGGCGCGCGCGGCGGTGAGGGTCGGATTGATGCGATTCGTCGCTCATCGAGCTTTATACCGCGCGGCGAACCATCAGTTCCTTGATCTTGCCGATCGCCTTCGTCGGATTCAGGCCCTTCGGGCACACGTCGACGCAGTTCATGATCGTATGGCAACGGAACAGACGGTACGGGTCTTCCAGATTGTCCAGACGCTCGCCGGTGGCCGTGTCGCGGCTGTCCGCGATGAAACGGTAAGCCTGCAGCAGGCCCGCCGGGCCGACGAACTTGTCCGGGTTCCACCAGAAGCTCGGGCACGACGTCGAGCAGCTCGCGCACAGAATGCACTCGTACACGCCGTCGAGCTCGTCGCGCTCTTCCGGCGACTGCAGGCGTTCCTTCTCCGGCGGCGGCGCATCGTTGATCAGGTACGGCTTGATCGAGTGATACTGGTTGAAGAAGTGCGTCATGTCGACGATCAGGTCGCGCACCACCGGCAGCCCCGGCAGCGGACGCAGCACGATCTTCTGCGGCAGATCGTTCAGGTTCGTCAGGCACGCCAGACCGTTCTTGCCGTTGATGTTCATCGCGTCCGAACCGCACACGCCTTCGCGGCACGAACGGCGGAACGACAGCGTCTCGTCCACGGCCTTCAGCTTCACCAGTGCATCAAGCAGCATGCGCTCATGCTTGATCTCCAGCTCGTACGTCTGCATGCGCGGCGCCGCGTCCTTGTCCGGATCGTAGCGGTAGACTTCAAAAATGCGTTTTGCCATTTCGGATTCCTTTGACTCGGCTTAGAACGTGCGCGGCTTCGGCGGCACGGATTCGACCGTCAGCGGCTTCATTTGAACCGGCTTGTAGTCGAGCCGATCGCCTTCGCTGTACCACAGCGTGTGGCGCAGCCAGTTTTCGTCGTCGCGGTGTTCGTAGTCGCTGTGCGCGTGCGCGCCGCGGCTTTCCTTGCGCGCCTCCGCCGACACCATCGTCGCGCGCGCCACTTCGATCAGGTTCTCCAGCTCGAGCGCTTCGACCCGCGCCGTGTTGAACACCTTCGACTTGTCCTTCAGGTGGATGTTTTCCACCCGAGCCTTCAGCTCGGCCATCTGCTCGACGCCTTCCTTCAGCAGCGCCGACGTGCGGAACACGCCCGCGTGCTTCTGCATCGTTGCGCGGATGTCGTTCGCGACGTCCTGCGTGTACTCGCCCGAGCTCGACTTTTCGAGCTTGTTCAGGCGCGCCAGCGAGAACTCGCCCGCATCCGCCGGCAGCGGCTTGTGTTCCTTCTGGTTCTTCACGTGCTGGACGATGTGGTTGCCGGCCGCGCGGCCGAACACCACCAGGTCCAGCAACGAGTTCGTGCCCAGCCGGTTCGCGCCGTGCACCGACACGCACGAGCATTCGCCCACTGCGTAGAACCCGTTGATCGGCTCCTTGTGATCGCGCGACGTGCCGACAACCTGACCATGGATGTTGGTCGGGATGCCGCCCATCTGGTAGTGGATCGTCGGGACGACCGGGATCGGCTCCTTGATCGCGTCGACGTTCGCGAACTTCAGCGCGATTTCGCGGATCGACGGCAGACGCTTCATGATCGTCTCCGCGCCGATGTGCGACAGGTCCAGCAGCACGTGATCCTTGTTCGGACCGACGCCGCGGCCTTCCTTGATTTCCTGGTCCATCGATCGCGACACGAAGTCACGCGGCGCCAGATCCTTCAGCGTCGGGGCGTAGCGTTCCATGAAGCGCTCGCCGTTCGCGTTGCGCAAAATGCCGCCTTCGCCGCGCACGCCTTCGGTGATCAGCACGCCCGCGCCCGCCACGCCGGTCGGGTGGAACTGCCAGAACTCCATGTCCTGCAGCGCGACGCCCGAGCGCGCCGCCATGCCGAGGCCGTCGCCGGTGTTGATGAACGCGTTCGTCGATGCCGCGAAGATCCGGCCTGCGCCGCCCGTCGCGAACAGCGTCGTCTTGCCTTCCATGATGTAGACGTCGCCCGTCTCCATCTCGAGAGCCGTCACGCCCAGCACGTCGCCGTCCGCGTCGCGGATCAGGTCCAGCGCCATCCATTCGACGAAGAACTGCGTCTTCGCCTCGACGTTCTGCTGGTACAGCGTGTGCAGCAGCGCGTGACCGGTGCGGTCCGCGGCCGCGCATGCGCGCTGCACCGGCTTCTCGCCGTAGTTCGCGGTGTGCCCGCCGAACGGGCGCTGGTAGATCGTGCCGTCCGCGTTACGGTCGAACGGCATCCCGAAGTGTTCGAGCTCGTACACGACGTTCGGCGCTTCGCGGCACATGAACTCGATCGCATCCTGGTCGCCGAGCCAGTCGGAGCCCTTGATCGTGTCGTAGAAGTGGTAGTGCCAGTTGTCTTCGCTCATGTTGCCGAGCGACGCACCGATGCCGCCCTGGGCCGCCACCGTGTGCGAGCGCGTCGGGAACACCTTCGACAGCACGCCGACCGACAGGCCCGCGCGCGACAGTTGCAGCGCTGCGCGCAAGCCCGAGCCGCCCGCGCCGACGATCACCACGTCGAACTTGCGGCGCGGCAGGGAAGTTTTGATTGCAGCCATTCTTTACACTCTCCAGAGAATCTGCGCGGCGTAGCCCGCACATGCGAGCAGCGAGACGATGGTCAGCGATTGCAGCAGCAGGCGCACACCGACGGGCTTCACGTAGTCCATCCAGATGTCGCGCACGCCGACCCATGCGTGGTAGAAGAGGGAAAGCAGCGTCACGAAGGTTGCGAGCTTCATCCACTGCGCGGAGAAGATCGACGCCCAGCCTTCGTACGAGAAATCATGCGCGCCGAAAAACAGCACGAGCAGAATGACCGTGTAGACCGCCATGATCGTGGCGGTGACGCGCTGCGCGAGCCAGTCGCGCAGGCCGTAGTGAGCGCCGACGACGAGGCGCTTCGAGCCGATTCGGTTGTTGGCTGCCATTTTCTTAGAATGCTCCGAACAGTTTGAGTGCCATGGCGATCGTCAGCGCGATCGAGACGACAAAGACGACGACGGCCGTCCGCTTGCCGCCTTCCTTCGAGACGGCGTCGTGGTTGACGTCCATCAGCAGGTGGCGAATGCCGGCGCAGAAATGGTGGAAGAACGCCCACGACAGCGCGAGGACGATCAGTTTGACAACGATGTTGGAGAGGAACTGCTTGAAGACTTCGAAGCTGAGCTCCGACGTCAGGCTCTGGTCGAAGAGAAACAGCAAGAACGGCAGGAACAGGAACAGCAGCGCGCCGCTGACTCGGTGGAGAATCGACAATATCGCCGCCAGCGGCATCCGATATTTCAACGTGATGTCGCCGATTCCGATGTTCCGGTATTCCGGCCTCGGCTTTCTTACTGCGTCAGTCATGCTAGACCCCTACTATGTTGTCACACTAATCCGCGATTTTAGCGCCTTTTTATATCGCGCTGCAGCGAAAGTCTGCTCTGGATCGTTACGCGAACGGGAATAAAGGCGGCCCGAAACGTGCTATGCGAGCGTGGGAAACGCACATGCACGCCGCTTGTGCCGATACGTCGTCAGCTCAAGTCATTGTGATAGTAATACCCGGTCGTGACATACCATCCGCGCCGCACTTCCACCGGACGGTCGCCGTATGTATATGACACGCGCTCGACCGACAGCAGCGGAAAACCGGCGGGTACGTGCAGCAGGTCGGCTACCGCCGGCTCCGCCGCAACCGCGCGGATCTTCTCCGTCGCGCGGATCATCCGCGTGCCGAATTCCGTTTCGAACATCGCGTAGAGCGGCCCCTTGTACTCGCTCAGCCGCTCGAACGTAAGGCCGCGGAACATCGCGCCCGGCAGCCAGATCTCGTCCAGCACCGTCGTTTCGTTCTCGAATTCCAGCAGCCGGCGCACCTGCACGACCGGATCGGCCGGCTTCAGATCGAGCTGCCGCGCGATCTCGGCCGGCGCACGCAGCCGCCGGCATTCGAGCAGGCGGCTCACGTGCGGATGCTCGGCACCATCGTCGGCCAGCAGGCGCAGAAACCGGAACTGCGCGCGATCTTCGTTGTGCGTCGCAACAAAAGTACCCTTGCCCTGCCGCCGCACCACGAGGTTTTCGGCGGCCAGTTCGTCGATCGCCTTGCGAACGGTGCCCTGGCTGACCTTGTAACGGGCCGCGAGCTCCACCTCGCTCGGAATGATCTCGCCCGGCTTCCACTCGCCGGACTCGAGACTCTGCGTGATCAACGACTTGATCTGCTGGTATAAAGGACTGAACGTCGGCGACGTCGCGGCCGCCGTGGCCGGCACGGAATCACCCGCGCCCGGCTGCCCTGGGCCGCCTGCGCCGGTTGGATTCGCGTTGTTCGCCTGGTTCGATGTCATGGCGCGCATTTCATCACAAACCGCGCTTTTTCGTCCACTCAAATTCCGCAAAACATCTGTCTTATATAAGACATATGATACCGTTTGACTTTGCACGCGGCGGCTCCTACACTCCGGGGCGAGCAAGGGTTCGCGGGTGCAAAACGCGTCCCCGGCTACGTGCCACGGCCGTCTCCAGGTTCACCGCGTCTGCCTTTCGCGAGTCCTCCGCCCTGCTTCAATGCAACGCTACGCGTAACGCGCATAGAATGGCGTTTTGCCTAGCGTCCACCGCTTCACCCGTCCTGGAGATTTTCAATGGCTAAGCCCGCAAAGCGCGTTGCCGTCACCGGCGCCGCAGGTCAAATCGCTTACTCCCTGCTGTTCCGCATTGCGAACGGCGACCTGCTCGGCAAGGACCAGCCGGTCATCCTGCAACTGCTTGACCTCCCGCAAGCCCAAGCCGCCGTCAAAGGCGTCGTGATGGAACTCGACGATTGCGCGTTCCCGCTGCTCGCGGGCGTCGTGATCACCGACGATCCGAAGGTTGCATTCAAGGATGCAGACGTCGCGCTGCTGGTCGGTGCACGTCCGCGCTCGAAGGGCATGGAGCGCAAGGACCTGCTGTCGGCGAACGCCGAGATCTTCACGGTCCAGGGCGCCGCACTGAACGAAGTCGCAAGCCGCGACGTGAAGGTGCTGGTCGTCGGCAACCCGGCGAACACCAATGCGTACATCGCGATGAAGTCGGCTCCGGATCTGCCGAAGAAGAACTTCACGGCAATGCTGCGCCTCGACCACAACCGCGCGCTGTCGCAGCTCGCGGCCAAGTCGGGCAAGCCGGTCGCGTCGATCGAGAAGCTCGCGGTGTGGGGCAACCACTCGCCGACGATGTACCCGGACTTCCGCTTCGCAACCGCCGAAGGCGAGTCGCTGCTGAAGCTCATCAACGACGACGTGTGGAACCGCGAAACGTTCATCCCGACCGTCGGCAAGCGCGGCGCGGCGATCATCGAAGCGCGCGGCCTGTCGTCGGCGGCGTCGGCAGCCAATGCGGCGATCGACCACGTGCGTGACTGGGTTCTCGGCACCAACGGCAAGTGGGTCACGATGGGCATCCCGTCGGATGGCTCGTACGGCATCCCCGAAGACATCATCTACGGCGTGCCGGTCACCTGCGAAAATGGCGAATACAAGCGCGTCGAAGGCCTCGAGATCGACGCGTTCTCGCGCGAGAAGATGGACGGCACGCTGGCCGAGCTGCTCGAAGAGCGCGACGGCGTCGCCCACCTGCTGAAGAACTAAGCAGGCTGCACGGCCGGGCCGCCTTCGGGCGGCCGGTCACGGCGCGAGCGGCGGGCCGACAGCCGGCCCGCCGCCCGATCCGATTCGCGCACGTTCTGCCGCTTCA
Organism: Burkholderia latens; assembly: GCF_001718795.1. Lineage (NCBI taxonomy): Bacteria > Pseudomonadati > Pseudomonadota > Betaproteobacteria > Burkholderiales > Burkholderiaceae > Burkholderia > Burkholderia latens. Next base: position 655,321 of record NZ_CP013438.1, on the reverse strand, counting down.
GGCGCTCCACGCGCCGGCCCAGAGCGCGCCCGAATCCGATTTTCTCCACGTTGGCCGCTTCCTTGACGTAGAAGAGATGTCCGCGCTCACTCCTGCACAAGTGCTGTACGACGGCGCGTCGCCGCCCGCGATCCTGCCCTGCTGCGATCACTACGCGGGCAGCGAGAAGCTGATGCGCAAGTCGCTCGCGCTCCAGGCCGAACTCGGCCCGGTATTCGACATCACGCTCGACTGCGAGGACGGCGCCGCCGTCGGCCAGGAAGCGGCGCACGCGCAACTCGTCGCCGACATCCTCGGCAGCGCCGAGAACCGCTTCGGGCGGATCGGCGTCCGCATCCACGACTTTTCCCATTCCCACTGGCGCGACGACGTCCGCATCGTGCTGCGCGCCGCGCGCGCACCGGCCTACATCACGCTGCCGAAGATCGCGAACGCCGCCGACGCGGCCGAAATGATCGCGTTCATCGAAGGCACGCGCCGCGAGCTCGGCCTCGCGCAGCCGATCGCGGTCGACGTGCTGGTCGAGACGCACGGCGCGCTCGCGCAGGCGGCCGCTCTTGCCGCGCTGCCGCTCGTCGGCACGCTGAGTTTCGGGCTGATGGACTTCGTCTCCGCGCATCACGGCGCAATTCCCGATGCGGCGATGCGCTCGCCCGGCCAGTTCGACCACCCGCTCGTGCGCCGCGCGAAGCTGGAAATCGCGGCCGCGTGCCATGCGCACGGCAAGACGCCGTCGCACAACGTGACGACCGAGGTCCGCGACATGGGCGTCGTCGCCGGCGACGCGCGCCGCGCGCGCGACGAATTCGCGTTCACGCGGATGTGGAGCATTCATCCCGCGCAGATCCGACCGATCGTCGACGCGTTCGCCCCGCGCACCGATGAAGTCGCGGTGGCAACCGAGATCCTGCTGGCCGCGCAGGCCGCCGACTGGGGCCCGACGCGCCACGGCGACACGCTGCACGACCGCGCGAGCTACCGCTATTACTGGTCGGTCCTGCGCCGCGCGAAGGGGACCGGCCAGCCGGTGCCGGCCGACGCCGCGCCGCTGTTCGGCCCGGCCGCCGGGAACGTTCGGTGAGCACGCGCCGACACACGGATTTCATCGAAGCGCGCACGCGCGAACCGGCGACACGTTTGCGAAACGACAAAAAACGTAACGGAGCCCGAAAACCTGAAATATGCGCGGCCAAATAGGTGAAAATAGCGGCCGCTGCGCGCTTCCGGGGCGCGTGCAGTTTCAAACCGGCCGGCGGCGTCGACTGTCGGCCCTTGTCAACTGATAATCGAAAGGTTCTGACTCCATGAAGAAACTCCTGATCGCTACCGCCATCGGCGCGTTGTCCGCCACGATGCTGGTGTCGGCTCCGAGCGCGTTCGCGCAGGGCACGGCAACGACCGCGAAGAAGACGGCCAAGCGCCCGGCACCGGCGAAGCGCCTCGTTCCGCGCAGCAAGAAGGCGCAGGCACGTGCCGCAGCCAAGGTCGATCCGGTACCGGACGGCGCAGTCAAGTGGTCGTGCAAGGAAGGCCTGTCGTTCAACCTCGCCGGCGACATGAAGCGCGACCAGGTGGTCACGGTCCACTGGGCGAACAAGAACTACAAGCTGCCGCGTCAGGCGACGACGACCGGCGCAGACACGTTCTACGATCCGGCCGCCGGCTTCAAGCTGGTCGTGATCCCGACCAAGGCGATGCTGTTCAGCGACGCGAACGGCGGCGAGCGTCTCGCCGACGAGTGCATGACGCCGGAAATGGCACAAGGCGGCGCAGCGCCGACGCAGTCGAACGAGCTGAAGCCGGCAACGAACTAAGCGCGTTCCCCAGGGCTCCTCGATGTCCGCCTCGGTCTCCAACGTCCGCCCCGCTCCGGATTCGGTTCTCGTCGATATCGTCGACTACGTGCTGAATACCGGAATCGACAGCGCGCTTGCGCTGGAGACGGCGCGTCATTGCCTGATCGACACGCTCGGATGCGGCCTCGAGGCGCTGTCCTACCCCGCCTGCACCAAGCTGCTCGGCCCAGTCGTGCCGGGCACGATCGTGCCGAACGGCGCGAAGGTGCCCGGCACGTCCTTCCAGCTCGACCCGGTCCAGGCCGCGTTCGACATCGGCGCGATGATCCGCTGGCTGGACTTCAACGACACCTGGCTCGCCGCCGAATGGGGGCATCCGTCCGACAACCTCGGCGGGATCCTGGCGACGGCCGACTGGCTGTCACGCACGGCCGTCGCGGCCGGCAGGCAGCCGCTGACGATGCGCGACGTCCTGGTCGCGATGATCCAGGCCCATGAGATCCAGGGCTGTCTCGCGCTCGAAAATTCGTTCAACGCGGTCGGGCTCGACCACGTGCTGCTCGTGAAAGTGGCGTCGACGGCCGTCGTCGGCCGCCTGCTCGGGCTCACGCGCGATGAACTGATCAACGCGGTATCCAACGCGTTCATCGACGGCCACGCGCTGCGCACCTACCGCCACGCGCCGAACACCGGTTCACGCAAGTCGTGGGCGGCCGGCGACGCGACGTCGCGCGCGGTGCGCCTCGCGCTGATCGCGAAAACCGGCGAGATGGGTTATCCGTCGGCGCTCACCGCGAAAACCTGGGGCTTCTACGACGTGCTGTTCAACGGGCAGCCGTTCCGCTTCCAGCGCCCGTACCGCACGTACGTGATGGAGAACGTGCTGTTCAAGATCGCGTTCCCCGCCGAATTCCATGCGCAGACGGCCGTCGAGGCCGCGCTGCAGCTGCACGCTCGGCTCGCCGAGGCGGGCCGCACGACCGACGACATCAGCCGCATCACGATCCGCACGCATGCGGCCGCGCTGCGCATTATCGACAAGCAGGGGCCGCTCGCGAATCCGGCCGACCGCGACCACTGCATCCAGTACATGGTCGCGGTGCCGCTGCTGTTCGGCCGGCTGACCGCGGCCGATTACGAAGACGCGGTCGCCGCCGACCCGCGCATCGACGCGCTCCGCGCGAAAACCGCGTGCGTCGAGGATCCGCAGTTCACGAAGGATTACCATGACCCGGCGAAGCGCTCGATCGCGAATGCATTGACGATCGAATTCGCGGACGGATCGACGCTTGCCGAAGTGGCGGTCGAATACCCGATCGGCCATCAGCGACGCCGTGCGGACGGCATCCCGCTGCTGATCGAGAAATTCCGGACCAACCTTGCCCGCCGTTTCCCGGCAAAGCAGCAACAAGCGATTCTCGACGTGTCGCTGGACCAGGCAAAGCTCGAAGCAATGCCGGTCAATGAGTACGTCGATCTGTATGTGATATAGCCGTCATCTACAGGACACGTAGTTTCCTAGCCTTAAACCCAGGAAAATCACCATGGCCCACAATCTCCACAAGACTCTCAAGGAATTCGACAGCGGTTCCGGCAAAGGCAAGTTCTACTCGCTGCCGCAGCTCGGCAAGGAACTGAAGACGAAGATCGAACGCCTGCCGGTGTCGATCCGTATCGTGCTCGAGTCCGTGCTGCGCAACTACGACGGCAAGAAGATCACCGAAGAGCACATCGAGCAGCTCGCGAACTGGCAGCCGACCGCGAAGCGTGTCGACGAGATTCCGTTCGTGGTGTCGCGTGTGGTGCTGCAGGACTTCACCGGCGTGCCGCTGCTCGCCGACATCGCGGCCATGCGCGGTGTCGCCGAGCGTTCGGGCAAGAATCCGAAGAAGATCGAGCCGCTGGTGCCGGTCGACCTCGTCGTCGACCACTCGGTGCAGATCGACTACTTCCGTCAGAAGGATGCGCTCGACCTGAACATGAAGCTGGAATTCCAGCGCAACAACGAGCGCTACCAGTTCATGAAGTGGGGCATGCAGGCGTTCGACACGTTCAAGGTCGTGCCGCCGGGCGTGGGCATCGTCCACCAGGTGAACCTCGAATATCTCGCGCGCGGCGTCCACAAGAAGACGGACGGCGGCGACACCGTGTACTACCCGGACACGCTCGTCGGCACTGACAGCCACACGACGATGATCAACGGCATCGGCGTGGTCGGCTGGGGCGTGGGCGGCATCGAGGCTGAAGCCGGCATGCTCGGCCAGCCGGTGTATTTCCTGACGCCGGACGTCGTCGGCGTCGAGCTGAAGGGCAAGCTGCGCGAAGGCGTGACGGCCACCGACCTGGTGCTGACGATCACCGAAATGCTGCGCAAGGAAAAGGTCGTCGGCAAGTTCGTCGAGTTCTTCGGCGAAGGCACGCGCTCGCTGTCGCTGCCGGACCGCGCGACGATCGGCAACATGGCGCCGGAATACGGCGCGACGATGGGCTTCTTCCCGGTCGACGAAAAGACGATCGAGTACTTCGAAGGCACTGGCCGCACGAAGGCCGAGATTGCCGCGTTCGAAAACTACTTCAAGGCGCAGAACCTGTTCGGCATTCCGAACGCCGGCGACATCGACTACACGAAGACGGTGACGCTCGACCTCGCGACGGTCGCACCGTCGCTGGCCGGCCCGAAGCGCCCGCAAGACCGCATCGAGATCGGCAACGTCAAATCGACGTTTACCGAACTGTTCTCGAAGCCGGTCGCGGAGAACGGCTTCGCGAAGAAGGCTGAGGACCTGAACGCGCAGTACACGACGAGCAACGGCGTGAACGTGAAGAACGGCGACGTGCTGATCGCCGCGATCACGTCGTGCACGAACACGTCGAACCCGAGCGTGCTGCTGGCCGCCGGCCTGCTCGCGAAGAAGGCCGTCGAAGCCGGCCTGAGCGTCGCGCCGCACATCAAGACGTCACTCGCGCCTGGATCGCGCATCGTCACCGAATACCTGACGAAGACGGGCCTGCTGCCCTATCTCGCGAAGCTCGGCTTCGAAGTCGCGGCTTACGGCTGCACGACCTGTATCGGCAACGCAGGCGACCTGACGCCGGAGCTGAACGAAGCGATCACGAAGAACGACATCGTCGCGGCGGCCGTGTTGTCGGGCAACCGCAACTTCGAAGCGCGGATCCACCCGAACATCCGCGCGAACTTCCTCGCGTCGCCGCCGCTGGTCGTCGCGTACGCGATCGCCGGCAACATCACGCGCGACCTGATGACCGAGCCGGTCGGCAAGGGCAAGGACGGCTACGACATCTACCTCGGCGACATCTGGCCGACGAGCGAGGAAATCCACGCGCTGCTGAAGTTCGCGCTGGATCCGAAGAAGTTCGAGGACAACTACTCGAAGCTGACCAAGAAGGGCGACCTCTGGAGCAAGATCGAGGGCGAGACGGGCCAGGTTTACGACTGGCCGAAGTCGACCTACATCGCGGAGCCGCCGTTCTTCGGCAACGACTTCTCGATGGAGCCGGCCGCATCGATCCCGACCGTCAAGGGCGCACGCGCACTCGGCATCTTCGGCGACTCGGTGACGACCGACCACATCAGCCCGGCAGGCTCGATCAAGGAAGACTCGCCGGCAGGCAAGTGGCTGAAGGAGAACGGCGTGCAGAAGGCCGACTTCAACAGCTACGGCTCGCGCCGCGGCAACCACGACGTGATGATGCGCGGCACGTTCGCGAACGTCCGGATCAAGAACCTGATGATTCCGGCAAAGGCGGACGGCACGCGCGTCGAAGGCGGCCTGACGATTCATCAGCCGAGCGGCGAGCAGCTGTCGATCTACGACGCGGCGATGAAGTACGTCGACGCCGGCACGCCGACCGTCGTGTTCGCGGGCGAAGAGTACGGCACGGGCTCGTCGCGCGACTGGGCCGCGAAGGGCACGCAGCTGCTCGGCGTGAAGGCCGTGATCGCACGCAGCTTCGAGCGCATCCACCGCTCGAACCTCGTCGGCATGGGCGTGCTGCCGCTGCAATTCAAGGGTGCTGACAGCGTCCAGTCGCTCGGCATCACCGGCGAAGAGACCTACGACATCGAAGGCCTCGGCGACGACTTCAAGCCGCAGCAGGACGTCACGCTCGTGATTCACCGCAAGAACGGCGAAACGACCCGCGTGCCGGTGCTGCTGCGCATCGATACGCCGATCGAAGTCGACTACTACAAGCACGGCGGGATCCTGCCGTTCGTGCTGCGTTCGCTGCTCGCAGCGTAAGCGCCCTGCGTTTGCAGGTGCCGCAGCCGCCTCGCGGTGGCTGCGGCCGATTTGGATGCCCGACCTCGTGTCGGGCTTTTTTTCGTGCCGGTCGGTGGGCGGCTGCCGCCGCGCCGATCGCACGACGGCGCCCGGCTAGCGCGGGACGTCGTCCGCGTCGCGCGTCACGCGGCGTTGCCGGTTCGCGCCTTCGCGCCGGCGGACAAACGCGCTCGCGCGTTCTTCTTCAGATGCGCGCGGTTGTAATCGATTGCCGCGCGCACGAGACGCTTCAGCGCCGGCTCGTCGAGCTTGTCGCCTTCGAGGAAATCGATCGCTCGGCGCGCGTTTCCTTCAAGACCCGCGTTGAACAGGCCGTCCGGATCGGCCAGGTGCGCTCCATGCATGAACGTCAGCTTCACCTTGCCCTTGTGCGCGTTTGCGACCGCAATCATCCCGTCGCACGACCACACGGGGCTGCCCATCCATTTCCATTCCTCGACGATGCCGTCGTCGGCCGCGAGAATCGCGTCGCGCACCGCCGCGAACGTCTTGCCGCGCCAATCGCCGATCCCGGCGATCAATGCGTCGATACGCTGCGACGGCGTAAGGTCGGTCGTGCTCATGCATGTGCCTCCGTGCCTTCATCGGGACGCGCGAGCACCTGTTCGAGCGACGCGAAGAACCGAGCCCATCCGTGCTGCGCACCGCGGTATGCCTGCTCCTGATCCGTGCGGAACCCCGCCTGCTCCATTCGCAACAGCGTGCCGCGCGGCGTCGGCGTGAGCGTCCAGGTAACGACGCTTTCGAGGCCATAGGCGGCCCACGTATACGACAGCACGCGCTGCGGCTCGATCGTCAGCACCTTGCAGTCGACCGAACCCCAGTCCGCGTGGAAGCTGAATGCGCGGCCAGCGACCGGCTCGAAATCGCTCTTCATCAGCCACGCGTCGATCAGATGCGGCTGCGTGAGCGCTCGCCAGATCTTCTCCGGCGGATGCGGCAGTTCCCGTTCGACGACGACAGTACGCGTTTCGGTAGAACCCTGGTTCATCACTGATCCATCCTTTTGAGCAGATCTTCGAGAGCGTCGAACCGGTGCTGCCAGAAGCCGGCCATCTGGCTGGTCCAGTCGATCAACGGGGTCAGCGCCTGCGGCTGCGCGCTGTAGTGCGTCTGCCGGCCTTCGTGACGATCGCTCACGAGCCCGGCCTGCTTCAGTACGCCCAGGTGCTTCGATACCGCCGGCTGCGACACGCGTGCACGGGCGGTCAGCGCGGCCACCGTCAGTTCGCCCTCCTCGCACAGCCGCTCGAAGAGCGCGCGGCGCGTCGGATCGGCGAGCGTACGGAACAGCATGTCGTGAGCGTTTTGCATGAGGCAATTCATAACCGAAAAGTTATGAATGGAAGGATAGCGGCGGATCCGCGGGCGTCAAGAAGGAATTTCACCGGGATACCGGTCTTACGAGCGCACTCGTCTTGCAATGGACAGCAGGTGACTGTCGGCACGGCGCCGCGATCGCAATTCGAGCACCGACTCTAATGCGCCGATCCGAGCGGCGAACCGAAAGCACGCTGCAAGACTCGGCGATGCGTTGTTCCACAATTCGGGAAACCTCAGCGTTCGACGGGCGCCGTTTTCGTGCCTCCGCGTATCCGGCGACGCCGTCGCGCGCTCGCCGCTACCGCGCTTGACCAAATAGTGCGACTCGTGGCGCGCCCGCGCGCGCGAGCCGGCGATGCGCGCGCACGACGATGCGCTCCGCGATCGCGCACATTCCGATACGGCAACGAACGAGTCGCGCGCACAAGCGTCGGCCACCGTCGCGCGATCGCGCAGCGAACCGGTTCCCTTTGCCGGTCGCCGCTTCGAGACGCCTGAACCGCACGTCGCCCGCGTGTGAGCACGCCAATGTCAGAACTGACAGCTATGGAAACTGGCAGCTACCTGAACGGCGCCGACGCCCTACGCTCGTCACCGCTCGCGGCCCCACAAGGGCCGGGGCTTCCAGCAACGTCGTCTCTCCTAAAAAGGACTCCCGATGAAAAGGAATGCCCGGTTTGCCCTTCCCCTTCCGTCGCCCCGCCGCTTCGCGTGCGCGTGGCCGCTCGTGTTCGCGGCCGGCGCCGCGCACGCGACGACGGACTGGGTCGACACCCACACGAAGACCTTTCTGACCGGCCCGCAGCTGCTGGCCCGCAGCGCGGCGCCGTCGCTCGAGCTCGCGGCCGGCGAAACGGCCGACGTCGTCGTCAGCCTGAAGCTGCGCAATGCGGCGCAACTGAAGCAACTGGCGCACGACGTCAACCGCCCCGGCAACGCGCACTATCGCCAGTACCTGACGCACGAGCAGTTCCTCGCGAACTACGCGCCGACCGAAGCGCAGGTGAAGTCGGTCGTCGACTATCTGCGCAAAAGCGGCTTCGTGAACATCGAGGTCGCGCCGAACCGGCTGCTGGTGTCCGCGCGCGGCACGGCCGGCACGGTGAAAACCGCATTCAACACGTCGCTCGTGCATTTCGAGTACGCAGGCCGCTCCGGATTCGCGAACGCGTCGACCGCGCAGGTGCCGCGCGCGCTCGGCGACGTCGTCGGCTCGGTGCTTGGGCTGCAGAACGTCGCACGCGCACGGCCGATGCTGCGCATCGGCAACGTCTCGAAACCGCAAGCGCTCGCGGCCGGCACGGCTACCGGCCATTATCCGAAGGAATTTCCGGGCCTTTACAACGCAACCGGCGTGCCGACCGCGGCCGGCGTGACGGTCGGAATCGTCACGATCGGCGGCGTGTCGCAGACGTTGCAGGACCTGAAGCAGTTCACGTCGAGCAATGGTTACGGCACGGTCGCGACCCAGACCGTGAAGACCAACGGCACCGGCACGACCGGCAGCTACAGCGACGACCAGGACGGCCAGGGCGAATGGGATCTGGACAGCCAGTCGATCGTCGGATCGGCCGGCGGCCAGGTCGGCAAGCTGGTGTTCTACATGGCGGACCTGAACGCAGCCGGGAACACCGGGCTCACGCGAGCGTTCAACCGTGTCGTGTCGGACAACACCGCGAAGGTGATCAACGTGTCGCTCGGCTGGTGCGAAACGGACGCGGACGCGGACGGCACGCTCGATGCCGAGGAGCAGATCTTCACGACGGCCGCCGCGCAAGGCCAGACGTTCTCGGTGTCGTCAGGCGACGAAGGCGTGTACGAGTGCAACAACCGTGGCTATCCGGACGGCGCGAACTACACGGTGTCGTGGCCGGCCGCTTCGCCGCACGTGCTGGCGATCGGCGGCACGACGCTGTACACCACGTCGAGCGGCGGGTTCTCGAGCGAGACGGTATGGAACGAAGGCCTCGACGGCAACGGCAAGCTCTGGGCGACGGGTGGCGGCGTCAGCTCGATCCTGCCCGCGCCGTCGTGGCAATCGGGCAGCAACCGCCGTTTGCCGGACGTGTCGTTCGACGCCGCGCAGAGCACGGGCGCATATATCTACAACTACGGCCAGTTGCAGCAAATCGGCGGCACGAGCCTCGCCGCGCCGATCTTCACCGGCTTCTGGGCCCGCCTGCTCGCGGCGAACGGCACGGGTCTCGGTTTCCCGGCCGCGAAGTTCTATGCGGACATTCCATCGAACCCGTCGCTGGTGCGCTATGACGTCGTGTCGGGCAACAACGGCTATCAGGGGTATGGCTACACCGCGGGCGCCGGCTGGGACTACCCGACCGGCTTCGGCAGCCTGAACGTGTCGAACCTCAACAAGCTGATCCAGACGGGCGGCTTCTGAGCGTGACGTGATGTGATGTGACGGCGCGCGGTGACGTTTCATCGCGCGCCCGCCAGGCATTTCGCGGGGCCGCGCGCCGTTACGACACCGCACGCCGCGCGTTGCGTCCGCGCAGCCATTCGAGCGCCAGCAGCAGGCTCGTCGAAAAAATGATCAGGATCGTCGCGAGCGCGGCGATCGTCGGGCTGATGTTCTCGCGGATCCCGGTGAACATCTGGCGCGGCAGCGTCGTCTGGTCCGCGCCCGCGAGGAACAGCGTGACGACGACTTCGTCGAACGACGTCGCGAACGCGAACAGCGCGCCAGACATCACGCCCGGCGCGATCACCGGCAGCGTCACGCGGAAAAACGTCGTGACCGGATTCGCGCCGAGCGACAGGCTCGCGCGCACCAGATTCTGGTTGAAGCCTTGCAGCGTCGCCGCGACCGTCGTCACGACGAACGGCACGCCGAGCGCCGCGTGCGCGGCGATCAGGCCCGTGTACGTGTTCGCGAGCCCAAGCGGCGCAAAGAACAGGTACATGCCGACGCCGACCACGACGACGGGCACGATCATCGGCGACAGCAGCACGGCCATCAGCAACCCCTTGCCGCGGAAATCCGCCTTCGTGAGGCCGATCGCGGCGAGCGTGCCGAGCACGGTCGCGACAACGGTCGCCGACGGCGCGACGATGAAGCTGTTCTTCGCCGCCATCCGCCATTCGTCGGACGCAATCAGGTTTTCGTACCAGCGCGTCGAGAAGCCCGGAATCGGATACACGAGGAACGTGCTCGACGAGAACGACAGCGGCACGATCGCGAGCACCGGCAGGATCAGGTACAGCAGCGTCAGCACGACGAGCACGCGCAGCGCGACGTACCACGCGCGCTCGACGAACGACATGTGCGGCGCGAACAGCGGCCTGGCGAGTTTCATGGTCGGCATTCCCTTGTCGTTTCCCTGTGCCCGGCGCTCAGCCGAGGCTCACGTTGGTGCGCGTGAAGCGCCCGTACACCGCATACAGCACGAGCGTCGCCGCGAGCAGCAGCCCGCCGAGCGCACATGCCATGCCCCAGTTGATCGTCACGTTCGTGAAGTACGCGACGTAGTAACTGACCATCTGGTCGTTCGGCCCGCCGAGCAGCGCGGGCGTGATGTAGTAACCGATCGCGAGAATGAACACGAGCAGCGCGCCGGCGCCGACGCCCGGATAGGTCTGCGGCACATACACGCGCCAGAACGCGGCGAACGGATGGCTGCCGAGCGACACGGCCGCGCGCTGGTAGGTCGGCGGGATCGACTTCATCACGCTGTACAGCGGCAGGATCATGAACGGCAGCAGGATGTGCGTCATCGAGATGTACACGCCGACGCGGTTGAACAGCAGCGTCAGCGGATGCGAGATCAGCCCGCTGCCGATCAGCGCCTTGTTCACGAGCCCCTCGCTCTGCAGCAGCACGATCCACGCGGCGACGCGCACCAGCACCGACGTCCAGAACGGGATCAGCACGAGGATCATCACGAGGTTCGCGCGGCGCTCCGACAGCGTCGAAATCCAGTATGCGAGCGGATAGCCGAGCAGCAGCGCGAACAGCGTGACGGCGACGCCAATCACGAACGTGCGGCCGAAGATCGCAAGATAGATCGACTGGTCCGGGTCGGCCTGCACGATATGGCCAAAGCCGTCCTGCTTGTGGTCGAGTGCGGCGAGCAGGTAGAACGGCGACACCTGGCTGCCGTTCTTCGCGATCGACTGCCAGTACGCCGCGTCGCCCCAGCGCGAATCGAGGTCGATCAGTTTCGCGCGAGTCTGCGCGGGGGTCAGTGCCGCGTCGCCATCGCCCTTCAGCGGCATCGCGCGCGCCGTCTTCGCGACGAGCGAGCGGTAGCCTGGAATCTCGGTGTTCAGGCGTCGCGCGAGCGCACCCATCGCCTCGCTGTCGGCAACCTTCGTCATGTCGGTCGCGAGCGCGGCATACGCGGCGTCGGGCGGCGGCGCCTTGCGGTCCCAGCCCGACAGCGCGGCGACCGTGTTCGGCAGCGCGGTCGCGATTTCGGGGTTCTGCACCGCGCGCGTGAGCAGCGTGCCGATCGGCACGACAAAGATAAGCAGCAGGAAGATCGCGAGCGGCGCGATCAGCAGCAGCGCCATCGTGCGCTTGCGGGCCTCGGCTGCCTTCAGTTCGCGCTTGAGCGCGGCTGTCGACGGCGAGGAAGGAGCGATCGTCATCGTGTTCAACGGTTCTCTCCGGCCGGGCACGGTCCGGCGGAATGCCGCGCGACGCGCTCGGCGCGCCGCGCGGCAGGTTGCATCAGGACACCCGAGTAGCGGTTACTTCGTCGCCCACGCGGCGAAACGCTGCTCGAGCTCGTCGCTGTGGTCGGTCCAGAAACCGATGTCTTCCAGCACCGCGTTCTTGCCGTTGGCCGGCGAGTTCGGCAGGTTCGCGAGCGTCTTCGCATCGAGCGACTTGATCGCCGCGACGTTCGTCGGGCCGTACGCGATGTGCTGCGCATACGCCTGCTGCGGCTTCGGCGTCAGCGTGTACGCGATGTACTGCTCGGCGAGCGCCTTGTTCGGCGAGCCCTTCGGAATCGCCCAGTAGTCGAGGTCGTAGATGCTGCCGTTCCACACGACCTTCAGGTTCTTGCCTTCCTTCTGCGCGGCGTCGATGCGGCCGTTGTACGCGGTCGACATCACGACGTCGCCGGCCACCAGGAACTGCGGCGGCTGCGCGCCGGCTTCCCACCACTGGATGTACGGCTTCAGCTCGTCGAGCTTCTTGAACGCGCGGTCCTGGCCAGCTTTCGTGCCGAGCACCTTGTACACGTCCTTCGTCGCGACGCCGTCGGCCATCAGCGCGAACTCGAGGTTGTAGCGTGCGCCCTTGCGCATCCCGCGCTTGCCGGGGAATTTCTTCACGTTCCAGAAATCGGCCCAGCCGGTCGGCGCGGTCTTCAGCTTGTCCGCGTTGTACGACAGCGCGGTCGACCATACGAAGAAGCCGACGCCGCACACCTGCGGCGCTTCCGGAATCAGGTCGGATTTCTTCGCGATCTTCGCCCAGTCGAGCTTCTCGTACAGCCCTTCGTCGCAGCCGCGGTTCAGGTCGCCCGATTCGACTTCGACCACGTCCCAGTTGACGTGCTTCGCCTCGACCATCGCCTTCACTTTCGCCTGCTCGCCGTTGTACTCGACGGCCGTGACCTTGTTGCCGGTGGCCTTCTCGAACGGCTGGTTGAACGCGGCCTTCTGCGCGTCGCCGTTCGCGCCGCCGAAGTTGACGACCGTAAGTTCGGCCGCCGTGGCCGATGCGCCGACGACGGCAAGCGCCAGCGCGAGTGCCGTGCGACGCGCGGTAGAGTGTGCTGCGTTCATGATGGTTCCTCTCCTCTCGTGGTGGAAGTGGGCGTTGTTGTTGACGACGTGCTGCGAAAAAACGGGAAACCCTGCGTCACGCGAACACGCGCAGATGCTCGGGCGAGAATGCGAGCGATACCGGCGCGCCGGGCGAGAACGCGTCGAGCGCGCCCGTGCCGAGCGGCACTTTCACGAAGCATTCGTCCTGGCCCGGCAACGCGCAGCGCATGCGCACGTGATCGCCGAAATAGATCAGGCTGCGGGCCTCGCCGGTCACCCGGTTCGCGGCACCGCCGTTCAGGTGACCGTTCGCGAGGCTCATGCGTTCGGGGCGGATGCAAGCGACGGCCGGCGCGCCTTCGGCCGCATCGCCGATGCGGCGTCCGACGAGCTGCGTGCCGTCGTCGAGCCGGAACTCGCAGAAGTCGCCGTCGACGCGCGCGATGGTGCCGCGCAGCCGGTTGCTGTCGCCGATGAAGTTCGCGACGAATTCGTTGCACGGCGATTCGTAAAGACGATCGACGGTATCGAGCTGCTGCACGATCCCCTTGTCGAACACGGCGACGCGATCGGACATCGTCAGCGCCTCGCCCTGATCGTGCGTCACATACACGAACGTCACGCCGAGCTTCTCGTGAAGCGCCTTCAGCTCGTACTGCATGTGTTCGCGCAGCTGCTTGTCGAGCGCGCCGAGCGGCTCGTCCATCAGCACGAGCTTCGGTTCGAACACGAGCGCGCGCGCGAGGGCGATACGCTGCTGCTGGCCGCCCGACAACTGCGCCGGATAGCGCTTCGCGAAGCGCTCCATCTGCACCATCTTCAGCGCATGCGCGACGCGCTCGGCACGCTCGCCGGCCTGCAGCTTGCGCACCGTCAGCGGATACGCGACGTTCTGCTCCACCGTCAGGTGCGGAAACAGCGCATAGTTCTGGAACACCATGCCGATGTTGCGCTTGTGCGGCGGGACGGTGTTCAGCAGTTCGCCATCGAGCCGAATCTCGCCGCCCGTCGGAAACTCGAAACCCGCCAGCATCATCAGGCAGGTGGTCTTGCCCGAGCCGGACGGCCCGAGCAACGTCAGGAATTCCCCTCGGCGGATGTCGAGGTCGAGCGATTTGACGACCAGGGTTTCCCCGTCGTAGGTCTTCCGCACGCCGCGAAAGCTGACGATCACATCATCGGACTTCATCGTGGCTGTCCCCTTGCTGCGCGACAAAACGTTTATGAATGCCCTTCAACCCGACGCTGCGCGCCAGGCCCCCCAGGAGGTCAAGAAAACTCGAAAGTGTTTCTTGTGAGATGGACCCACTATACGGCCGGCACGGTTCTATACTAGGGAACCATTTCAATATTCCTAGTAGGACCACTTTGGATACCGTGATCCTCGCGGACTGGCTGTCCGCCCGGCTCGACCGCAGCTCGTCCGAGCCGATGTACCGGCAACTGCTGCAACAGATGCAACAAGCGATTCTTGCCGGAGAATTAGGGCCGGGGACGAAGCTTCCGAGTTCGCGCACGCTCGCGGCCGACCTGTCGATCGCGCGCAATACCGTGCTGCACGTGTACGACCAGCTGACCGCCGAAGGCTACGTGCTGACGACGACGGGCAGCGGCACCTACGTGGCCGACACGCGCCCGGACGCGGCCGCGATCCATGCGCCGGGCGCCGCGCCGCCGTCGGCCGGTAGCGGCGCGGCGCCGCTGCCGGACGCGCAGGGCGGCCTGTCGATGCGCGGCCGCCAACTGATCGAGCATGCGGGTGTGTCGCGGCGCCAGTGGGGCGCGTTCATGCCGGGTGTGCCGGACGTGTCGGAATTCCCGAGCCGCACGTGGAGCCGCCTGCAGGCGCGACTATGGAAGGAAGCGAATCCGGAGCTGCTGACCTACGCGCCGGGTGGCGGTTACCGCCCGTTGCGTCGTGCGCTTGCCGACTACCTGCGCGTCGCACGGTCGGTCAAATGCTCGCCGGACCAGGTGATCATCACGACCGGCATTCACCAGTCGATCGACCTCGCGGTGCGGCTGCTGTCCGACATCGGCGATCGCGCGTGGGTCGAGGAGCCGTGCTACTGGGGCGTGCGCAGCGTGCTGCAGGCAGCCGGCCTCGCGCTGACGCCGGTGCCGGTCGACCAGGAAGGGATCGATCCGAGTGCGAGCGACATGCAGCAACCGCCGCGGCTCGTGCTCGTCACGCCATCTCACCAGTATCCGCTCGGGATGGTGATGAGCCTCGCGCGGCGCCGGATGCTGCTCGAATACGCGCGCCAGCACCGCTGCTGGATCATCGAGGACGACTACGACAGCGAATTCCGCTACGGCAGCCGCCCGCTCGCGTCGCTGCAAGGTCTCGACGACGGCGGCCGCGTGATCTACGTCGGCAGCCTCGGCAAGATGCTGTTCCCGGGCCTGCGCATGGGCTACATGGTCGTGCCCGAACATCTCGTCGACACGTTCCGCACCGGACTGTCGGAACTGTATCGCGAGGGCCAGCTGATGCAGCAGGCCGTGCTCGCCGAATTCATCATGGACGGGCACCTGACTTCGCACGTCAGACGGATGCGCACGCTGTACGGCGAGCGCCGGCAATTGCTGATCGATGCGATCCATGCGCGGTTCGGCGACGCGCTGCCCGTGATGGGTGACGAAGCAGGGCTGCATCTGGTGCTCGGTCTGCCCGATACGTGCGACGATCGCGCGGTTACGCAAAGCGCGTTCGACGCGGGCGTGATCGTGCGCCCGCTGACGAGCTACTACAGCTGTCGGGACACCGCGCGTCGCGGGCTGCTGCTCGGCTACGCGTGCGTCGCGCACGAAGGCATCGGGCCCGCATTCGATACGCTCGCGGCAACCATCGAGCAGCATCTGCCGCGGCGGTTCACGCGCGCGGCGTGACTGCATGCGGGATTGCGCGCGTTACTGTGCGGCCGCCGCGCCGCGATCGAGCGACGCCGCTCGCACCGCTTCGCCTGGTTTCGTGAAGATGCGCTGCCGCAGTGCGGCAATCCGCGCATCGCGATCCTGCGCCGACAGCCCGGCCGCAACGATCTGCGCACGCTGCGCCGCATAGTCCGCGTAGCGGCTCTGCCACGATGCATCGTCCTGCTGCATCTGCGCGACGCGCGCCGCCGCTTCGGGACCAAGCGTCTGCGTCAGTTGCGCGCGCATCGCATCGGGCGTCGCCCCGCTCTTCTGCAACTGCGCGATCTGGTCGATCGCGGCGCGCTGCCTGTCGACCTTCTGTCGCGCGGCCCGTTCGTCGTCCGGCATCTGCTGCGCAAGCGCCGCGAGCCGTTCCGCCTTCTGCGCGTCGGTTAAGGTGCGATCCTGCGCGATCTTCAGCCGCGCGAGATCGTAGCGCTGCCGCCACTGCTCCGCGCCGAAAAACGGCTGGCTCCAGTCGCCGAGCGTGCGGTATCCGATCGACGCGCGCTGGTCGAGCGCGAGCTGCAGCGCGCCGGGATCCGACTTGTCGACCGCACCGGCCTGCGGTAGCGTCGCGAGCGCGTCGAGATACGCACGGTATCGATGCCACACGTCCAACGCCTCACGCTGCGCGATCGTGCCGTCGAGCTGTGCCGCGATCTCGCGCACGACGAGCGCATCGAGCGCGGTTGCGTTCAGGTCGCTCTGCGCGGTCAGGCAGTAATCGAAGAAGTCGCGGACCGCGCGCGACTTCGCGAGATGGCCGCCCGCATCGAGCGGCAACCGCGGCGCACTGGCCCCTGCAAGCGACGACGGCAGGCCGGTGCTCGCCGGCAACGCGGCGGGCGCCACGACCGCCGACGCGCTCGCGCCGCCAGGTGCTTGCTCGGCCGCCGACGCATATGCGGCATCCGCCCGGCGCTGTGACGCCGCGCCGCTCCAGAGTGCTGCGACGGCAATCGCAGCCAGTCCTGCCGCACCGTAGATCGCAACGCGCCGCGCAAGCGGCGCGCGTCCTTCACGCACGGCCATCGATCACACGCCCGCGAGCTTCAGCCGGTTCGCATGCGTGCGAATCACCGCGACAGGATCCTCCGCATACGCGCCGCGCACGCCGAGCAACTGGTTGATCTCGTCGAGGTGATTCCACTTGTAGCTTGTGCTCAGCACCTTCCCGTACAGCGCGCTGCACTTCGATACGAGCCCGTCGTTCTGCCCCGAGCCACGATTGATCATCACAGTGCCGGTGCCGAGCAGCGCCAACGTCGACAAGTCCAGCGCGTTCGCCGGATCGATTGCCGGAATCGTGCTCGTATCGGCCGCACCCGTGACGCCGAATGCAGATATCGTCGGCTGGATCGCCGTGCCGGCCCACGAATACAGCAGGTGCGTATTGCCGCCGACCGTCTCCGTCGGCGCGCCCGTCTGGCAACTGCCCGGCGCGCCGAGACCGGCGCTTGGATAGTTCTGGTTGTACGTGGCGGCCTGCGTGGTCGTCAGCGTCTTCAGTGCGGCGAGCGCGTCCTGGTTCGTGTTTTGGCTGCTGCTCGTCAGGATTCCGAATACATTGGCGAACGCGGCGATCACCGACGACGACAACCCGGTCGGATCGTACGCAAGCACGCTCTGTACGAAGTCCGCGAACTCCGAGCCACGGTGCGGCGTGCCGATGGTCGTCACCGATGCGACGAGATCGGGCGCGACGGCCGCGACATAGCGCGATGTGAGGCCGCCCTGGCTGTGGCCGACCAGGTTCACCTTCGCCGCGCCTGTCGCGGCGAGCACCGTCTTCACGTACGCGAGCAGCTGTTCGCCGCGCCCGTTCGGGCCATCGTCGCTCTGGAAGCCGGACAGGTTTGCGACATACACCGTCGCGCCATGCTGCTGCAGGTCCTGCTGAATGCCGTACCAATAGTCGAGCACGCCGGCGTACTTGTCGGTGCCGGTCAGCCCGTGCACGAGGATGATCGGGTAACGCGTCGCCGCATAATCGTCTGCCGGCGCGGCCGCCGCCATCGCCGCGTGCGTCGTCGCGAGCGTCATCATCGCGGTCGTGCCCGCGAACGGCGCGACGCTCATTGCGCATGCCACTGCCCCTGCCACCACCCTGGAACGCATCGATCTGGCCATCCATGTTCTCCTGATTATTGTGCTGCCGGTGCGAATGAGGATCGACACGCGCGGCGGGCCGCGATCGGGCGAACCGGCCTTGCGCGTCGAATGCGGCAGTGAATCACGAGTCGCGAACGTTTGCGCCCTGACTAGATACGGTTCTCTAATCGGTTGACGCGCCCCGCCCGTTCAGGCGGTGTCGCGTCGATGCGCGCGCATGCTGCAACGCACACGCGCGCCGTGCGTCACAGCTTCGCGCTCACGCGCAGCCATGCGGTGCGCCCCGGCTCCATCAACGGCGCGTTCGCGGGATAGCCGAAACCCGCGTTGCCGGCGAGGTTCAGATGCTCGGTATAGGCCTTGTTCAATACGTTGTCGACGCCGACCGAGATCTGCACTTTCTTGCTGACGTTGTACTGCGCATGCACCGACAGCACGCCGAAGCCCGCACTCGGACCGAAGTCCTTGCCGACCACGTTGCCCTCGTTCAGCGCATAGCGATGCTGCGGCGCAACGACCCGCCACAGGCCGCCTGCCGACCATGCGCCGCGCGTGTACTCCAACCCGACGCGCGCCTCGAGCGGCGGCATCTGCGGCAACGGATCGCCGCTCGTTGCATTGCGCCCCCATGCATACGCGAGCGACGTGTCGATCCGCAGCGGCGCGACTGGGCGCCATGACATACCGGCTTCTCCGCCCATGATCTGCGCGTTGACGTTCGTCGCCTGTGTGGTCGGGCCCATCATTCCGTGCGCGTAGTTGAACAGGATGTAGTCCTGCACATAGCCGGCGTATGCCGACACCCATGCATCGACGCGGTCGCTCCTGTACTGCGCGCCGATGTCGAGCTGCGTGGTCTTTTCGGGCTGCACGGCGGAGAACGCGTTGATCGAGCCGGCCGGCCCGCGTTTCGCGGAGAACAGCTCCCAGTAGTCCGGATAGCGTTGCGCGTGACCGATGCCGGCATACCAGGTGACCGGCAGCGACGCGAGATCGCGCTCGTAGCGCACGAAGCCGCTCGGCAGCACGCGCGCGCGGTCGTCGTCGAAGGTCGGATTCGGCGTGCTCGTCATCATCCCGCGCGTCGTCGCACGCTTGTCGCGCGCGCTCGCGTAATCGACCCGCGCGCCGCCGATCACGCGCGCCGTATCGCTCGCGTACCACGTCAGTTTGCCGAACGCGCCCGCGTTCCACATCGTCGCCTGCGCATTCCACGGCTGGTCGCCGTAGTTCTGTCGCCCCATCGCCGAACGCGAATCGAGCCGGTTCGACTGCGCGTCGACGCCGGTCACGAGCTTGAAGTCGTCGCCGAAGCGCAACGTTGCCGCGGCCCGCGCACCGAACGTGCGGCGCCGCACCTCGGATGCCATCCGCATCGGCATGCTGCTGGCCGGATCCGGTTGACGCAGCGTGGTGTTGTCCATCACGTGGTCGGCTTCGTTGTAGTACACGCGCGCCTCGACACGGTCGAGCACGTCGCCGAGATGCCGCTTGTCGAACGACAGGCCGAACGTTTCGCGGCGGAAATGCGCTCCGTCCATTCCGCGCCCCGCATAGCGCGCATAGCCGTCGCCGGCGCCCGCCGTCAGCTCCACGCGCGTGCGGTCGTCGGGCGTCCAGCCGAGCGCCGCATCGGCATTCCACTTGTCCCATTGCGACGGCACGGTATTGCCGTTGCCGTCCTTGTAGTCCTGCGCATGCGCGTGGTTGGCGGTCACGCGGCCGTAGACGTCCGGCGTGCCGGCCGTCACGTCGAAGTTCTGGTCGTTGCGGCCGAACGACCCGCCGACCACGCTGCCGTCGAAGCGCATGCCGGCCCGCTCGAAGCGCGGCGTCACGCGCTCGAACAGCACGGTGCCCGCCGATGCGCCGGGGCCGTACAGCACGGTTTGCGGGCCTTTCACGACCATGACCTTGTCATAGCTTTCCGGGGCGATATACGACGTCGGCGCATCCATCCGGTTCGGACACGCGCCGAGCGTCGGCAATCCGTTCGCGAGAATGTTCAGCCGCGAACCGAACATCCCGCGCAGCACGGGGTCGCCGTTCGTCCCGCCGCTGCGAATCGATGTGAAGCCGGGAATCGTCTTCAGATAGTCCGCACCGTCGCTCGCCGGCAGCGGCTGGCGCGGCGCCTTCGGATC
This sequence comes from Burkholderia latens, assembly GCF_001718795.1. Lineage (NCBI taxonomy): Bacteria > Pseudomonadati > Pseudomonadota > Betaproteobacteria > Burkholderiales > Burkholderiaceae > Burkholderia > Burkholderia latens. Next base: position 634,981 of record NZ_CP013438.1, on the reverse strand, counting down.
GGTGACGACGACGAGCGGCGTCGTCAGCGGCGATGCGACGACCTCGACGGGCGGCAGCAGCGCGCCAGCGTCAGCAGTCGGCACGCCGGCGGCGGCACGCGCGGTTTCGGCGGGAGCCGCCGCGGTCATTGCGCCGACGGCAAGCGCCGGAACGGTGAATGTCAGCATGCGCGGCACGCGCCGTGCAGGGAATTGGCGCGACGCCGTCGGCGTGCGCAACGAAAAAACGGTCATGATCGAAAGCCCGAGTGACGCCCTCCACGCGGCCTCGACGGACTGCGCGGATAACGGCGATGAAAGGAACGGAGACAGCGCGTCAGGCGCGCTCGGGCGGTGCGCGCGGATAAGCGCGCGGATAACGTTCGGCGTGTGCGGCGACGGCAGGCGGCGCGGCAGCGGAAACGGTCGCGACGGGGACGAAAGCGAACGACGCGGCGGCCACGCCGCCAGCCGCGGGCATGTGCGCGAAGAAGCCGCAATAGCCGCATGCATCGAGATGCAACGCATGATCGTGCGCTGGGGCTGCGCGGGCCGCGTCATGCTTTGCACTACAGATGGTCGCATCGGGCGACGCCACGTGCGCGATGCGCCACTGCGACACCAGCGGCGCCGCGATCGCGAGCCAGATCGCGAACACGCCGAGCCAGGCGGTCAGGTGACGATGTCGGTGCAGCATGCGCGGCAATGCGTAAGCGGAATGTAAAAACAGCCGAGATGTTACCGAATGTTCGTCGCGCTGGCCAGCCGTGCACGGCGGTAAACGCACCGGGGGCGCATGGTTGTGTCGACAACCATGCGCCCCCGGGCCGATGCGCGGCTTCCGCGTGCGGCGATCACGGCACCATACGCCGCAGCACGTCGTCGCGCCGGATGAAATGGTGGTAAAGCGCGGCAAGCGCATGCAGGCCGATCACGAAATAGAACGCGTTGCCGATCAGTTCGTGCGCTTCCTTGATCGTCGGCCGCAGCGCCTTGTCGGGGCCGAACAGCGTGAACGACACGCCAATCCAGTCGAGCGATACGGGCTTGCCGCCCATGTTGATCGTCATGATCCCGAGCAGCGGCTGCGCGATGATGAATACGTACAACGCGAAATGCGCGAGCGTCGACAGCCATTTCAGCAGCGCCGCCTGCGGAATCGGCTCGGGCACGCGGCTGACCACCCGCCACAGCACGCGCAGCACCGACAGCACGAGCACGGACGTTCCCGCGAGGAAGTGGACGTTCGTCCAGAACACGCGACTGTCGCTGCCTTTCGGCCCGCGAATCTCGATGGCCAGATAAGCCAGTGCGACCAGCAGGAAGATGGCCCAGTGGAAGAAGATGGCCGGCGAACTGTAGCGCGTCTGTTTCGCGAGGATGTTTTTCATGCTGTGTCTCGTGTTTCTCGTGTGATATGCGGGGCGGGCACATGCCGCAGCGGGCCGGTGCCGCTCGGCTCCCCGATTGTAGCGTCACGCGCGGCCGGCATTGCACGACCCGGTCAAATATCGGACGAATCGGCACTCCCGCCCGAACCGGCCGCGTCATAAGGAAAATCCGCATCGCGCCCGCGCGCCACTGTGGCACGATGAAGCTTTGGTGCGACGTTGCGCGGGCATCATGAGCAAAGCGTTCTTCGTTGCGGCCTACCGGCTGATCGCCGCGTTGCTCGCGGTGTCGACCACGCTGCACAGCGTCGCCGACTACTGGCACTTGCCGAGCTTTCATCTCGGCAATTACCTCAGCTACTTCACGCAACTCAGCAGCCTGTATGCGGCGGCGATGCTTGTCGTCGGGCTGTCGCGCGTCACGCGCGCCGGCTCGGCGCGCTACGAATCGATGCGCGGCGCCGCGGTGCTGTACATGTTGATCACCGCGATCGTCTACGAACTGCTGCTCGCGCGGCTCGATGCGCTGCACCATGTCACGCCGGCGTTCAATAACTGGGTGCTGCACCGGATCGTGCCGCTCGTGGTGCTGTGCGACTGGCTGTACGTGGAGCCGCGCTCGCCAGTCCCGCGGCGCAGCGCATTTGCATGGCTCGCCTTTCCCGTCGTCTATCTCGGCTATACGCTCGTGCGCGGCGCAGTGGAGAACTGGTATCCGTACCCGTTCGTCGATCCGCGTCCGCACGGCTACCTGCCGGTCGCCATTCAATGTTCGGTGATCGCGCTGGGCGCGGCAGGACTCGCACTGGGCATTCGCTGGCTCGGCAATCATGCGAGGCAGTCTGCCACCGCGCAGCTTAAGGAAGGATGAAGGCGCGAGCGTGCGCGCCGTGCGGCGCACACGCCCCGATGCGGCGTCAGCCGCCGTTTCGCGGCAGAAAGCTCAGCGGATCGACGGCCTTGCCGTTCTGCCGGACTTCGAACTCGAACGTCGCACGGCCGCTCGCGTCGGTGCCCATCTCGGCAACCGGCTGGCCCGCGCGTACCGCATCGCCTTCGTTGACGAGCAGTTTGCCGTTGTGCCCGTACGCGGTGATGAGCCCGTTTTCATGCTTCAGGATCACGAGCGGGCCATACGCCTTGACGCCGGATCCGGCGTAGACCACTCGCCCGTTTGCCGCGGCGCGCACCGAATGGTCAGGCCCCGATGCGGCGATCACGATGCCGCGCGTCTTGCCTGCGGAGAACGGCGTTACGACGGAGCCCGTCGCGGGCCATGCCAGCGAGCCCGGTTGTGCCGTCGCCCCAGGCGGCTGCGCGAGCGACGTCGCGGCCGGCGGCGGCGCGACGCGGAGCACCTGGCCGGGCGAGACGGCGTCGTTAGGCGACATGTGGTTCCAGCTCGCCACGTCCTGCACGCGCTGCCCGTACGCGGCGGCAATGCCGGCGAGCGTGTCGCCCGGATTCACGCGGTAATAGCCGGCAATCACACCGGGCGTCGCGGCCGACGTCGACGGCGACGGCCGCACCGGCTGCCAGTTGTCGGTCCACGGCGTCATCGTACAGCCCGTCAGCGCCGCAGCCGCGACGACGAACACCGCCTGCGGCAGCCGGCGCGTCAGCGCATCGTGGATCGGAATCGTTTTTCTCAAGGGTCCTCCCGGATTTGCGTCGTTGCGCCGCTCACCGCCCTCCGGCGCGCGACGCACGATGTCCGGCCGAACGGCCGGACCAACCAGTATCCGACCGCTGTCGCGGCCGTCAGTTTCCACGGCGGGACGCCAGCGCGAAAGGCTCATCGGCCCCTTTTTCACGCGCTTTTCGCGTCGTCCCGAGCGGCAAAGATACCATTTGTCGCGGTCCGGGCCGCGACAGCTAGTTGAGCCGGCAACAATCTTGCGGGTCCGCAGGCCGCGGATCAACCAGCTACGAGCCCAGAGTTGCGGCGCGCCCGCCCCCGCCGGCCGGGACGCCACCGCCCTCCACCGTGCGCCGTCGTGCCGCCCCCCGCCGCGCAAGGCCGCCGCTCCGTTGCCGGCACCGCCACCTATACTCGGAGATGCACCGCGCCATTCAGACAACGAGGAGATAAAGATGAACAATGCGACGTTTGTGTCCGTACAGCTCAACGCCGAGGATTTCGCCGGTAGCAGCGCCCTCGTCGAACTGCTCAACCGGCACCTGCTGTTCGCGACCGACGTCGCGGAAGCAGCGGATGCGCTCGTTCAGCTCGCGAGCGTCGCGCACCTGAGCGGCGCGACGCGGCACAGCGTCGAGCTGCCGGTACTCGCGATCGAGCGGCTGCGCGATGCGCTCGACACGCTGAGCGGCTATGACGAAGCATGGCTGCAAGCGCTGGAACCGGCCGACGCGTTGTTCCGGGACCTTCGCCGCGGCCCGCGGCCGCTGCACTGACGCGCGCGGACGCCGCCAATGAAAACAGCCCGCCGTTCCGTGATGCGGAACGGCGGGCTGTGCGTACTGCGCGGGGGTGGAGCAGGCCGCGGCTGCGGCCGCCCCTCCGATGCCGGTCAACGACCGATTAACGACCCTTGTAGACCGGTGCGCCATCCGACACGCGCTTAACTTGCCAGCCGGTCTTCGCAACCGCCGGAGCGCCCGACTCTTGCTGGCCGGCCGGTTGCGCACCGTAGCCGCTCGTATCGGCGGCGGCGACGTTTTGTTGCGGGTTCAGACGGGCTTCAGCTGCCTGGATGCCTGCCGGATAGTCGGTCCGGTCGCTGCCCAGCTTGTAGCCGGCTTGTTGAAGGGCGGACAGTTCCGCCTTCACCTGCGCACGCGTCACGGGCGCATTCTGTTGAGCAAACGACACGGCGGGGACGGCGAGGACAGCAGCTGCAGCGAACGTTGCGATCAGCGATTTCATGATTACCTCCGGAATTTTTTTGCTTCGCCGCACACACCATGTCTGCAGCGATTGATCAAAGTTTAGTCCGGAGATCACCTAGGGAAAACCATGAAAGAACGAAAACACTGTTTCCGCGGAGCCAACAATTGCAGGATCCGGGACGAAAAAACCCTACTCAAAGAATAGAATTTCGCAACAATGCCGCCTCGCCCGCCCCGTTACGACCAGTTCGCGTGGAAGCTGCCGGGCTTGTCGGTGCGCTCGAACGTGTGCGCGCCGAAGAAGTCGCGCTGCGCCTGCACAAGGTTGGCCGGCAGCCGTTCCGACCGGTAGCTGTCGAAGTACGCAACCGCCGACGCGAACGCCGGGACCGGCACCCCGGCCTGCACCGCGGCCACCACGACGTCGCGCAGCGAGGCCTGGTAATTCGCGGCGATATCCTTGAAGTACGGGTCGAGCAGCAGGTTCGCGAGCGCCGGATCGTTCGCGTAGGCGTCCGTGATCTTCTGCAGGAAGCGCGCGCGGATAATGCAGCCCGCGCGGAAGATCTTCGCGATCGTGCCGAGATCGAGATTCCAGCCGTATTCCTCCGACGCCGTGCGCAACTGCGCGAAACCCTGCGCGTACGAGATCACCTTGCTCAGGTACAGCGCGCGGCGCACTGCTTCGACGAACGCCGCACGATCGCCGGCGAACGGCGCGGCGGCCGGGCCCGACAGGATCTTGCTGGCCGCGACGCGTTCGGTCTTCAGCGACGACAGCACGCGCGCGAACACCGACTCGGTGATCAGCGGCAGCGGCACGCCGAGATCCAGCGCGTTCTGGCTCGTCCACTTGCCGGTGCCCTTTTGCGCGGCGCGATCGAGGATCACGTCGACCAGATGCTTGCCGGTTTCGTCGTCCTTCTTGGCGAAGATCTTCGACGTGATCTCGATCAGATAGCTGTCGAGCTCGCCCTGGTTCCACTCGGTATACACCGCGCCGAGTTCGTCATTTGTCAGACCCGCGACGTCCTTCAGCACCGCGTAGCTCTCCGCGATCAGCTGCATGTCGCCGTACTCGATACCGTTGTGGACCATCTTCACATAGTGGCCCGCACCGTCCGGGCCCATGTATGCGACGCACGGTTCGCCGTCCGACGGCGCCTTTGCGGCGATCTGCTTGAGGATCGGCTCCACGAGGTCGTACGCGTCACGCTGGCCGCCGGGCATGATCGACGGGCCGCGCAGCGCGCCCTCCTCGCCGCCCGACACGCCGGTGCCGATGAAGTGCAGGCCCGACTGCGCGAGCTCCTGGTTGCGGCGGATCGTGTCGGTGAAGTGCGTGTTGCCGCCGTCGATCAGCACGTCGCCCTTCTCGAGCAGCGGCTTGAGCGATGCGATCGTCGCATCGGTCGCTTCGCCGGCCTTCACCATCATCAGGATCCGGCGCGGCGTTTCGAGCGACGCGACGAACTCCTCGAGCGTGTAGGTCGGCACCAGATTGCGGCCGGGGAATTCGGCGATCAGTTCGTCGGTTTTCTCGCGGCTGCGGTTGTACACCGACACCGCGTAACCGCGGCTCTCGATATTGAGTGCGAGATTGCGGCCCATCACCGCGAGCCCGATCACACCGATTGCTTGTTTGCCCATTAGTCAATTCTCCGGAAAAAACGGGGCGCGACCCGAGCCGGGTCGCGCGCACAGGCGAAAGGATAGTGGAAACCCGGCGGCGATGCGCGCCGGCGTGTCATTGCTCCGCGTGCGGCAGTCGGTGGAACACGACGCTCAGGTTGTTGGCGGGCATTTCGACGACTTCGGCGCAGTCGAGCCCGAGATCGAGGCCGAGCGCGACGACCGCCTCGAGATCGCGCACACCCCACGAAGGATCGCGGCTGCGCAACTGCTGGTCGAACGCTTCGTTGGACGGCGACGTGTGGCGGCCTTCGCGGCGATATGGGCCATACAGGAACAATACGCCGCCCGGGCGCAGCACGCGTGCCGCCCCGGCAAACAGTGCTTCGGTGCAGGCCCACGGCGAGATGTGGACCATGTTGATGCAGACGATCGCGTCGAGCGCCGCGCTCGGCCATACCGGGTCGCGCACGTCGAATGCGAGCGGTTCGGCGAGGTTCGCGAGGCCCGCGTGCGCGACCCACGCAGCGATCGAACGGCGTGCGTGCGCGTCGGGGTCGCTCGGTTGCCAGCGCAGGCCGGGCAGCGCCTGCGCGAAGTGCGCCGCATGCTGCCCGGTGCCGCTCGCGATCTCCAGCACGCTGCCGGTTGCCGGCAGCACGCGGCGCAGCACGTCGAGGATCGGCCCGCGATTGCGCTCCGCGGCCGGCGCCGACAGGCGGGCGGACGAATCGTGCGATGCCGCGGGCCCGGTCACGATGCACGCTCCGCCGCATCGCACGCGATGCCGAGCCGCGCGTTCAACGCATCGAGCGCGGGCGCGCAGCGCGCCTCGAGCTTCAGCGTCAGCATCGGATCGGCACGCGTATGGCCAAGGTTCAGCGCGGCGACGGGCTTTTGCTGTGCCTGCGCCCACACGCAGAAGCGGTAGCCGGAATACACCATCAGCGACGAGCCGACGACCAGCAGCGCATCGGCCGCGTCGAGCGCCTGCGACGCCAACGCGACGCGTTCGCGCGGCACGTTTTCGCCGAAGAACACCACCGCCGGCTTCAGCAGCCCACCGCACGCCGGGCAGGCCGGAATGCGAAACGTGTCGAACGCGGCCCATTCGAGGTGCGCGTCGCCGTCCGCGGCCGGTTCGGCCTGCGCGCCCAGCAGTTCGGGATTGTCCGTTTCGAGCACGGTCTGGATCGTCGCGCGCGGATGATGCGCGCCGCAATCGAGGCATGTAACGCCGTGGATGCCGCCATGCAATTCGATCACGTCGCTGCTGCCGGCGCGCTGATGCAGCCCGTCGACATTTTGCGTGACGAGGCGCTCGATCCGGCCGCTGCGGCCGAGCCGTGCAAGCGCGGCGTGCGAGCGGTTCGGCTGCGCGCGGCCGACCACGGGCCAGCCGATCATGCTGCGCGCCCAGTAGCGCCGTCGCGCGGCGTCGGATCCGAGGAATTCGTGGAGCTGGATCGGCGGCGAGCGCATCCATTGACCGTTGCGGTCGCGATAGCCGGGAATGCCGGAATCCGTGCTGATGCCCGCGCCAGTCAGAACGAGCAGCCGCGGATGGCGCTCGACGAAGCTGTGAAGTGAATCGACCACGGCCGGATCGATACTGGCGGACGAGGAATCGTTATGGTGGGTGTCGTTCATGTCGGCGACGCATGTTCACGCGCCGGGCGCCCCGTGCGGGCGCACGGGCAGCCGACGCTGCCAGCACATGATACCGAACGCCGCGCAATCGGGCGTACGTCCGCGCGTGAATCGCGCGCTGCAAAAAAAGACGCCCATCAGCCACATGGCGATGGGCGCTTCAACAATTGATCCATCGGGGTAGTGGATCAACTGACAGCACAATGTCGTCGAAGCCGCCGCGGTGCGGCCGGCGGCCCGTTCCCCTGGACTACCGCTTCGAATACCTGAAATCGCGCGAACCGCCGCGCCCCCCCCCTTTCGCTGTTACCCGGCCCGGTCTTGTCGATTCGACGCACATGGCCGCGGGCGGCATGCGGATGCATGCCACCGGCGCGGCGCACGGGCGTTTCGCCCGTCTGAATGACGATCCGGAAATCATGCTCGCCCATCTGCGCGCACGGGCGGTTCCTCCGCGACGGCCGGCCGGCATCGGCCGGCTTCATGCGTCACGCACGCACGCCGTCGTTCGGAACACACCCGCGTGGTTCGGATGGAACTGAAAGCCGTGCGCTTACGTCGCCGCCACCCACGGCGAAGCGAACGCACTGGCAGGTCGGCGATTCATGTTTGCAACACGATACGTTGCGATTCGGTCTGTTCTCATTGTCTTGTCCCCGTCTTGGATGCGTCCGACCTACTGAAGCGATTGCCCGGCCCGTTGCTGCACCGGCGATCGCCCTCACGGCGCACACAGACATGCAAGGAGCGCACCATGCGTCGCGGCGCAAGGCTGCACGGGCCCTCAATTGCCTCCGATGCACGTCTCGCGACTGCGCATATGCGCGAATGTTTCGAAAGTGAAACTACGGGCAACCGCGCGCAGGCGCGGGCGGCCGGCCGCGACGCCGCCGTTGCGGGAATGGAACGGGCGCCGGTCTCGCGAGCACATCGGCACGACGCCGACGATCCGCTTACAATCGCCCAATCCCGCCCGCGCGAGCAGCGACGATCGAATACGCTCGTCGAACCTGCGCGCCCCGTCTTCAAGGATTCGACATGACCCAGCCCGCCTCCGATCGCGCCGACGTCGCGCGCCGCGTGTTCTCGGCCGAGCGGCTGTCGATCGGCCTGACGCTGCCGCTGTTGCGCAGCGGCCGGACGGTCGCCGATTTCAACGAGCAGCTCGAGCTCGCCGAACTCGCCGATTCGCTGGGCTTCCGCGCGCTATGGATTCGCGACGTGCCGCTGAACAGCGACGACTACCCCGACCCGGTCGGGCATCTCGACCCGTGGGTCCTGCTTGGCGCGCTCGCGTCGCGCACGCGCCGGATCGTGCTCGCGAGCGGCGCGATCGTGCTGCCGCTGCGCCATCCGCTGCACATAGCGAAAGGCGCGCTGTCGGTCGCGACGCTGTCCGGCGGCCGCTTCATTCTCGGGCTCGGCTCCGGCGATAGACCGGCCGAATACGCGGCGTTCGGCGTCGACGCGGATACGCGGCGCGACCGTTATCGCCGCCACTGGGACGTCGTCGCGGCCGCGCTCGGCGTGCCATCGCGCGTGCTGCCCGACGAGACGCCGCCCGGCGCGCCCGACTTCGCGCTGCTGCCGCGCGGCGGCGATCCGGTGCCGATGCTAGCCGTCGGCTCGGGCGGACAAAGCGTCGACTGGATCGCGCGCAACGCGATCGGCTGGATGACGTATCACCGCGACCCGGACACGCAGCGCGCGCGTCATTCGATGTGGCGTGCGGCCGTCGACCGGCTCGCGCAACCGGCGTTTCGCGGTTTCGGCGTGTCGATGCGAGTCGATCTCGATGCGAATCGCAACGCGCCGGCCACCGCGCTGTCGCTCGGCTACGCGACCGGGCGCAACGCGCTGATCGACATCCTGCGCGACATGCAGGCGGCCGGCACGCACCACGTCACGCTCAATCCGGGCTCGAACCGGCCTGTGCGCGAGGTCGTCCAGGAAATCGCCGAGCACGTACTGCCGGCTTTTGACGACGGGGACGGTTGATTCGTCAGGAATCCGCAACGCCCCCGAGTCGCGTGCGTCCGCCGCCCGGGCGGCGCGCGCAACGAATCGACGCGCCGCCCGACGCACAATTCATTCCCGGCCCGACCGCGGCCGGCGCCGCGTGGCCGAGTGACGATGCAGCCGAACGGACGCGCCGAACTCGGATCGCGATGGTCCCGGCGATGCGCCGGCTGCTGTCGAGGCGCGACGGCCCAACCGGACGGTCGCCGGCTGCGTGCATGCCCGATTTGGAGAGTCGCCGACGGAACTATTCGGTCCAGATCGCGATCATGTTAACTTCCGTCCATCGACACGACCGCCGGGCCACGCATCGATGCGCGCCCGCATGCCCACCCATGCGACATTTCCTGCTCGGCTGGCTGCTCGCCGCCGTCGTATCGGCTGCCCATGCGGCCGCCCCGGCCCCTGCCGCCGCATCGGCTGCCTCCGGCGCCGCGCCCGCGCTGACGCCGCAACAGGCGCAACAGGCGCTCTCCGTGCTGCAGAACCCGCGCGAACGCCAACAGGTCGAGACGACATTGCGCGCGATCGCGGCCGTCGGCGTGCTCAGCACGCCCGCGCTGCCTGCGAGCGGCGCCGCGCCGGCCAGCGCGGCCTCGGGTGCGACTGCGGCGGCGCTTACGACGAACGGCCTCGCATCGATGGTCGTCCGGCAAGGGTCGCACTGGGCCGTGGAAATCGGCCGCTCGCTGAACGAATCGCTGCGCTCGCTGCTCGACGTCGGTTCGGTCGGCGTCTGGTGGCATGAGCGTCTCGCGAATGCCGACGAACGCGCGGACCTCGCGCGTGCGCTCGCGATCATCCTCGCCGTGCTCGTGCCCGCGATCGTCGTCGAATGGGTCGCGAAGCGGCTGCTGCGGCGCGCCCTCGCCGCACTGAGCGCGCGTCGCGCCGAAGCGCCGGAACACGCAGACACCGAACCCTCCGGAACCGAGCCGCCACGCACGGGAGACGATGCCGCGCCGGCATCCGAAGCCGACGCCACCCTGGCCGGCACCGCAGCCGCGACCGGCACGACCGGCGCGCGCTCAGCGTCGGTGCAAGGCCGCGGCCACGCGCGGCGCCAGACCACGCTGCTGCGCCGGATGCCGCGCGCGCTCGTCAGCCTCGCGCTGCGCGCGGTGCCGTTGCTGGTGTTCGTCGGCGTCGCGAGCCTCACGATGTCGGTTCTCGACGGCGCCGACACGCCGACCGGAACCGCGCTCGAATCGCTGATCGACATCTACGTGATCTGCCGCCTCGTGACCATCGTCAGCCGGCTGTTTTTCCAGCCGGATGCGCGACAGCTTCGGCTGCTGCACATCAGCGACGCATGGGCCGCGTTCGCACAGCGTTCGATCGCGCGGATCGCGATCGTCGTCGGCGCCTGCACGGCCGCCGTCGAGATCGCGGGCAGCTTCGGCCTCAGCGACGCCGGTCACGTCGCGCTGTTGAAGGCCGTTGCGCTCGTCGGCCACCTGATGGTCTCGGCGTTGATCCTGCGATGCCGCCAGCCGGTTGCCGTGCGCCTCCGCGCGGCCGGCGAAACGCGCCCCGCGTTCGCGACGGTAGCCCATGCGCTCGCCGACGCGTGGGCGCCCGTGTCGGTGTTCGTCGTGATGGCGTTGTGGTTCGTGTGGGCGCTGGACGTCCACAACGGCTACCGCGTGCTGATCTCGCTCGGGGGCCGCTCGATCGCCGTGATGATCGGGATGCGGATCGTATCGATCGTCGTGTTCGGCGCGCTCGCGCGGCTGTTCCAGCGGCGCGACGACGATCGCACGCTCGTCCATCTGCACGCGTATCGCTATTACCCGCTGGTGCGCCGCATCGTGTCGGCGGTGATTGCGGTCCTGACCGTCGTGCTGCTGTTGCAGATCTGGGGCGTGCCGATCTTCCGCGCGTTCGAGAGCGGCACGATCGGTCATCGGCTCGCGTCCGCGCTGATGACGATCGCGATCGCAGCCGTCATCGCGCTGATCGTGTGGGAAACCGCGAACATCGCGATCGAGCGCCGCCTGCAGCTGTGGACGCGCGAAGGCAACCTCGTGCGCGCGGCGCGGCTGCGCACGCTGTTGCCGATGCTGCGCTCGCTCCTGTTCATCATGATCGCGCTCGTCGTCGTGCTGACGGGCCTGAGCGAAATCGGCGTCAACGTCGGGCCGCTGCTCGCGGGCGCGAGCATCTTCGGCGTTGCACTCGGCTTCGGCTCGCAGAAGCTCGTGCAGGATTTCATTACCGGGATCTTCCTGCTGATGGAGAACGCGATGCAGGTCGGCGACTGGGTCACGCTCGCGGGCGTGTCGGGCACGGTCGAATACCTGTCGATCCGCACCGTGCGGCTGCGCGCCGGCGACGGGTCGCTTTACACGATCCCGTTCAGTTCGGTGACGACCGTCAACAACACGAATCGCGGGCTCGGCAATGCAGCCGTGAAGGTGAGCATCGCGTACGGGCAGGACATCGATCAGGCAATCGCGACGCTGAAGGAAATCGGCGCCGCGTTGCGCGACGATCCGAATTACAAAGACGGCATCCTGTCGGACTTCAGCTACTGGGGCGTCGATCAGGTCGACGGCGCGACCATCACGCTCGCCGGGCAGATGCAATGCAAGGATTCCGCGCGCTGGGGCGTGCAACGCGAATTCAACCGGCGCATCGCGGTGATGTTCCGCGAACGCGGGATCTGGATCGCGAATCCGCAGCGCAGCGTCGTCGCGTATGACCCGGGCTCGCGGGCTGTCGCCGGCGCGAACAACGACGGCAACGATAGCGTTGGCAACGCGGGCGGCCCGCCGATTGCCGAACCGCAGCCGCCGGCTGCACCGGCGCGCAAGCCGGGCTGAGTGCGCGGCCGCCGTGCATCGCACCGCGCCGCGCCGATGCCGCTGAATGGCTGATCTCCGCGCTCAGCGCGCGCTCTTCCTCGTGCGTTGAACGCGTTTCGATAGGTTCGCCGGCGCAGCCGAATTCGCACCCGCGCGCGGGTCGGCGCCCGCCGCGTCGCGCTGCGCATGCCAGTGTTCGAGCAGCACGCGTGTCTGTTCGGCAATGGTCGCCAGCACGAGCGCGCCGCCTTCTCCGTCGAAACTGTCCCAGTCGAGCAATTGCAGCGTCGAGCGGGGCACGAGGTGGAATACCGTCAGCTGTCCGAACAGGCTCATCGCGCGCAGTCGCGTGACCGGATCGTCTGCCGGCCGCCCCGAGATCCGGCCGATCAGTTCGGCACTTACGTCGTTGAGCGGCTTGCGCACGCGCTTCATCAGGATTTCCGTCGCGCCCGCCGGCTCCTGCCCGAGCTGCTCGCGCGCGAAGAACAACCGCTGCCCGAGCGTCTTCGGCACCGTGAACATCCGGTCGGCCAGCATCCGGAGAATGCCGATGAACGCGTCGATCAGCGCATCGACGTCCGCATCCGCATCCAGCACCGCCCGTGCATGCTCGACCGCCGGGCCGAGCACGCTCCAGCCGAGTTCGGCCATCGCGTCGACGCACGCGCGATAGACGCCTTCCTTGTTCTCGAAGTAGTACTGCAGCGCCGGTGCATTGACGCCCGCCTTTGCGGCGATGTCGCGCGTCGATGCACCGGCGAACCCGAATTCGCCAAACAGCTCGATCGCAGCGTCGATGATCCGCTGGCGCGTCTCGTCGCCGCGCGCATAGCCGCCTGCCGATGTGCGACGCAGCTTCTTCGCTTCGTTCATGCGTTCCTCGTCATTCGATCGATCGACATTCTACTTGACACAATTTTATCAACTGGAATAATTCTTCCGACCGGAATAAATTGGATAACCACATGTCCACGCAGCAAGACCCGCCATCGAAAGCAGATCGTCAGGAAACCGCATCATCGCCGCGCAACGGGGGCTCGAAGCGGCGCATCCTGATCGCCGTCGTCGTGGTCGCGGCGATCGGCGGCGCCGTATGGTTCGGCCGCTGGTGGACTGTCGGCCGCTTCATCGAAAGCACCAACGACGCGTACCTGCAGGCCGACAGCATGACGGCCGCGCCGAAAGTCGCCGGTTACGTGACCGACGTCTACGTGCGCGACAACCAGACCGTGAAAGCCGGCGACCCGCTCGTGCGTCTCGACGTCCGCCAGTACCAGGTCGCGCTCGCGCAATCGACCGCGACCGTCGACGCACGCCGTGCCGACATCGCTCGCGCCGAAGCGGAGATCGGCCAGCAGCGCGCGAACCTCGAGCAGGCCGAAGCGCAGGCGAAGGTTTCTCGGATCAGCGCGCGGCACGCGAGCGACGAGTACGCGCGCTATGCGCCGCTCGCGGCGACCGGTGCCGAAACGCATGAGCACGTCGCGGATTTGAAGAGCACGCGCGACCAGGGCGCCGCGACACTTGCGGCGAACCTTGCGGCGATCGCCGCGGCCCGCACGCAGATCGCATCGTTCACCGCGCAGTTGCAACAGGCGCGCGCGCAGCTCGAAGCGGCACAGGCCAGCGCCTCGCAGGCCCAACTGGACCTCGACAACACGATCGTGCGCAGCACGCTCGACGGCCGCGTCGGCGACCGCACGGTGCGCGTCGGCCAGTACGTGCAGCCCGGCACGCGACTGTTGACCGTCGTGCCGGTGGATTCGATCTACCTCGTCGCGAACTTCAAGGAAACGCAGATCGGCCGGATGCGCATCGGCCAGCCGGTCGAGCTGCACGTCGATGCGCTGCCGGATGACACACTCGCCGGCACCGTCGACAGCTTCGCTCCGGGCACCGGCGCGCAATTCGCGCTGCTGCCGCCCGAGAACGCAACCGGCAACTTCACGAAGATCGTGCAGCGCGTGCCGGTGCGCATCCGCCTCGCCGCGAACGCGCGAGCGCAACGGATGCTGGTGCCCGGGCTGTCCGTGACCGTCGACGTCGATACGCGTTCGGACGGCGCCGGGAAGCAACATGGCTGACGCCGCAAACACCGCCTCGCCGCACGAAGGCCGCGCGAGCGTCACCGACTGGATCGCGGTCGCCGCCGGTGCGCTCGGCGCGTTGATGGCGACGCTGGACATCTCGATCACGAACTCCGCGCTGCCGCAGATCCAGGGCGAAATCGGCGCGACCGGCACCGAAGGCACATGGATCTCGACCGGCTACCTGATGTCGGAAATCGTGATGATCCCGCTCGCCGCATGGCTCACGCGCGTATTCGGACTCCGCAACTTCCTGCTGACGAATGCGGCGCTGTTCATCGCGTTCTCGATGATGTGCGGGTGGTCGAACTCGCTCGCGATGATGATCGCCGGACGCATCGGCCAGGGCTTCACCGGCGGCGCATTGATCCCGACCGCGCAAACCATCATCCGGACGCGGCTGCCGCTGTCGCAGTTGCCGGTGGGGATGACGCTGTTCGGACTGATCGTGCTGCTCGGCCCGCTGTTCGGCCCCGTGCTCGGCGGCTGGCTCGCGGAGAACGTCAGCTGGAGCTGGTGCTTCTTCCTGAACCTGCCGGTGTGCGCGGTGCTGATGGCGCTGCTGGTGTTCGGACTGCCGTCGGACAAGCCGCAATGGCAAACGTTCTTCAACGCGGACTGGCTCGGGATCGCGGGCCTCGCGATCGGGCTGAGTTCGCTGACGGTCGTGCTCGAGGAAGGTCAGCGCGAACGCTGGTTCGAGTCGCACATGATCGTCACGCTCAGCTACGTGTCGCTCGCCGGGATGATCCTGATCGCGCTGTCACAACGCTTCGCGAAACGGCCGATCATGCGCCTGTCGCTGATGCGCAATCCGCGTTATGCCAGCGTGATCGTGATCGTGTCCGCGGTCGGCGCGGGTTTGTACGGCGTGTCGTACCTGCTGCCGCAGTTCCTCGCTATCGTGGCGGGCTACAACGCGGAGCAGGCGGGCGCAATCATGCTGCTGTCGGGCCTGCCCGCGTTTCTCGTAATGCCGATCCTGCCGCGCCTGCTCGGCAAGGTCGACTTCCGCATTCTCGTCATCTCGGGGCTGCTGCTGTTCTGCCTGAGCTGCATGCTCGACATCAGCCTCACCGCACAGAGCGTCGGCCACGACTTCGTATGGTCGCAACTCATTCGCGGCGTCGCGCAGATGCTTGCGATGATGCCGCTGAACCAGGCATCGATGGCGGCTGTCGCGCGCGAGGATTCCGGCGACGCGGCCGGGCTCTACAACATGGCGCGCAATCTCGGCGGCTCGATCGGGCTCGCGATCATCGGCACCGTAATCGACCGGCGTACGACCTTCCATGCGGCCGCGATTCGCGAATCGGTGAGCGCGAATTCGCTGATCGGGCAGGAGCGGCTGTCCGCCTATGCGGCGAACTGGTTCGCACATACGGGCGACCTCGCCTATTCGAACCTGCGCGCGCTCGGCCAGCTTGCCCAGCAAATCCAGATCCAGGCCATCGTGATGACCTACTCCGAAACTTTCTACGTGCTCGGCCTCGTGCTGCTCGCGTGCGTGCCGCTCGCGATGCTGCTGAAGACACCGCGCGGCCCGCAGCCGACATCGTCCGGCCACTGAACCTTCTTACGCGATGAAGCCCCTCTCCTCGCCTCGCCATCCTGTGCTTGCGCTGTGCGCAGCCGCATGCGTGCTCGCCGGCTGTACCGTCGGCCCCGCCTACCGCGGCGCGCCTGCGGCACCCGACGCACCGGTCTTCGTACGGGCGCCGGCAACGGGCATCGATACCGCCGCCCCCGCACCGAGCGCATGGTGGCATGCGCTCAACGATCGCCAGCTCGACGACCTGATCGCCGCCGCGCTCGCGCGCAACCCCGATCTGCATGCGGCGCAGGCACGGCTGCGCGCCTCGCGTGCGCAGCTGGTGCAACAGCGTGCGGCGCAGCTGCCGAAATCATCGGCGACCGTCGCCGCGATCCGCACGCGCGAGCCCGACGTCAGCGCGCTCGGCACGTTGTTGCCGTCCGGCAATTCGAGCCAGCCGGGCAGTGCGTCACCGTCGTCAGGCGGTACCGGTCCGCTGCAGCTCTTTTCGGCCGGCTTCGACGCAACATGGGAAATCGACCTGTTCGGCGGCACGCGCCGCGCGGTGGAAGCGGCGTCCGCGCAAGCCGAAGCCGTCGACGCCGACCTCGCCGACACGCAGGTATCGATCGCGGCCGAAGTCGCGACCGCGTACATCGATCTGCGCGACCGGCAGCAGCGGCTCGCGCTGTCGCGGCGCACGGCCGAGCTGCAACAGCGGATGCTCGAACTCACGCAGCAGCGCCGTGCACGCGGTGTCGCGGCCGATGCGGACATCGAACGCTTGACCACGCAAGTCGAGAACACGCGTGCGTCGTTGATCCCGCTCGATGCGCAGGTGACCGAGTCGCTCGACCGGCTCGCGATCCTGACCGGGCGGCCACCCGGTGCGCTCGACGCGGCGCTGTCGGCATCGGGCGCGCCGCTGCCGACGCTGCCCCATAGCGTGCCGGTCGGCGATCCGGCCGCGCTGCTAAAGCAACGTCCCGACATTCGCGCAGCCGAGCGCCGGCTCGCATCGAGCAACGCGCAGATCGGCGAGCACATCGCCGACTATTTCCCGAAGGTCACGCTGCTCGGCGATCTCGGCTTCAGCGCGAGCGACCCCGGCCACCTGTTCCGCAAGCAGAACTTCACGTGGGTCGGCGCGCCGTATCTGCAATGGAACATCCTCGACTTCGGCCGCACGCGCGGTGCGGTGCGCGCAGCCGAGGCGTCGCGTGACGAAGCGGAAGCGAACTACCGAAAGACCGTGCTCGGTGCGTTGCAGGACGCGAACACCGCACTCCAACGCTATGGGCACCAGCGCGAACACGTCGTCGCACTCGCCAACGTGCAGACGTCGGCCACGCATTCGGCCACCCTGATCGACCAGCGTTATCGTGCCGGTGTCGCGTCGATGATCGATCTGCTCGATACGCAGCGCGAAGCGCTGGCCGCGCAGCAGAACGTGATCGCGGGCCAGGCGGAATTGCTCAAGGACTACGTATCGCTGCAGAAGAGCCTCGGGCTCGGGTGGCAAACGCACGCGGGATGATTGATGCACGACGCGGCCGGCCACGCCAGCGGCTTGCCGGTTCGATCGCCGTGCCCGTCAATTCCCCCCTTTCTGCATAAAAGACGCGAACCGGCGCCGTCACCGCCGAGCGCATCAACGCAGCCAATGGGCGCGCGATCGAACGCACATTACGAATCGATTCGTCAATGATCCAGCGTTCTGAGTCTTTATTGCATGTCGAATCGGCTTTGAAAATTACAAATCCCCCGCCACTTTTCAAAATCATTTCGCCTTATTCGGTTTAATTTTGTTTCATATAATCAGAAAAAGTTTGACACCGAACTTTCGTTCTTGATACCGTCCGATGCAAGCAATCTGACGAATTGCAACACCCGCAAACGATTCCGCTCGACGCAGTTCGCTTTCGCCGCACCGAAATTTCCGCCGCCGGCCACGTCGCGATCCGTCGGCGCCCGATATGCCGATGCACCTCAACAGGCAGTTGCCGTCCGGCAGCAGGCCGAAGGACCGAATCGAATGAGCAGGACACCGAAACTGTTGCTCTAGCCCCCAGCCGGCGTCACGCCAGCCGGCGCGGCCGCCCCGCATCGCGGCGCGGCACTCCCTTTATCAGGCATTCCAGCATTTCACCCCCGGAGGGTCACCGTCTATCCGGATCGGGTGAAAGGCCCCGTCGCGCCCGCGCCATCCGCATGGGTACGGCGGAAACCGGCGGCGCATAATCCGCGCCGTCGTCGATTGCAGTCGTTCGTGCAGTTCGATGTTCAACCGGAGGGGTAATTCAATGAATCAGGTTGCTCACAAGAAACAAAAGCACATTCGCATCGTCAAGCTCGCGCTCGCCGCCGCAGCTGTCGCATCGTTCGGCATGGCGACGGCCCATGCCGCACCGGCCGCCGGCTGGACCGAAACGCGCACCAAGGGATTCCTGCCGCTCGTCCAGCAAGCCGAAAGCGGCAGTACCGCCGGGACGCCGGCGGCCAGCACCGCTGCTGCGGCCGCTGCCGCGACCGAGATGGCGTCCGGCGAATCGGTCGACATCGTGCTCGGGCTGAACCTGCGCAACGAGGCACAGCTTGACCAGTACCTGCGCGATCTGCACACGCCCGGATCGTCGCACTACAGGCAGTTCCTCACGTCGGCCCAGTTTGCCGCGCAGTACGCACCGACCGATCAACAAGTCGCGTCCGTCGTCGCGCACTTGCGCAAGGCCGGCTTCGTCAACATCGTGGTCGCGCCGAACCGCCTGCTCGTGTCCGCGTCGGGCACCGCGGCAACGGTCAAGTCGGCGTTCCGCACGACGCTCAAGCGCTTCACGCACAACGGCCGGAGCGTATACGCGAACAGCGATGCCGCACAGGTGCCGAACGCGATCGGCGGCATCGTCGGCGCCGTGTTGGGCCTGCAGAACGTCGAGCTCGTGCATACCGGCGCCGGCGGCACGCCGCAAGGCAACACCAGCAACCTGACCATTCCCGCGGGCGCCTCCGCGGTTCCGCACAATCCGACCGAGTTCTCGTCGATCTATGGTGGCGACGGCACGCCGAACGCATCGCAAACCACCGTCGGCATCATCTCCGAAGGCGACCTGTCTCAAACGGTCAGCGACCTGAACACGTTCGCCGCGAGCAACGGTCTCGGCACGATCAGCAGCAGCGTCGTGCAGACCGGCCCGTCGGGCAGTTCGTACACCGATACATCCGGCACCGTCGAATGGAACCTCGACAGTCAGTCGATCGTCGGCGCGGCCGGCGGCAGCGTGAAGCAGGTCGTGTTCTATGTAGCGCCGTCGATGACGCTCACCGCGATCACCGCCGCATACAATCGGGCGGTGAGCGACAACGTCGCGAAGGTCATCAACGTGTCGCTTGGTGTGTGCGAATCGTCCGCATACAGCACGGGCTCGCAGGCGACAGACGACACCATTTTCAAGCAAGCAGTCGCACAGGGGCAGACCTTTTCCGTGTCCGCCGGCGATCACGGCGCGTACGAATGCGCGAGCGGCAAGCCGTCGCGTTCGACCTACACCGTCAGCGAACCGGCGACATCGCCGTACGTGATCGCGGTGGGCGGCACGACGCTGTTCACCAATACGTCGACCAACGCGTACAACAGCGAAGTCGTGTGGAACGATCCGAGCTGGCAGTCGGGCACCGTGTGGGCGACGGGTGGCGGTTACAGCAAGTACGAGGCCGCGCCATCGTGGCAATCGTCGGCGCTCACCGGTTCGACGAAGCGCGCACTGCCGGACGTCGGCTTCGACGCCGACCTGCGCACCGGCGCGATCCTCGTGGTGAACGGCAAGACGTCCGACACGCTGTGGGGTGCGGGTTACCTGAACAATGAGGGCGGCACGAGCCTCGCCGCGCCGATCTTCACCGGCATCTGGGCGCGGCTGCAATCGGCGAACAACAATGCGCTCGGGTTCCCCGCGTCGAGCATCTACAAGTACTTCCCGGCCAACGCGACGCTGGTGCACGACGTGACGTCCGGCAACAACGGCAGCGGCGGCTACGGCTATAACGCGAAGGCGGGCTGGGACGCGACGACGGGCTTCGGCAGCGTGAACATCTCGAAGCTGAACACGTTCATCCAGAGCACGTCGGATTTCGCGCGCTGATGTTGCGATGACGGGCGGTTCCGGGCAAGAAGGTGCGCACGTCCGGAACCGCGTGCGCGGCCGTCGCGGCCTGCAGAGGTCAGAGCTGCGATTCGATCGGGAACAGGCCGAGAAACCAGACCTCGATGCGCCGCGCCGGCGACACCTCCGGCTCGTGATCGAGTTCGGTCACGTTGCCGTTGTCGTCGGTCTGAATCCACTTGAGCTGTCCGTTCCCGGGCGGATCGGTCCGAGCCTCGACGCGCCACGCGATTCGATCGAGCCGCGGCTCGAGATCGTTCGCGACCTCGGATGCGATCGCCGGGCTCTCGCAATAGACGCCGATCTCGGTGTTCAGATTCAGCGAGCGCGGATCGAGATTCATCGAGCCGATGAAGATGCTCTTGCGATCGAATACGTATGTCTTCGCGTGCAGCGACGCGCGCGACGACCCGATGATGACCTGCTTCGAGATGCTCCGGTCGCCGGACGGCCGCCGCTCGTAGAGCCGCACGCCGGCGTCGACGAGTTCGCGCCGGTAGCGCCGGTAACCGGCATGCACGGCTGCGACGTCGGTGGATGCGAGCGAGTTGGTCAGGATCGTCACGCGCACGCCGCGCGCGGTCAGCGCACGCAGCCGCTCGATCATCTCGCTGCCGGGCACGAAATACGGCGACACGATCAGCAGTTCCTGCTCGGGTCGCAGCGCGAGCGCGCGCAATTGCGGCATCAGGTGCCCTTCACTGTCCTTCGGTGCGCGCGCGATCTTCGCCGGATCGTCGTAGAGCACCGTCGCATGCCCCCACGACAGGTCCGTACCCTGGCCATGGATGATCTGCCCGAGCCGCTGGTGCGCCTCGAGCACGTACGGATTGTCCTCCATCGCGCGCAGGTAGTCGCGCAACCGTTCCCGCTCGCGATCGAGGCCGCCCGGCGGCGCGTCGTGGCCGACGAGCGCGCTGATCGAAAACGCATACGGCGAGTTCCAGAACGTATCGAACTCGGTCGAGATGTCGTTCACGACGGGGCCGTGCACGACCACGTCGAGATCGCCGAATTCGAGCATCGACGACGCGCCGAAGTATTCGTCGCCGATATTGCGGCCCCCGACGATCGCGGCCTGATTGTCCGCGATCATCGCCTTGTTGTGCATGCGCCGGTTCACGCGCGAGAACTCGAACACCGTGCCGATCTTCTTGAAGCTGCGCGTCGCGACCGGATTGAACAGCCGGATCTCGATGTTCGGATGCGAGCTGATCTCGAGCAGCTTTCGGTCGTCCGCGTTCGTACCCAGATCGTCGAGCAGCACGCGCACGCGCACGCCGCGGTCGGCCGCGCGCATCACCGCGTCCGCGAGTTCGTGTCCGGTCAGGTCGTCGTGCCAGATGTAGTACTGCAGGTCCAGCGAGCGGTCCGCGCGATCGGCGAGCAGCACGCGCGCATCGAGCGCGTCGACCGGATCGCGCAGCAGATGAAACGCGTCCTGCCCCGGATGAGCATCGGCCTGCCGACGGAACGCGAGCCCGAGGCGGGTGTTCGCGGTGTCGGTGTACGCATGCGTCGGCACGCGATCGGTCTGTGGCGGCAGGCTCGCACATGCGGCAAGCATCAGCAACGACAGAATCGCACTCCACGAACGCAGCATGGTCATGATGGACGCCCCTCGCTGTCGGGCGAAGTCGGTTTGTGTTTGTTCTGGCGGCCGCGCGAAGCGCGGCGCCTGGCGTCGGTTCGCGCGGTCGACGGACGCCGATCTCGATCGCGGATACCCGAACGCACTACAGCATACTTCGATTGATATCGGGACAGCACGTGCGGCGTGATTCCCCGGTGGCGGCGATACGACATCATGCGGCGCGCCAAAGAAAAAACCCGCGAAGCCTTGCGGCATCGCGGGTTTGGCGGCTTCCTCGAACGACCGTGGAAGCGAATCTGGTGGGCCCCCCGGGAGTCGAACCCGGCACCAACGAATTATGAGTTCGCTGCTCTAACCAAGCATGAGCTAGGGGCCCAAATGGGTAGCACCGCGTGTTACGCGCTGCGCCGGCAATGAAGCCGGGCCTGCATTGTAACAACAAAGAGGATCAAGAGCACAAACGCCACCGGCATCGCATGGACACCGGCGGCGTTCGCAGGTGAGACGCGGGAAATCAGTTCCCTTCGAGGAACGACTTCAGCTTGTCGGAACGGCTCGGGTGACGCAGCTTGCGCAGCGCCTTCGCCTCGATCTGACGGATCCGCTCGCGGGTGACGTCGAACTGCTTGCCGACTTCCTCGAGCGTGTGGTCCGTGCTCATCTCGATGCCGAAGCGCATCCGCAGCACCTTCGCCTCGCGCGGCGTCAGCGAATCGAGCACGTCCTTCACGACGTCACGCATGCTCGCATGCAACGCCGCATCCGCCGGCGCGACCGTGTTGTTGTCCTCGATGAAGTCGCCGAGATGGGAATCGTCGTCGTCGCCGATCGGCGTTTCCATCGAGATCGGTTCCTTCGCGATCTTCATGATCTTGCGGATCTTGTCTTCCGGCATCTCCATCTTCTCGGCGAGCGTTGCCGGATCCGGCTCGAGACCGGTTTCCTGCAGGATCTGCCGCGAGATGCGGTTCATCTTGTTGATCGTCTCGATCATGTGAACCGGAATGCGGATCGTGCGCGCCTGGTCCGCGATCGAACGCGTGATGGCCTGGCGGATCCACCACGTCGCATAGGTCGAGAACTTGTAGCCGCGACGGTATTCGAACTTGTCCACCGCCTTCATCAGGCCGATGTTGCCTTCCTGAATCAGGTCGAGGAACTGCAGGCCACGGTTCGTGTACTTCTTCGCGATCGAGATCACGAGACGCAGGTTGGCCTCGGTCATTTCACGCTTCGCCTGGCGCGCCTTCAGTTCGCCGGCCGCCATCTGACGGTTGGTTTCCTTCAGGTCCTTCAGCGGCAGCACGACGCGCGCCTGCAGGTCGAGCAAACGCTGTTGCTGTTCGCGAATCGCCGGGATGTTGCGCGACAGGACCGCGCTGTACGGATGACCTTCGGCCGCGATCTTATCGGCCCAGTCGAGATCCGTCTCGCTGCCCGGGAAGCGCGCGATGAATTCCGAACGCGGCATCCCGCACTTGTCGACGACGATGTGCAGGATCTGACGCTCGACCTGACGCACTTCGTCCACTTGCGCACGCAGCGTGTCGCACAGACGCTCGACCGTGCGCGCAGTGAAGCGGATCGTCATCAGCTCGCTCTGGATCGTTTCCTGCGCCTTCAGGTAGGACTTCGACTTGTAGCCTTCCTTCTCGAACGCGCGGCGCATCTTGTCGAACCACTCGCTGATCTGCGCGAACTTTTCGAGCGATGCGCGCTTGAGGGCTTCGAGCTGGGCGGCGTTGGCCGACGCCTGCGCGGCGCCGTCATCGTCCTCCTCTTCCTCTTCTTCCTCTTCCTCTTCTTCTTCCTCGTCCTCGTTCTCGATCGCTTCGGCCTCCTTCGCGGAGAAACCGTCGGTGTCCGCGGCATCCGCCGCATTCGGATCGAGCAGGCCGTCGACGAGCTCGTCGACACGGATCTCTTCGTTCGCGACACGCTCGGCCATCGCGAGGATGTCGGCAATCGTCGTCGGGCACGCGGAAATCGCCATCACCATGTGGCGCAGGCCGTCTTCGATCCGCTTCGCGATCTCGATTTCGCCTTCGCGCGTGAGCAGCTCGACCGTGCCCATCTCGCGCATGTACATCCGGACCGGATCGGTCGTGCGGCCGAATTCCGAATCGACGGTCGACAGTGCGACTTCCGCCTCTTCCTCGACTTCATCGTCCGACGACGCGGCCGGCGCGTTGTCGTTCAGGAGCAGCGTTTCCGCGTCCGGCGCCTGCTCGTAGACCGCCACGCCCATGTCGTTGAACGTGCCGATGATGCCCTCGAGGGCTTCGGTTTCGGTGAAGTTGTCCGGCAGGTGGTCGTTGATTTCGGCATACGTGAGGAAGCCGCGCTCCTTGCCGAGCTTGATCAGCGCGCGCAGCTTCACGCGGCGCTCTTCGAGCTCCTCGGCCGTACCGGGCGTGCTCGTCGCGAACGCTTCCTTCAGCAGCGCCTTTTCCTTGGCGCGACGATCGCGCACCTTGGATTTGCCCGGAGCAGCCGCGGCTGCGGGCTGCTCGTCGCTCTGATTTGCGTCGTCATCGACGGATACTTCGTTCAGCTTTTTGGTCATGGAGTTCGCCGTACCGGCTATATCGACTCGCGGCTGCTGGACGACAGCCGGTTGAACCGTGGGTGCATGAGTAGTACGTACTGCCGTTTCGTCCGCGGCGGCAGTCGTGTCCCTTGCGCTTTTCGCACTTGCCCGCTTCGCCGCCGGCTTGGCCGGCCCGGAGTCGGGTCTCGCGGCAGCCCTTGATCTGGCTGCCGGCGCCGGCGCAGCCTGAGCAGTGCCGGCCGCGGTTTTCTTTCCTGCAGGGGCTGACGTGGCTGAAGACGTTGCCCTGGTGGAAGAAGCAGACTTGGCCGCTGTGACCTTTTTGGTCGGCTCCGTCGAGCCCTTGCCTGTTGCTTTCTTTCCGCCTGTCGTCTTTGCCATCGCGATTCTCGCCTCTGCTTGGAAAACAAACCGCTGGAAACCTTATATTATAGCACGCTGGGGAGCCCCTCTCTCGGCGCCCCGGCCGCCTACAGCCCGAGCCGACGCTTCATGTCGGTTCGCTGCTGGTTCAATTCCGTCAATTCCGCCAGTTCCTCGGGTGTAAACGTGGATTGCCGCGCGAGCCGGTCGAGCCGGTCGCAGCAGGCGTCATAGCGCATCTTGAGCACCGCCGCCTGCAGTTCCTCCCCCGCGATCCGTTCCTGCTCGCGCTGCCGTTCGGACACCGACTCGTCTTCCGGATTCTGTAACAGCAAATCGCGGACGTTTTCATCATAGTCCAGAATTTCGCGGAAGATTTCCTCGTAAGTCGCCGCGTTCGATGACGTTCGCAGGACATCCGACAGCAGCCGGAACTCCGCGCCGTCGCCCAGCGCACGCGCGTGATCGACGACTTCGGCAAACAGCTCCCCGATGCGCGGAAGCGCGCGCAGGGTCGCAAGCTGATCGTCGTCGAGCTGCGTCGCGATCCGCGGATGCATCACCAGCGTACGCAACGCCCGCTTTTCGCTGTCCGTCACACGCCGCCGCTCGCTGCGCGCGGGCGCCTGGCGCGCCGGCGCGGCAATGCGCGCATCGACGTCGCACAGCGCCGCAACCTCCTCGAACGGAATGTCGAGGCGGTCGGCGAACATGTGCATGATCTGCGCGCGCAGAGCGTTCGCCGGCAGCGCCTGCAGCAGCGGCTTCGCGTCGAACAGCGCCTTCGCGCGCCCTTCCGGCTGATCAAGCGCCTTGCCGGCAATTGCTTCGTTCAACAGAAATTGCGACAGCGGCATCGCGCGTTCGACCTGTTCGGAAAACGCTTCCGCGCCGAATTCGCGTACGTAGCTGTCCGGATCGTGTTCGGGCGGCAGGAAAAGGAATCGGATCGTCCGGTTGTCCGCCGCATGCGGCAGGCACGCCTCGAGTGCGCGGCGCGCCGCACGCCGGCCGGCCGAGTCGCCGTCAAAGCTGAAAATGACCGTATCGGTCTGCCGCAGCAGCTTTTGCACGTGGATCGGCGTACACGCGGTGCCGAGCGTCGCGACCGCGTTCGGAAAGCCGAGCTGCGCGAGCGCGACGACGTCCATGTAGCCTTCGACGACCAGCACGTACTTGCGCTCGCGGATCGCGAGCCGCGCCTCGAACAGCCCGTACAACTCGCTGCCCTTGTTGAACAGCGGCGTTTCGGGTGAGTTCAGATACTTCGGCTCGCCGCTGCCGAGCACGCGGCCGCCGAACCCGATCACCTGCCCCTTCACGTTGCGGATCGGGAACATGATTCGCTCGCGAAACCGGTCGTAGCGCCGCGCGACACCTTGCCCGTCGGTCTTCTCGCTGACGATCACGAGCCCCGATTCGACCAGCGAATCGTCGCGGTAGTCGGGGAACGCGGCTTCGAGGTTCTGCCAGCCGTCGGGCGCGTAGCCGAGCCCGAAACGCGCGGCGATCTCGCCGGTCAGGCCCCGGTTCTTCAGGTACTGGATCGCGACCGTCGCGCCGCGCAATTGCTTGCGGTAGTAATCGCACGCGGCCGACATCACGTCGGACAGCGCGGTCGCCACCGATTTCGACACGGGCGCCGGATAATCGCCGCCCGCGCCGCCCGCGCCCCCGCCGCGCATCGACGGTTCGTGCGGCACCGTCAGCCCGACCGACTGCGCGAGTTCCTGCACGGCCTCGGGGAACGTCAGCCCCGCATGCTCCATCAGAAAACCGATCGCGGTCCCGTGCGCGCCGCACCCGAAGCAGTGATAGAACTGCTTGGTCGGGCTGACGGTGAACGATGGGCTCTTTTCGTTGTGGAACGGGCACAACCCCATGAAGTTGGCGCCGCCCTTCTTGAGCTGCACGTAACGGCCCACCACGTCGACGATATCGACGCGGTTCAGCAAATCCTGCAGGAACGAATGCGGAATCACCGTGGGATCGAGCGAAAAGAGACGATACGACGCCTCCGGCGCGCGCATGCGACGCGCCGGAAAGCAGGTTTTACTTGGACAGCGCGGCCTTGACCTGCGCGGAAACGGCCGTCATGTCGGCACGGCCGGCGAGCTTGCCCTTCAGCACGCCCATCACCTTGCCCATGTCCTGCGGGCCGGCCGCGCCCGTTGCCGCGACCGCGGCCTGGACTTCGGCGGCCACTTCGGCGTCCGACAGCTGCGCGGGCATGTACGCGCCAAGCACGGTCAGCTCGGCCTGCTCCTTCGCGACGAGATCGTCGCGGCCGGCAGCCTGGAACTGGCTGATCGAATCCTTGCGCTGCTTGATCATCTTGTCGATCACGGCGGTGATGCCGGCGTCGTCGAGGGTCACCCGATCGTCGACTTCGCGCTGCTTGATCGCGGCCAGCAGCAGGCGAATCGTCGCCAGACGCTCGCTTTCCTTCGCGCGCATCGCGGCCTTCATGTCTTCGCTGATCTGCTCTTTCAAACTCATCTTGCACCCGGGATGAAAACGTGACTTCGACGCCCGTGAACGGACGTCAACACAAAAACCCGCTTGGGACTATGTCTCAAGCGGGTTGCTCGAATCCGGCATCGGCGGCCTTCGCACGCTTGCCTCCGATCGAAGCCGATCGTGCGGCGGGCGCCGGTGCGCCGCTCAGCGAACCGCGCGGCGCTCAATCGTTCAGTACAGCTTCTTCGGCAACGTCTGGCTGCGGATGCGCTTGTAATGACGCTTCACCGCAGCAGCCTTCTTGCGCTTGCGCTCGGCGGTCGGCTTCTCGTAGAACTCCCGCGCACGAAGCTCGGTCAGCAGACCGTTCTTCTCGATCGTGCGCTTGAAGCGACGCATGGCGACTTCGAACGGCTCGTTTTCTTTAACGCGAATGATCGTCATGATCCGACACGAATAAAGGTTTGCAGGGAAGACTTACGAGTATAGCAGAGCGCCGCGTGAAGACATAAGAGGCGGCCGACCCGCGCGTCAGCCCCCGCGCGCGAACTCGGCGGCCGCCTGGCCCGCCGCCGTGCCCGAAGCCCACGCCCACTGGAAGTTGTAGCCGCCGAGCCAGCCCGTCACGTCCACTGCCTCGCCGATGAAGAACAGCCCCGGCACCCGCGCACTCATCATCGTCGCCGACGACAGTTCGCGCGTGTCGACACCGCCCTTCGTCACTTCGGCCTTCTTGTAGCCTTCGGTGCCGTTCGGCGTCAACGTCCAGCCGGACAACGCGTCGCCGATCTGGCGCAGCGTCTTGTCGGGCAGGTCCGCGAGCCGCGCATCGGCCGCGACGCGATGCGCGTCGAGCCATACGTGCGCGAGCCGCGACGGCACCCAGTCCGCGAGCAGCGAGCCGATCTGCCGCTTCGACGTGCGCTTCGCGTCGAGCAGGTCGGCCACGACGTCGCGCTGCGGCAGCAGGTCGACGCGGATCGGATCGCCGGGCTGCCAGTAGCTGGAGATCTGCAGGATGCCCGGGCCCGACAGGCCGCGATGCGTCAGCAGCAGATCCTCGACGAATTCGCCGCCGCGCCTGCGGTCGCCGGTCGACACGCGCACTTCGAGCGACACGCCGGACAGCGCCGCGAACGGCGCCCAGTCCTGCGGCGCGAACGTGAGCGGCACAAGCGCCGGACGCGTGTCGACGAGCTTGTGGCCGAACTGCTTCGCGAGCCGATAGCCGAAGTCGGTCGCGCCGATCTTCGGGATCGACAGGCCGCCGGTCGCGACGATCAGCGCGCGCGCGCGGATCGGCCCCGCCTGCCGGGTGTCGAGCGTGAAGCCGTCGGCCGGCGCATGCCGCACCGCGTCGACGACTACCGGACGGCGCCACGCGATGCCGCCGGCATCGCATTCGTGCTTCAGCACGTCGATGATCGCGTCGCTGCCGTGGTCGCAGAACAGCTGCCCCTTGTGCTTTTCGTGCCACGTGACGTGATGGCGCTTCAGCAGCCCGAGAAAATCGCGCGGCGTGTAGCGTGCGAGCGCCGAGCGCGCGAAATGCGGATTCGACGACAGGTAGTTGTCGGGGCCCGCGTAAAGATTCGTGAAATTGCAGCGGCCGCCGCCCGAGATGCGGATTTTCTCGGCGAGCCGCGGCGCGTGGTCGATCAACACCACGCGGCGGCCAAGTTGCCCGGCAACCGCGGCGCTCATCATCCCGGCGGCGCCTGCGCCGATCACGGCGATGTCATAAGTTTCCATGGCGCGGATTGTACCTGCCCGGCCCTCGGACGGGCGCCGCCATCAGCGGCGACCTCCCCCCGCTGATATAATTTCCGGTTACGTTGACCTTCCTTCGGCGCGCTCGAACCGGCGCGCCCCGCCCCGACCCATGCTCGTTCTCGGCATCGAAAGCTCCTGCGACGAAACCGGCCTCGCGCTCTACGACACGCAGCGCGGCCTGCTCGCGCACGCGCTCCATTCGCAGATTGCGATGCACCGCGAATACGGCGGCGTCGTGCCCGAACTCGCCTCGCGCGACCACATCCGCCGCGCGCTGCCGCTGCTCGAGGAAGTGATGGCGCAAAGCGGCACGCGTCGCGACGACATCGACGCGATCGCGTTCACGCAAGGCCCTGGCCTTGCCGGTGCACTGCTGGTCGGCGCGAGCATCGCGAACGCGCTCGCGCTCGCATGGAACAAGCCGACGGTCGGCATCCATCACCTCGAAGGCCATCTGCTGTCGCCGCTGCTCGTCGACGAGCCGCCGCCGTTCCCGTTCATCGCACTGCTGGTATCGGGCGGCCATACGCAGTTGATGCGCGTGACCGACGTCGGCGTGTACGAAACGCTCGGCGAAACGCTCGACGACGCGGCGGGCGAAGCGTTCGACAAGACGGCGAAGCTGATCGGCCTCGGCTATCCGGGTGGCCCGGAAGTCTCGAAACTTGCGGAAACCGGCACGCCGGGCGCGGTCGTGCTGCCACGGCCGATGCTGCATTCGGGCGATCTCGATTTCAGCTTCAGCGGCCTGAAGACGGCCGTGCTCACACAGATGAAGAAGTTCGAGGCGGCGAAGCTCGAAGGCGAAGCGCTCGAACGCGCGAAGGCCGACCTCGCGCGCGGCTTCGTCGACGCGGCCGTCGACGTGCTCGTCGCGAAATCGCTCGCCGCGCTGAAGAAGACGAAGCTCAAGCGCCTGGTGGTGGCCGGCGGCGTCGGCGCGAACCGCCAGTTGCGCGCGGCGCTGTCGGCCGCCGCAGTCAAACGCGGGTTCGACGTGCACTATCCCGATCTTGCGCTCTGCACCGACAACGGCGCGATGATCGCACTCGCCGGCGCGCTGCGGCTTGGCCGCTGGCCTGAACAGGCGAATGCCGACTACGCGTTCACGGTCAAGCCGCGCTGGGATCTCGCGTCGCTTGCGCGCTGAGTCACGCAGCGCGATGTCGCGCCGAGTCACCGAGTCGCTGAGTCACTGAACCGCTCCGATCGAGCCTCGTCCGAAAAACAGAATGGCCGCTCAAATTCGAGCGGCCATTTTTTCATTGCAGCGGCAATACGGCGCTGCCACAGGGCAGCACAGTGCACGCCCGACGTTACGCGGCGTGTCGCTTGTCCCGCTCGATCAGCGCATACGCGCTGTGATTGTGAATCGACTCGAAGTTCTCGGCCTCGAGCACGTATGCGACCACGCGCTCGTCAGCATCGAGACGCTGCGCGACGTCGCGCACGAGATCCTCGACAAACTTCGGGTTTTCGTATGCACGCTCCGTGACGAACTTCTCGTCCGGACGCTTGAGCAAGCCCCACAGCTCGCACGATGCTTCCTCTTCCGCGATGCGGATCAGCGCCTCGACCGGCAGGTCGGCCGCGAGTTCGGCGTCGATCGTCACGTGCGAGCGCTGGTTGTGCGCGCCGTACTGCGAGATCTTCTTCGAGCACGGGCACAGGCTCGTCACCGGCACGAGCACCTTCAGGAATACGCGCGTTTCGCCGTTGCGGCTCTCGCCCGCGAGCGTCACTTCGTAGTCGAGCAGGCTCTGCACGCCCGATACCGGCGCCGTCTTGCTCACGAAGTACGGGAACGTGACCTCGATACGGCCGGCTTCGGCCTCCAGCTTCTCCAGCATCGACGCGAGCATCGCGCGAAAACGCGCGACGGTCAGCGGCGCGCGGTTCTCTTCGAGCAGCGCGACGAAGCGCGACATGTGCGTGCCCTTCTGATCGGCGGGCAGGCGCACGTCGAGGTTCCAGACGCCGACGCTCGGCTGCACGTCGCCGCTTTCGGTGCATACCGTCAACGGATGCCGGACCGCCTTCACGCCCACGCGCTGAATCGGAATCTGGCGGGTATCCACCGTGCTCTGCACGTCGGGCATCACGAAGGCGGGATTCATCTGGTTCATCTTGTTTTCAATCCTTGTAAGCCGCGCGTTCGACGACGCGCACGCCGCGTCACGCGGCAGCCGGAAAAGCAACATGGGCCCGCAGGCCCATGTTTTCCGCATCAATGTTGACCGGTTGCGCCAGTCGCATCGACGCCGCCCGGAGGCGGCGCCAGCTTATGCGACGCGCTTCGCCTGACCGGCGACATCGGCCGCGGGGCTCAGGAAGCGTTCGCGAATCGATTTCGCGATGCCTGCACCGTCGAGACCGCATTGCGACAGCAGCTTCGCGGGATCGCCGTGATCGATGAACTGGTCAGGGAGGCCCAATTGTAGTACGGGCCGGATAACCCCACTCTCCATCAGGGCTTCGACGCAGGCAGAACCCGCGCCGCCCATCACGCAACCTTCCTCGACGGTGACGAGATAGTCGTGCGTCTGCGCGAGTTCGCGCACGAGCGCCGCATCGACGGGCTTCACGAAGCACATGTTCGCGACCGTTGCGTCGAGCTCGTCGGCGGCGGCCAGCGACGGTGCGACCATCGTGCCGAACGCGAGAATCGCAACGCGCTTGCCTTCCGGCTGCGCGGTACGGCGACGCACTTCGCCCTTGCCGAGCGGGATCTCGGTGAATTCCTTCACCGTCGCCACGCCCGTGCCCGCGCCGCGCGGGTAACGCACCGCAGTCGGGTTCGGCTGCTGAAGCGCCGTATGCAGCATTTGGCGGCATTCGTTTTCGTCGGACGCCGCCATGATCGTCATGTTCGGGATGCAGCGCATGAACGCGAGATCGTACGCACCCGCATGCGTCGCGCCATCGGCGCCGACGAGGCCGGCGCGGTCGATTGCGAACACGACCGGCAGGTTCTGCAGCGCGACGTCGTGGATCAGCTGGTCGTACGCACGCTGGAGGAACGTCGAGTAGATCGCGACGACAGGCTTCAGCCCTTCGGTCGCGAGGCCGCCCGCGAACGTGACGGCGTGCTGCTCGGCGATGCCGACGTCGTAGTAGCGATCCTTGAAGCGCTTCTCGAACTCGACCATGCCCGAGCCTTCGCGCATCGCGGGTGTGATGCCGACGACGCGCGAATCGCGCTCGGCTTCATCGCACAACCACTCGCCGAACACCTGCGTGTACGTCTTCTTCGCCGGGGTGGCCGACGGCTTGATGCCTTCGGCCGGATTGAACTTGCCGGGGCCGTGATAAAGCACGGGATCGGCTTCGGCGAGCTTGTAGCCCTGCCCTTTCTTCGTCACAACGTGCAGGAATTGCGGGCCGCGCAGCTCGCGGATGTTCTGCAGCGTCGGGATCAGCGAATCGAGATCGTGACCGTCGATCGGGCCGATGTAGTTGAAGCCGAACTCCTCGAACAGCGTGGCCGGCACGACCATGCCCTTTGCGTGCTCCTCGAGCTTGCGCGCGAGTTCGAGCACCGGCGGCGCGACGCTCAGCACGCGCTCGACGCCGGCGCGCGCGGCCGCGTAGAAACGGCCCGACATCAGCCGCGCGAGATGGCGGTTCAGCGCGCCGACCGGCGGCGAAATCGACATGTCGTTGTCGTTGAGGATCACGAGCAGCTTCGCATCCTCCGACACGCCCGCGTTGTTCATCGCCTCGAACGCCATGCCGGCCGTCATCGCGCCGTCGCCGATCACCGCGATCGAGAAGCGGTCGTCGCCGTTCAGCTGGCTGCCGATCGCCATGCCGAGCGCGGCCGAGATCGACGTGCTCGAGTGCGCGGTGCCGAACGTGTCGTATTCCGACTCGCTGCGGCGCGGGAAACCCGAGATGCCATCGTACTGGCGCAGCGTGTGCATCTGGTCGCGGCGGCCCGTCAGGATCTTGTGCGGGTAGGTCTGGTGACCCACATCCCAGACGATCCGGTCGTTCGGCGTGTTGAACACGTAGTGCAACGCGATCGTCAGCTCGACCGTCCCGAGGTTGGACGACAGATGGCCGCCCGTCTTCGACACGCTGTCGAGCACGAACGCGCGCAGTTCATCCGCGAGCGGTTGGAGTTGGCGACGATCGAGGCGGCGCAGATGCGCCGGGTCGTCGATGGTTTTCAGCAAGTCGTACATCGTCGTTCCATTGTAGGAAATCAAACGCGCCCGCATTCTGTTGCACGCACCGTAGCGTGTGCGCGGCGGCGGGCTTTCGCGTCAGCTGACCCGGTTCACCACCAGGTCGGCAAGTTCGGCGAGACGCTGTGCGCGCGCGCCGAACGGTTTCAGCGCGTCGTGCGCTTCGGCGCGCAGCTGTGCTGCGAGCTCGCGCGATGCGTCGAGGCCGAGGATCGATACGTAGGTCGGCTTGTCGTTCGCCGCGTCCTTGCCGGCCGTCTTGCCGAGCGTGGCGGAATCCGTCGTGACGTCGAGAATGTCGTCGACGACCTGGAACGCCAGACCGACGGCGCCCGCGTAGACGTCGAGTGCAGCCATCGCTTCCGCCGACGGCGTGTCGCCCGCCAGCGCACCCATCCGCACGGCCGCGCGCAACAGCGCGCCCGTCTTCATCCGGTGCATCGTCTCGAGCTGCTCGCGCGTCAGCTTGAGGCCGACGCTCGCCAGGTCGATCGCCTGCCCGCCGGCCATGCCGATCGAGCCGCTCGCCAGCGCCAGCTCGCGCACGAGCGCGGCCTGCTGTGCGGGCGACAGCGCGGCGGCATCCGTCAGCGCGACGAACGCCTGCGACTGCAGCGCGTCGCCGACCAGCAGCGCCGTCGGCTCGTCGTACTGCACGTGCACGGTCGGCTTGCCGCGCCGCAACGCGTCGTCGTCCATGCACGGCATGTCGTCATGCACGAGCGAATAGACGTGGATCATCTCCAGCGCCGCCGCCGCCGCGTTGCGCGCCGCCTCCGTCGCGCCGGTCAGTTCGCCTGCTGCATGGCACAGCAGCGGGCGAACGCGCTTGCCGCCGCCGAGGACCGCATAGCGCATCGCTTCGTGGAGTTGCGTGGGCACCACGTTGTCGGCCGGCAAATAGCGGCCGAGTGCGTCCTCGACACGGTCGAGCACGGACCGCATCCATTGTTCGAATGTCATAGATCGTCGTCTTCGCCGTCCGTGGCGGCCGTTCCGGATGACAGCGGCTTCAGCGTCGCGCCGTCGAGCACGCGAACCTGCCGTTCCACTTTCTCCAGCTGCTGTTGGCAAAACGCAACGAGGGTCGCACCGCGGCGATACGCGGCGAGCGAATCCTCGAGGCTCAACGCGCCGCCTTCCATCCGGGCAACCAGCGTCTCGAGTTCCGCGAGCGCCGTTTCATAGTTGTCCGGCAACGGTTCGGTGCCGTTGCCGGGCGGGGTGGCGCCTGGGGATGCGGTTTTCGCCATGGACGAGGGTGTCAAATTTCAAAACAAGTCGGACATTCTACGGCAAAAGAGAAATTTTCGACCTGCCGACTTGGGCACCCTGCCCCGCGCTCCGGCCCCTTGCCAGGCACACATTGTGCGCCCATCGGTCGCACCCCGACAAAAAATTGACACAAATCAGGCACTTAATCCTGGCCTTGCGGGGCGAACCGGGTATAATTCTCCGTTTCCCTAAATCGATTTTTCGATGGTTGGGTTGTTCACTGCTTTCACGCTAACACCGGGAGTGGGAATGTCCAATCTGAGCGATGCGCTTCAGTTGAAGTCGGCTCACAGCCAGCTTCCAGTCACTGCATATTTCGATGAGGCGCTGCTTGAGCGCGAGATCGAAACC
The DNA here is from genome assembly GCF_001718795.1 of Burkholderia latens. Lineage (NCBI taxonomy): Bacteria > Pseudomonadati > Pseudomonadota > Betaproteobacteria > Burkholderiales > Burkholderiaceae > Burkholderia > Burkholderia latens. The sequence goes on along the minus strand of NZ_CP013438.1, from coordinate 600,312 downwards.
CTCTTCAAGAAAGGACCTCGTTACGTCGGGCACGAATTGATGGTGCCCGAGGCGGGGGATTATTTTGCGCTGCCGTCCGAAAAGGAAGGCCGCGTGCTGGTCCGCAATCAGGCGAACCAGATCGAACTGCTGTCGAACGTGTGCCGTCACCGCCAGGCGATCATGCTGAACGGGCGCGGCCGCACGCAGAACATCGTGTGTCCGCTGCACCGCTGGACGTACGACCTGGAAGGCCAGCTGCTCGGCGCGCCCCACTTCCCCGACAAGCCGTGCCTGAATCTCGGCAAGAGCCCGCTGCAGAACTGGCAGGGGTTGCTGTTCGAGGCCGAAGGCCGCAACGTCGCGCGCGATCTCGCGAACCTCGGCACGAAGCATCACTTCGATTTCTCCGAGTACTTGTTCGATCACGTCGAAGTGCACGAGTGCGATTACAACTGGAAGACGTTCATCGAGGTGTACCTCGAGGATTACCACGTCGTCCCGTTCCACCCGGGCCTCGGCAGCTTCGTGTCGTGCGACGATCTCAAGTGGGAGTTCGGCGACTGGTACAGCGTGCAGACGGTCGGCGTCCATAACGCGCTCGCGAAACCGGGCAGCGCGACCTACCAGAAATGGCACGAGCAGGTGCTCAAGTTCCGCAACGGCGTACCGCCGGAGTTCGGCGCGATCTGGATGGTCTATTACCCGGGCCTGATGATCGAGTGGTATCCGCACGTGCTCGTCGTGTCGTGGCTGATCCCGCGCGGGCCGCAAAAGACGACCAACATCGTCGAGTTCTATTACCCCGAGGAAATCGCGCTGTTCGAGCGCGAGTTCGTCGAGGCCGAGCGCGCCGCGTATATGGAGACGGCCGTCGAGGACGACGAAATCGCGATGCGGATGGACGCGGGCCGCCGGGCGCTGATGGCGCGCGGCGAATCGCAGGTCGGCCCGTACCAGAGCCCGATGGAAGACGGCATGCAGCACTTCCACGAGTTCCTGCGCCGCCAGCTCGGCGATCTCTGATCCTGCATGCGGCGCACCAGCGCCGCGCGGGATCGGGCACATGAAAAGACGGGTTTCGGCCCGTCTTTTTTTGTTTAGACTTGGAGTATCGGGCCGTTTGCACTCCAGGGAGCCGTCATGCCACATACCCACTACACCACGCTCATCTCCGCAGCGAATCTCGCGGAGCGTCTGGCCGCGGCGCCGGGCAGCGTCGTCGTATTCGATTGCCGCTTCGACCTCGCCGATCCGGGCGCGGGCGAAGCCGCCTATGCAGCCGGCCATATTCCGGGCGCGCAGTATCTTCATCTCGACCGTGACCTGTCCGGCCGCAAGACCGGCACCAACGGCCGCCACCCGCTGCCGACGCGCGACGCATTCGCGACGCTGATGGCGAGCCGCGGCGTCAAGCAGGGCCAGCAGGTCGTTGCCTACGACGCGCAAGGCGGCGCCTATGCGGCGCGGCTGTGGTGGCTGCTGCGGTGGCTCGGGCACGATTCCATCGCGGTGCTCGACGGCGGCCTGCAGGCATGGGAAGCGGCCGGTCAGCCGCTGACCACGGACGTGCCGCACCCGGCCGCGGGCGACTTCCGCGCGGGGGCGCCGCTCGAATCGACCGTCGACGCGGCAGCCGTGCTCGCGAACGTGACGTCGGGGAGCCGCGTCGTGATCGATGCGCGCGCGCCCGATCGCTATCGCGGCGAAAACGAAACGATCGATCGCGTCGGCGGCCACATTCCCGGCGCGCGCAACCGCTTCTTCAAGGACAACCTGAGCGCCGACGGCCGCTTCAAGACCGGCCATGAATTGCGCGAGACATTCACCGCGCTCCTGGCCGGCACCGAGCCGAACAACGTGATCCTGCAATGCGGGTCGGGCGTGACCGCATGCCACAACGCGCTCGCACTGGAGGTCGCGGGGCTGCATGGCGCGTCGCTTTATCCGGGCTCGTGGAGCGAATGGAGCGCCGATCCGTCGCGACCGATCGCAACCGGCCCGACTCCATAAGCAACCGACGCGGCACGACGACGATGTCGCGGCCGATGAAGCGGCGGCCGGCGCCGCCGCTCGTCGCTCACATCACACCGTACTTGTGAAACCACTCGATCGCGCGCTTCCAGCCGTCCTCGGCATCGCCTTTCACGTAGCTCGGCCGATAGTCGGCGAAGAATGCGTGACCGGCATCCGGATACACGACGATCTCCGACTGCCGCGCGAGCGGTGAATCGCTCGTCTGGATCGCCTTGCGCATGTCGGCGAGCGATGCCTGCGTGATGTTCGTATCCTTCTCGCCGTACAACCCGAGCACCGGCACCTTCAACAACGACGCGTGGTCGACCGGATTGAACGGCGTCATCTCGTCGGTCTTGCCTTCGACGAACCCATACCACGCGACGGCCGCCCGCACATGCGGATTGTGCTCCGCATACAGCCACGCCTGGCGCCCGCCCCAGCAGAATCCCGTCACGCCGAGACGCGACAGGTCGCCGCCGTTCTTGCCAGCCCATGCGACGGTCGCATCGAGATCCTCGGTCACCTGACGGTCCGGCACCTTGCTGATGATGTGGTCGTACAGTTCCTTCATCGTCGGGTACTTCGCCGCATTGCCCTGCCGCGCGAACAGGTCGGGCGCGATCGCCAGATAGCCGAGCTTCGCGAAGCGGCGGCACACGTCCGCGATATGCGCATGCACGCCGAAGATTTCGTGAATCACGATGACGACCGGCAGGTTCGTCTTGTCGACCGGCTGCGCGCGGTACGCGGGGATGCTCGCGTCGCCCGAGCGGATCTCGATGGTGTCGACGTCCAGCCCGGCGCTGTCGGTGGTGACCGTCTGCGCCGACACGGGCAGCACCGCCGCCGCGAAGGTGCCGCCCAGCGCGGCCTGCATGAATTTGCGGCGCGAGAACGGGACGTGGGGAACCAGGCTGTCGACTTCGGGTTTCAACATGAATGCACTCCTCGATTGGCGCCGCCGCCACGGCCGCGGATCGGGCCTGACGGGGCATCGCGCCGGCCAACGGCGCGGATGTCGCGGCGGTCGGCACTCCGCCGCCACGCGAAAACCCGGACAAGATGCCCAATAATCCGTTGTCGCGTCAACTGTCGGATGTGTAAGACTCGATTACGAAGGTGTGATCGCGTCGCGTTCCGTGTCGTCAGGCGCTGCATCGCGCATACTCGCGGCAGAACGAAAGCACCGTTGCCCGAACGAATGCGTGTGCATCAAACGAAGAGCCGCGCGCAACGAACGCCGCCGTGTCGGCATGCAGAGGGATCGCGCGCCCGAATCGACTACGGGCAGAGAGCGCTCGGTGTGCGCCCTCTGCCCGCCCGGTGCAATCGGCCGCCTGGTGTCAATGCAGCTTCACGCGCGGCAACGTCGTGCGTCTCAGCCAGTGCGCGACCGTATCGAGCATCATCCGTGGATAGCCGTGCAGCGCGGCGATGTGCAGCCGATACAGCGACATGTACATGAACCGCGCGAACAGCCCTTCGATCAGCATGTTGCCGCCGATGAGCCCGCCCATCAGGTTGCCGACCGCGCTGAAGTGGCCCAGCGACACGAGCGAACCGAAATCGCGATACGTGAACTCCGGCAGCGGACGGCCGTCGAGCCGGCAGCCGATCGCCTTCAGCAGGAAAGTCGCCTGCTGATGTGCGGCCTGCGCGCGCGGCGGCACGTTGCGTTCGTTACCCGGCCATGCGCAGGCTGCGCAGTCGCCGAGTGCGAACACGTTGTCGTCGGTGAAAGTTTGCAGCGTGCGCCGCACGTCGAGCTGACCGAGCTTGTTGACCTGCAGGCCGTCGAGGTGAGACAGCACGGCCGGCGCCTTGATGCCGGCGGCCCACACCGTGAGATCCGCGCGGACTGCCTTGCCGCTCGCGGTGTGTACGACACCGGGCCCGACCTCGGTCACGCGCTCCGACAACATCAGCCGCACGCCGAGTTTTTCGAGCAGGTCGGCCGTTGCAGTCGACACGCGCTCCTGCAACGCCGGGAGAATGCGCGGGCCGGATTCGATCAGCACGATCCCGACGTCATGCCGCGGATCGAGCTTGTGCAGCCCGTACACGGACAGCACTTGCGCGGTGTTGCGCAGCTCCGCCGACAATTCGACACCGGTCGCACCGCCGCCGACGATCACGACCTGGATGCGCGGTTCGGCTGCCGCACCGGGCGCCGGCTCCACCGGCGCCTGATGCTCGGCGCGCATGCACGCAGCGATCAGACGCTTGCGGAAGCGCTCGGCCTCGCCAACCGTATCGAGCGCGATCGCGTTTTCGGCCGCGCCCTGCACGCCGAAGAAATGCGTCGTGCTGCCGATCGCGATCACCAGCGTGTCGTATTCCAGGCTGCGCGCGGGCAACAGTTCCGCGCCGTCGCTGTCGTTGACCGGCGACAGCGTGATGCGCTTCGCCGCGCGGTCGAGCGTGGTGAGTTCGCCCTGCTGAAACTCGAAGCCGTGCCAGCGTGCCTGCGCCGCGTATTCGAGTTCCTGCGTGAACGGGTCCATGCTGCCGGCCGCGACTTCGTGCAGCAGCGGCTTCCAGATGTGGGTCGGATTGCGGTCGACGAGTGTGACCAGCGCACGCGCGGGACGATTGTCGCGCGCACCGTAACGGTCGCCGAGCCGCGTCGCCAGTTCCAGGCCGCCCGCGCCTCCGCCTACGATGATGATCCGATGCATCTGATTCCCCCTTTGCGATTCGAAACTGCTGCCGCCGGACGATGCAGACGCGATGCGTTCGCGCCGCCCGCTGGATTAACCGGTTCGGACATCATCGATGTGCAGTTCGAAACGCTTCGATGCGACCGACTCGGGAACGCAGCGCGCAGCGCCCCCGCGACGACGACCCGACTGACTTGCATTGTCCGGGAGCTTGCACGTTGACGACAAGCAAACCATCTCGATATTCGGCATCCCTGCAACAATATGCCGCGGGGAAACGGGAATCGGGAAACCGCGCAGCGCGCGTCAGTGCGCCTCTTCCCAATTCGCGCCGGCACCCACCTCGGCAACCAGCGGCACCTTCAGCTTGGCGACGCCGCACATCATTTCCGGCAGCTTCTCGCGCACGAGAGACAGTTCGTCGTCGGGCACCTCGAGCACCAGTTCGTCGTGCACCTGCATGATCATCCGCGACGCGAGCCGGTCGCGCGTGAGCCAGTCGTCCACCGCGATCATCGACAGCTTGATCAGGTCGGCCGCGGTGCCCTGCATCGGTGCGTTGATCGCCGCGCGCTCGGCGGCCTGACGGCGCGGCCCGTTGCCGCCGTTGATCTCCGGCAGCCACAGGCGGCGGCCGAAAACGGTTTCGACGTAGCCCTTGTCTTTCGCGGCGGTGCGCGTGTCTTCCATGTATTGCGCGACGCCGGGGTAGCGCGCGAAATAGCGGTCGATATAGAGTTTCGCCGCATCGCGCGTAATGCCGAGGTTCGACGCGAGGCCAAAAGCGCTCATCCCGTAGATCAGCCCGAAGTTGATCACCTTCGCGATCCGGCGCTGGTCGGCGTTCACTTCCAGCGGCGTCACGCCGAACACTTCGGCGGCCGTCGCGCGGTGGATGTCCTCGCCCTGCGCGAACGCGCGCAGCAGCGACGCGTCACCGGAGATGTGCGCCATGATCCGCAGTTCGATCTGCGAATAGTCGGCCGACACGATCCGGTGGCCCGGCGATGCGATGAATGCTTCGCGGATTCGCCGCCCTTCGGCCGTGCGCACCGGAATGTTCTGAAGATTGGGGTCGTTCGATGCAAGCCGGCCCGTGACCGCGACGGCCTGCGCGTAATTCGTGTGCACGCGGCCCGTTGCCGGATTGACCATGCGCGGCAGCTTGTCGGTGTACGTCGATTTCAGCTTCGACAGCCCGCGATGCTCGAGCAGCAGCTTCGGCAGCGGGTAATCCTCGGCGAGCTTCTGCAGCACTTCCTCGTCGGTGGACGGCGCGCCGCTCGGCGTCTTCTTCACGACCGGCAACTGCAGCTTCTCGAAGAAGATTTGCCCGATCTGCTTCGGCGAGCCGAGATTGAACTCGCCGCCGGCCAGTTCATACGCCTGGCTCTCGAGCTCGATGAGCCGCGTCGCGATCTCGTTGCTTTGCGCGTGCAGCAGCGCGTCGTCGATCAGCACGCCAGTGCGCTCCATCTTGCGCAGCACGAGCGCCACCGGCATCTCGATCTCGCGGTACACGCGCTCGAGGCCCGGTTCGCGCGCGACCTGCGGATACATCGCGTGATGCAGCTGCAGCGTGATGTCCGCGTCTTCGGCCGCATAGGCAGCGGCCTGATCGAGCGCGACCTCGTCGAAGCCGATCTGCTTCGCGCCCTTGCCGGCCACGTCTTCGTACTTGATCGTCTTCACGCCGAGATGACGCAGCGCGAGGCTGTCCATGTCGTGCGTGCGGTGCGATTCGAGCACATACGATTCGAGCAGCGTGTCGTGTTCGATGCCGTTCAGCGCGATGTCGTAGTTTGCGAGCACCTGCGCGTCGTACTTCAGATGCTGGCCGACCTTCTTGCGATCGGCCGATTCGAGCCACGGCTTCAGGCGCGCGAGCACGTCGTCGAACGGCAGCTGCTCGGGTGCGTCGGGGCCGCGATGCGCGACCGGCAGATACGCAGCCTTGCCGGGCTCGACCGCGAACGACAGGCCGACGAGCCGTGCGGTCATCGGATCGAGCGACGTGGTTTCGGTGTCGAACGCGGTCAGTGCGGCCGCATCGATCTTGGCGTACCACGCGTCGAACTGCTCCCAGGTCTGGATCGTGTCGTATTCGCGCACGATGTCCGTCGCCACCACCGGCGCGGGATCGCCTTCCGGCGCATCGGCGCCGCCGCCCTCGGCAGGTGCGTTGTCGACTTCGCGCAGCCACGTCTTGAAGCCGTAGCGCGCGAAGATGTCGCGCAGCAGGTCGCGTGCTTCGCCGTCCGTCTTCAGCGACGCTTCGATCGATTCGAGGTGCGGCGCGAGATCGCACGCCGTGTCGACGGTCACGAGCTTGCGGCCGAGCGGCAGGAAATCGAGCGCGCGCCGCAGGTTGTCGCCGACCACGCCCTTGATCTCGTCCGCGTGCTCGATCACGCCATCGAGGCTCTCGTACTGCGACAGCCACTTCACGGCCGTCTTCGGCCCGCACTTCTCGACGCCCGGCACGTTGTCGACGGTGTCGCCGATCAACGCGAGATAGTCGATGATCCGCTCCGGCGGCACGCCGAACTTCGCGATCACGCCGTCGCGATCGAGCGTCTCGTTCGTCATCGTGTTCACGAGCGTGACATGATCGGTGACGAGTTGCGCAAGATCCTTGTCGCCGGTGGACACGATCACGTTCATCCCGTGCCGCTCGGCTTCGCGCGCGAGCGTACCGATCACGTCGTCGGCTTCGACGCCGTCGACCATCAGCAGCGGCCAGCCGAGCGCGCGTACCGCGCCATGGATCGGCTCGACCTGCAGCGCGAGATCGGGCGGCATCGACGGACGGTTTGCCTTATAGTCGGCATAAAGGTCGTCGCGGAACGTCTTGCCCTTTGCATCGAACACGCAAGCGCTATACTCTGCACTGACTTCCTTGCGCATACGGCGCAGCATGTTGATGATTCCGTAGAGCGCTCCGGTCGGCTCCCCGCCAGGGCCACGCAAATCAGGCATCGCATGGTAAGCCCGATACAGATAGCTCGAACCGTCAACCAATAGCAGGGTCTTACCTTCCAGATTTCGTTCTTCAGGCATTATGAACAAGAGAAAAGTGATTCCGAGTCTGCGTTCGCTCGCAGATCAAGAACGCGCGACGGCCAAGAAGGCGCGCGCATCGTGGCAGATGTTCACGATTATGGCAGAGTTTATCGAGGCGACCGAGTACCTGTCGGAGATCCGCCCGGCCGTCAGCATCTACGGTTCTGCCCGTCTGAAGCCTGACACGCCGCACTACAAGCTCGCGGTCCAAATCGCCCGCAAGCTGTCCGACGCCGGCTTCGCGGTGATCTCCGGCGGCGGCCCCGGCATCATGGAAGCGGCGAACAAGGGCGCACACGCCGGCAAGGCGCCGTCGGTCGGCCTGAACATCGAGCTGCCGCATGAGCAGGCCGGCAACCACTATCAGGACATCTCGCTGCGCTTCCGCCACTTCTTCACGCGCAAGGTCACGTTCGTGAAGAACTCCGACGCAGTGATCGTGATGCCGGGCGGCTTCGGCACGCTCGACGAATTGTCCGAAGTGCTTACGCTGATCCAGACGAAGAAGTCCCGCCTCGTGCCGATCATCCTCGTCGGCAGCGAGTTCTGGAAGGGGCTGCTGCAATGGTTCCGCGACCAGCTGATTCCGAACGGCCTCATCAATCCGGAAGACATGGACCTGATGCAGGTGATCGACGATCCCGACCAAGTGCTCGACGCGGTGCTCGCTTTCTACGAGGACAGCGGCGAGGAAGAAGGCTCCGACGGTGGCGACGGTCATCCGCCTCCGCCCGAAGAAGACCGCATGTTCTATCTGTAATTCGAGCGACGTCGATGGCCGGCCTCACGGCCGGCCTCTCGCTTCCCGCGCGGCAGGCCCGGCGATTGCGCCGCCTGCCGCGCATCATTTGTAACACCGCATTAATCGCACTGCGCCCCCCGCGCATCGCCGAATGTCAAATCGGGCGGACCGCATTGCATGACGCGATTGCCACGCTCCGCGCCCGCGACGCGTCAATGTCAAATCGTGCTGGCTGCGATTCATCGGCCCCGCTTGCGTCGCGACAATCCGCAGTAACAAACTCGCATCGCTTTTTTCGTGTCGCCGTCGCACACTTGATCTCGTCGACATGGCGCCCCGCGATAGAACGATCCCCATCGCGCCAATCGCGCCGCGCCGGCCTTTTGACCACGACATCACGGAAAACAACATGAAACGCTCGCTGATCGCCATCGCCTTCGCCGGCTTCGGTCTTTCGCTGTCCGGCTTCGCTCACGCCGTCAACGTCGACGTCAACATCGGCACGCCCGCACCGGTCGTCGTCGCGCCCGCGCCCGTGGTGGTGGTCGGCTGGCACGGCGACCGCTACTGGGACGGCCATCGCTACTGGGAGCGCCGCGAGTGGGAAGACCACGAGCGCCACCATGGCCGCGACCGTTATCACTGCCCGCCGGGACACGCAAAGAAGGGCGAGTGCTGAACGCGTGAACGCCGGGCCGAGCGGCCCGCGCGCTGAAGCGGAAACAACAAGGCCGCACGCGAACGGAAGTTCGCGTGCGGCCTTTGTCGTTGCAGGCGCGACCGTGCAGTCCGGCGGTCGCGTTACTGAAACGCCACTTCCGCGAAGCTGCGCAGCTTGCGACTATGGAGCTTGTCGAGCCCGTTCGTGCGCAGGATCTCCATCGCCTTCACGCCGATTTGCAGGTGTTGATCGACCTGCCCGCGGTAGAACGTGTCGGCCATGCCCGGCAGCTTCAGTTCGCCGTGCAGCGGCTTGTCCGATACGCACAGCAGCGTGCCGTACGGCACGCGGAAGCGGAACCCGTTCGCGGCGATCGTCGCGCTTTCCATGTCGAGCGCGATCGCGCGGCTCTGCGACAGCCGCTGCACGGGCTCGCGATGATCGCGCAGTTCCCAGTTGCGGTTGTCGACGCTCGCGACCGTGCCCGTGCGCATCACGCGCTTCAGTTCTGCACCTTCGAGCCGCGTGACCTCCGCCACGCCGCGTTCCAGTGCGAGCTGCACTTCCGCGAGCGCCGGGATCGGCACCCACAGCGGCAAGTCGGCGTCGAGCACGTGATCCTCGCGCACGTAACCGTGCGCGAGCACGTAATCGCCAAGGCGCTGCGTGTTGCGCAGTCCAGCGCAGTGGCCGAGCATCACCCACGCGTGCGGACGCAGCACCGCGATGTGATCGGTGATCGTCTTCGCATTCGACGGGCCGACGCCGATATTGACCATCGTGATCCCGCTGCCGTCCGCGCGCTTCAGGTGATAAGCGGGCATCTGCGGCAGCCGCGGCGGTGCGGCGCCCTCGGCCGGCTCGCTGCCCAGATTCGCGTTGTACGTGATCACGTCGCCCGGTTCGACGAACGAGCTGTACTGGCTGCGGTACTCGCGCACTTCGGGATCGGTGCTCTCCGTCATCAGCGTGCGGCCAAGCTTCACGAATTCGTCGATGTAGAACTGGTAATTCGTGTAGAGCACGTAATTCTGGAAGTGCGTGGGCGACGTCGCCGTGTAGTGGCGCAGCCGGTGCAGCGAGAAATCGACGCGCGCGGCCGTGAACAGCGCGAGCGGATGCGGTTCGCCCGGCGCCGGCTCGAACGTGCCGTTGACGATGCGATCGTCGAGGTACGACAGGTCCGGCGTGTCGAAGATGTCGCGCATCGCGAGCAGGCGATCGCGGTCGAGTTCGCCTTCGAGATGGATGCCCTCCGGAAACGCGAAATGAACCGGGATCGGCTGCGACGACACGCCGATTTCGATCTTCACATGATGGTTTTTCGACAGCAGGCGCAGTTGCTCGCGATAGTAGTTCGCGAACAAGTCCGGGCGCGTGACGGTCGTCTCGAACACACCGGGGCCGGCGACGAAACCGTACGACCGGCGCGAATCGACGTGCGTATTGACGTCGGTACGGATCCGCACGAACGGATAGCACGCGCGCACGTGCTCGGTGAACGGTTCGTGGCGCCGGTAGCGCGCGAATGCATCGCGCAGGAAGCCGGTGTTCGTGTCGTAGATGGCCGACAGCCGCGCGACGGCGGCAACCGGATCGTCGAAAGCTTCGACGGGAGGACTCTCGGGCGTCAGCACCCGGTGCCGGCGGCTCAAATCGTTCTTCATTTTCATCACCTCGTCTGATCGAACGACATTACCACGGAACCCGGTCACGCTCATGGCCGCGCGCTTGCATGCCGGGTGCACGCGAGGGCCGGCCTGCGCGCAGTATTTGCTAAAATCGATGGGTTCACTGGAGACTCATCATGAAGCCGCTCATTCTCGTCGCCGCTGCCGCCGCGTTTGCAGGCACGCTTGCCGCTGCCGGCGCCGCTTACGCCGCCGGCGGCACGCCCGACGCCGACGCACAGGCCCGGGCCGACGCCAACGAAGCCGCCGGCCTGCCCGATCTCCGCAAGATCAACCGGCCGGGCGCCGAAGTCACGTCGAAGGTCGACTTCGCCGACATTCGACGCACGCCAAGCTTCCACGAGAAGAGCAAGAACGGCACCGAGGTCACCGAGTATCGCGATCGCGGCAAGCCGGTCGAGATCGACGTGAAGTCGAACTTCGGCACCCGCTATCAAATGAGCTCGACGCTCGACACGTCGCCGAAGCCGCACGACGCGGGCATCCCGATCACGCGCCTGCCGTCGGTGAACCTGCGCTACTGATTTCCTGCCGCGCCGCGTCGGTCCCGATGCGGCGCCAGGTTCCCCCTTCACTTCCTGTCGCGCCGTACGCCGCCGCGCGTGCCGACAACTGACCAGACGCATCTCGCATGGCCGTTTTCACCGCTGTTTCCGACTCCGATCTCGCGCAATGGATGCGCCACTACGAACTGGGCGACGTGCTGGCGTTCCGCGGCATTCCGTCCGGCATCGAAAACAGCAATTTCTTCCTGACGACGACGCGCGGCGAGTACGTGCTGACGATCTTCGAGAAGCTGACGGCCGAGCAACTGCCGTTCTACCTCGACCTGATGCGCCATCTGGCGAGCCACGGTGTGCCGGTGCCCGATCCGGTCCCGCGCGATGACGGCGCGCTGTTCGGCGAGCTGCACGGCAAGCCGGCGGCAATCGTCACGAAGCTCGACGGCGCAGCCGAACTCGCGCCGGGGGTCGAACACTGCATCGAGGTCGGGCAGATGCTCGCGCGTCTGCACCTGGCCGGGCGCGACTATGCGCGCCAGCAGCCGAACCTGCGCAGCCTGCCGTGGTGGCAGGAGAACGTGCCGGCGATCGTCCCGTTCATTTCCGACGCGCAACGCGCGTTGCTCGAGGGCGAACTCGCGCACCAGACGGCGTTCTTCGCGTCCGGCGACTACGCGGCCCTGCCTGGCGGCCCGTGCCATTGCGACCTGTTCCGCGACAACGTGCTGTTCGCGCATGCGGCGCCGGATACCGGCCATGCGGTCCGGCTCGGCGGCTTCTTCGACTTCTACTTCGCGGGCTGCGACAAGTGGCTGTTCGACGTCGCGGTGACCGTCAACGACTGGTGCGTCGATCTCGCGACGGGCGTGCTCGACGCCGCGCGCGCGGACGCGCTGGTGCGCGCGTACCAGACTGTCCGGCCGTTCACGGCCGAAGAGCGCCGCCACTGGAGCGACATGCTGCGTGCGGGCGCGTACCGGTTCTGGGTGTCGCGCCTGTACGACTTCTACCTGCCGCGCGCGGCAGAAATGCTCAAGCCGCACGACCCCGGCCATTTCGAACGGATCCTGCGTGAGCGTATCGCGCACACGCCCGTGCTTCCCGAGACCCATACCGCATGCAACTGATCGAAGTGCCCGCGAAAGCGGGCTATGTCTGGTTCCGTCAAGGCATCTGGCTGTTCCGCCGGAACCCGCTCGCGTTCATCACGCTGTTCTTCACGTACCTGCTGGCGATCACGCTGGTGTCGATGGTGCCGGTGATCGGCGCGGCGCTGCCGCTGCTGTTCATTCCCGGCATCGCGGTCGGGTTCATGGCCGCGTGCCGCGACACGGTGGCCGGCAAGCCGGTGATGCCCACGATCCTGATCGACGGATTCCGCTCGTACGGCACCGCGACGACGCAGCGGCTGCTGGTGCTCGGCGTCGTCTATGTCGCGCTGATGGTGCTGGTGTTCGCCGCGTCGTCGATCATCGACGGCGGCGGGCTGCTCCACATGATGCTCGGCGCGACGGGCGACGCGAACGCGACGCCCGAAACACTCGCCACGCAAGGCACGCTCGGCGCGCTGCTGTTCGCGACGGTGCTCTACGCGCCGGTCGCGATGCTGTTCTGGTTCGCGCCGGTACTGACCGCGTGGCACGACATTCCGCCTGCCAAGGCGCTGTTCTTCAGCGTCGTCAGCTGCTGGCGCAATCGCGGCGCATTCGTCGTGTACGGGCTGCTGTGGTTCGGCGTCGCGCTCGCCACGTCGTTCGGGCTGTCGCTGCTGCTGCAGGCGCTCGGCGCCGGCGCATACGTGCTGACGATCATGATGCCGGTGACGATCATCATCGTCACGATGATGTACTGCTCGTTCTACGCGACCTATCGGGGCTGCTTCGGCGTGCAGGAGCCGGGCGCCGCGACGCCCACGTCGGGCCGCTGACGCTCGCACGGCCGCTGGCGCGCACGCGCTGCCGGCCGGCCCCTTCCCCTGTTTGACCGGCTCGCTCGCGCTCCTGAAGACGGCACCCGCCGGGGCCGCCGCACCCCTGTTCAACGAGATCTTTTGCGCGCAAAATAATTTGTGTGCAAATCGTTAGCGCGTGTGCCGCGCCGCCCCGGATCATGGACCGCCTGCCCCCGTTACCCCAGACGCTCGACGAACAACTGTGCTTCGCGCTCTACGCGACTTCGCATGCGATGACGAAGGCGTACAAGCCGTTGCTCGACAAGCTGTCGCTGACTTATCCCCAATATCTGGCGATGCTCGTGCTGTGGGAGCGCGACGACATCGCGGTGAAGGACATCGCCGCCCGCCTCGACCTCGACCCGGCCACCGTCACGCCGCTGTTGAAACGGCTCGAGGCGCTCGGCTATGTCGAACGCGTGCGCAGCGCGACGGACGAGCGGGTGGTGAACGTGCGCGTGACCGCTGACGGCCACGCGCTCAAGGACAAGGCCCGCTCGGTGCCGGCCGAGCTTTTTTGCGCGATGCAGCAGACCCCCGAGTTCCTCGTCCGGCTGCGCGCGGATTTGCAGCAGCTGCGGAGTGCGTTGTCGGCGTCGAACGAAGCCTGACGACACACGCGTTCGCGGTCGCGCCCGGCTCCGCCGGGCTCTTTCTTCAAAATTTCATTTGCACACAAATTATTTGTGTTCTATATTTTATCCGTGGCCCGCGACATTCCGTATGTCCGGACCGCTTTCCTCCCACTCTTCCCGACAGGAGCTGCACGATGAACATTCTGTACAAGACCAGCGCCACGAGCACGGGCGGCCGCGACGGCCGCGCGGTATCTGCCGACAACAGGCTCGAAGTGAAGCTGGCCGCGCCTCGCGAACTCGGCGGCACGGGCGCGGAAGGCACGAACCCGGAGCAGCTGTTTGCCGCAGGTTACTCGGCCTGCTTCCTCAGCGCGATGAAATTCGTCGCCGGCCAGAACAAGCAGACGCTGCCGGCGGACACGCGGGTCACCGCGGAAGTCGGTATCGGCCCGAACGACGCAGGCGGCTTCGGCCTCGACATCGAACTGCGCGTGTCGCTGCCGGGGCTGGACAAGGCAGACGCCCAGGCGCTGGTCGACAAGGCGCACCACGTATGTCCGTATTCGAACGCTACCCGCAACAACGTGCCGGTGCGCCTGACGGTCGTCTGACGCAACGCGCGGCGCCGAATGCAGAAAGGGCGTGTGCGGCTGCTTGCCGCACACGCCCTTTCGCGTGAACTGCCGGGCCGGCTGACGCGCCGGCCGGCGCTGCGCTGCTTAACGCGAGCCGAACGAGAACGGACGGTTCATCGCCGCTTCGCGATCGATCTTGCGCATGCGAAATTCGAGATCGTAGATGTCGGTCGCTTCGGCCAGATACGCGTCGGCACGCTCTTTCGCGGCCTTTTCAGCGTTCTTGGTCAGGATCAGGAAGAGGTGGCTCAGCAGGTACATGTTCGATCTCGCTTTCCGAAGGTTCTGGACTAGGGTTTTCCCGAATTATAGGGAAAACCCTAGTCGATGGCTAGCGTCGATCACACAGTGCGTCGTTCAGTCGCCACAGTGCGACGATTGTGTTCGAAAAAGGACCAGATCATCGCACTTGCATCCGGCCCGACCGCCGCGTGAAACGGCACCGCGTCGTCGCCGCCGGCCCATGCGTGTTCGAGCCCCTTCACGCGGCAGAGCCGCACGACCGTCTCGCCGTCGCGGCGCACATCGGTAAGCTGCACGCCCGCACCGCGCGTCTCGACGCGCTCCCCGCCGCGCAGCGCGCCGCGGCTGTCCGCGAGCCCGTTCAGGCGCATGAACTGCACCGTGAGCTGATCGGCGTTTTTCGGCGCGACGACGCGGTCTCCGTCACCCTGGACGATCAGCGCCGGCATGCCCGGATACGCGGTGGCGTCGACGAGGGCGTCGACGATCGCGGCGGGGTTCTGCCGCAGCCCGCGCCGCATCACGTCCATCGCCGTGATGCCGGAATTCGCTTCGCCGAGCGCGGGGCCCGAGTGCAGCGCGACGGCCGCGAAGCGATCCGGATGGTGCAGCGCGAGCAGCGCCGCGAGGCCCGCGCCGGCGGACAGTCCGGCGACGTAGACGCGGGATGCGTCGAATCCGTGCTCGTCGACGAGCGTATCGACAAGCGACGCGACCGCATCCGCTTCGCCGCGTCCCGCGCGGTCGGTGTCTTCATACCAGTGCCAGCAACCGTGCGCGTGCGCGCGCCGCGACTGCTCCGGGTACAGCACCGCGAAGCCGTGCTGGTCGGCGAGCAGGTTCATCCGCGTGCCGTGCGCGAATTCGTCGGCCGACTGCTGACAGCCATGCAGCATCACGACCAGCGGACGCGGGCCGCGCGCGCGACCGGGCGGGATATAGAGCGCGTACGCAAGATTCTGGACCAGGCGGCCGAGCGCATTCGCCATCGGATGCTCGGCACGCGTCCACTCACCGGCGGCCCATGCGGCAGCGCGCGGCCGCACGCGCGATTCGCGCGGCGGGGACGGTTCGGTTGCAGCAGGCGACGCTGCGGCCTCGAGCGCGTCGCGCGCGATTCGCTGCGCATCGCGCGCCGCGCGTTTGGCGACCGGAGACAGCATGCGCTTCATGCCGCCCAGCCATACCTTGGTCAGACTTTTGGTCATCGATCGGGCTCGCAGTCAGGAAAAATAGGGGTGCGACTCACGGTGCATCGTTCATCTTTGTGCAATGCACCATAACACTGTTTCTGGGATTTTTCCTGCATACGGATAGTTCCGCGTCCCGTAAAAACGGGCTTCGATCGGGCGCGGCGCTATACTGCGGTTTAACCGCTTGTATCCGTTGTAGTCGTTCTTCGCGGCTCGCGCGTTGATTTAAGCATCCGTCCCGCCTCTGCCCGTTCCCTCCCGATGTTCGACCTGTCCTCTCATCTGTGGATCACGATCACCGCGTTCGGTGGCGCCGGCCTGACGTTGCCGCTCGCGATCACCATCGCCGTGTGGCTCGCGCTCGGCTACTCGTGGCAACGCGCCGCCGCATGGCTCGGCGTGCTCGCGGCCGCGATCGCCGTCGTCGCGCTCACGAAGATCGCATTCCTCGGCTGGGGCATCGGCATCCGCGCGTGGGACTTCACCGGATTCAGCGGCCACGCGATGCTGTCGACGTCGGTCTACCCGGTGGCGATCTTCCTCGCACTCATCCGCACGCGCACGCCGGTGCGGATCGCCGGCATCGCGCTCGGCCTCGCGGCCGGCGTCGCGGTCGGTGTGTCGCGCGTCGCGCTCGACGCGCATTCGCCGTCCGAATCGATCACCGGCTGCATCGTCGGCGCGATCGCCGCGCTCGCGTTCATCGCCGGCTCGTGGCACGCGGTGCCGCACCGCTGGTCGGTGCCGGCGGTCGTCGTGAGTCTCGCGCTCGTCACCGTCGCGCTGCATGGCATCACGGTGCCGTCGCACCGCTGGGTCACGCGGGTCGCGCTGGAACTGTCGGGGCACGAGCGGCCATTCGTGCGCGCCCGATGGAAAGCCAATCCGAACTACCGGCCGGCCTCGCAGCCGTCGTCGCTGCACCGCACCGGCTCGCCGGCGCCGCTGCTGCACGCGTGACGAGCGTCACGCCCGTCATTCCGGCCGCCGGTCACGTCTGAAGGTTCCATGCTCAGCGCCGCATGAGCGGTATGTCGAGCGTTATAACCCGCGCTATATTACGATTACGGTTTTCGACCATTCCAACGACGACCATGCGCTCGACCGCACGCCCGCTTCGCCGCACCCTGCTCCGTTTGATGCCGCTCGCCGCACTCGCCGCCGGATTCGCGTTCAGCGCTCCGGCTTGCGCCGCCGACGAACTGGTCGTGTCGGCGGCCGCGAGTCTGACCAACGCGTTCAAGGCGGTCGGCGATGCTTATCAGAAGCAGCACCCGGATACCAAGGTGCTGTTCAACTTCGGCGCGTCGGACGTGTTGATGCAGCAGATCGCCAAGGGCGCGCCGGCCGACGTGTTCGCGTCGGCCGACCAGAAGGCGATGGATCGCGCGGTCGCCGATAAGGTCGTCGTGCCCGGCACG
This sequence comes from Burkholderia latens, assembly GCF_001718795.1. Taxonomy (NCBI): domain Bacteria; kingdom Pseudomonadati; phylum Pseudomonadota; class Betaproteobacteria; order Burkholderiales; family Burkholderiaceae; genus Burkholderia; species Burkholderia latens. Next base: position 582,973 of record NZ_CP013438.1, on the reverse strand, counting down.
CGCCGCGATTTCGCCGCGAACTCGCTCGTGCTGATCGTTCCGGCGGACGGCCATGCGGCCGCACCGGCGTCGCTCAACGACCTGACGGCACCCGGCGTGAAGCGCGTCGCGTATGGCGACCCGGCGTCGGTGCCGGTCGGCCGCTACACGGAAGGTGCGCTGCGCGCGGCGGGCGTGTGGGACGCGGTCAGCGCGAAGGGCGTGCTGGCCGCCAACGTGCGCCAGAGCCTCGATTACGTCGCGCGCGGCGAAGTCGACGCGGGCTTCGTGTTCGGCACGGACGCCGCGATCATGCCGGGCCGCGTGAAGGTCGCGCTGACCGTGCCGACGCAGACGCCCATCACCTACCCGATCGCGGTCGTCAAGGACAGCCGCCATGCCGCACAGGCGCAGTCGTTCATCGATTTCGTCGCGTCGCCGCAGGGGCAAGCGGTGCTGTCGACGTTCGGCTTCAAGCCCGCGGGCAAGTGAGCACGTAATGATGCAGGACGCGTGGGTACCGCTGCTGCTGTCGCTGAAAGTTGCGGGCTGGGCGACCGCGCTCGACGTCGTGCTCGGGGTCGCGGCCGCGTTCGTGCTCGCGCGCTGGCGCTCGCCGATGCGCGACGTGGTGGATGCGTTGCTGACGCTGCCGCTCGTGCTGCCGCCGACGGTGCTCGGCTATTACCTGCTCGTGCTGCTCGGCCGGCGCGGCGTATTCGGCGCATGGCTCGACCGGCTTGGCATCGAGCTCGTCTTCACGTGGCAAGGCGCGGTGATCGCGTCGATGGTCGTCGCGTTCCCGCTGATCCTGAAATCGGCGCGCACTGCGTTCGAGAGCGTCGATCCGCATCTGGAGCGCGCGGCCCGCACGCTCGGACTCGGCGAAGCCGCGGTGTTCTTCCGTGTGACGCTGCCGCTCGCCGCACGCGGCATTCTGGCCGGCGCGCTGCTCGCGTTCGCACGCGCGCTCGGCGAATTCGGCGCGACGCTGATGATCGCCGGCAATCTGCCCGGCCGCACGCAAACGCTATCGGTCGCGATCTACGCGGCGGTGCAGGCCGGCGACGACGCCACGGCCAACTTCCTGGTGCTCGTCACGTCGATCACGTGCGTGCTCGTGCTGCTCGCGACCGGCTGGCTCGTGCCGGCGCGCGCCGGACGGAGTCAGCCGACATGACGCGCGCAACGCATCGCGAGCCGCGTCATCGCGCCGCGCCCGTCACGGCAAAGTGCGCCCGCGCATCCCGCGCGGTTTTGCGCCCAGGCCGTGCCGCGCGACGGAGGCCCGCATGAGCGTCGCCGTCGATATCCGCAAGACCTACTCGAACGCCGAGCGCCGCTTCACGCTCGACGTGTCGTTCACGGCGAACACGCAGCGCGTCGTGCTGTTCGGGCCGTCCGGCGCGGGCAAGAGCATGACGCTGCAGGCGATCGCCGGTTTGCTGTCGCCGGACGAAGGCACGATCACGCTGAACGGCGAGCCGCTGTTCGACGCCGCGCGCGGCATCGACGTGCCGAGCCGCGCGCGGCGCGTCGCGTATCTATTCCAGGACTATGCGCTATTTCCGCATCTGAACGTTCGGCAGAACATCGCGTTCGGGCTCACGTCCGGCCTGCGCAATCCACGCGCGAAGACGACGGCGCCCGAAGTCACTTACTGGCTGCAAGCGTTCGAACTCGACACGCTCGCCGGGCAATTCCCGTCACAGCTGTCGGGCGGACAGAAGCAGCGTGTCGCGCTTGCGCGTGCGCTGGTCGCGCAGCCGCGCATCCTGTTGCTCGACGAACCGTTCGCGGCGCTCGACGGCGCGCTGCGCCAGCGCATGCGTCACGAACTCGCTGAACTGCAGGCAAGACTCGATATCCCGATGGTGCTCATCTCGCACGACCCCGACGACGTCGCCGCGTTCGGCGATCAAGTCGTGCAGTTGAGCGAAGGACGCGTGCAGGCCGTGGCGCCACACGCGGAGTGGCCAAGCCGCGTCATCTGAGCGCGTGCTGGGCCGGTGCCGTCGCGGCGGACGCGGCGGACGCCGGGTGCCTGACAGAAACCGCGTCGGCGGCATAAGCCGGAACGGGCCGAAAGCGGAAGCGAGGCCGCCGTCGCGTGCACGTTGGAGACACCGGTTTCGCCGTCGTGTGCGCGGATGTGCAACGGTGCTGGGCGTTCGACGTTCGACCGCCTTCCGGCTCTCGGCATGCGCCCGCCGCGCCGCAGCGCATGCTCAGCCCGTCACCGCAAGAATCACGCTCGATGCCTTGAACAACGCGATCGCACGCCGCCCGGCGTCGAGCTGCAACGCACGGACACTGTCGTTCGTAACCACGGCGGTGAGTGTGCCGCCGCCGTCCAGCGCAAGCGTCACCTCGCTGTTCACCGCACCCGCTGCAACGGTGTCGACGGTCCCGCGCAACTGGTTGCGTGCCGACACCTTCAACGTCGCTTCGCCGTCGTCGTCGACCGCCAGCACGACCCACGACGCCTTCACGAGCGCGCACGCGGCGGCGCCCGGCTGCAGGCCGAGCGCGTCGGCGCTCTCGTGCGTGAGAACCGCGACGATCGCCTGGCCGCCGGGCAGCACGAGCGTCACCTCGTCGTTCACCGTGCCGCGCACGATCGACTCGACCTTGCCGAACAACTGGTTGCGCGCGCTCGTCTTCATCCCGATCCGGCCGATCAGCGCCCAGTCGACGTCGAAACCGGACACGGCCGCGCTCGCGGCGTCGATGAAACGGCGATGCTCGCGCTCGATCGCGCGAAACGCGGCGATCAGCGACATCGCGCGCGGCGTCAGCGTCGTACCGCCGCCGCCCTTGCCGCCGGTCGACCGCATGACGAGCGGCTCGCCGGCCAGGTTGTTCATCGTATCGATCGCATCCCATGCAGCCTTGTAGCTGAGGCCGACGGCCTTCGCCGCGCGCGTGATCGAACCGGTCTCGCCGATCGCCGCGAGCAGTGCGATGCGTGTGGCGCCGCCGAGCGTCTGCTCGCCTGCGCGCAACCACAGTTCGCCGCCAAGTTCGAGCGGTGCGGCCGGGGAAGAAAGAGGCGACGCGTCGGTCATCGGTCAATCCGAAGAAAACGGGAGGCCATTATAGTGAGCGCGCCGCTCAACGCGGCTTGGCATCGAGCTTCGGCGGACGCAGGCTCGCCAGCAGCGCCTCGGCGTCGCGCGCCGCGCGCTGCTCGAGCGCGGCGCCGTAGCCGCGCACGAAGCCGACTTGATACGCGGGCGCCGCCAGTTGCTCGAGACGATGCAGCGCGACGATCGCGTCGTTCGCTTCGCCGAGCACGCTTTGCACGCGCGCGAGCGTCTTGACGGTTTCGGTGCGTGTGCGCCGCGACGCCAGCGACGCAAAGAATTCCAGCGCGTAGCGCAGCCGCTTCGCTTCGATCCGCACGCGGTGGCGTGCGGCCGTATCGAGCGACGTGAGCGACGGCGATGCATACAGATGACCGAACAGACGCCGCACGCGCTTGGTCGCATGACGCCGCAGCGGCGGCGCGTCGGCGTCGTCCGTGTCCGGCAGTGCAAGCATGCTCAGCCATTCGAGCCAGCCGAGCGTCAGCCGCGCATAGCGCGCCGAATGCAGCGCCTGGCGCAGTTCGACGCGCGCGGCCGTCGCCTGCGCGCGCGCCGCGTCGAGCGTGCCGTTCCAGTCGGCACTGCCGCCATCGGCCGCGATCAGGCCGGGCAGGCTCTCGGTCGAGAACACGTCCCAGTCGCGCACCGTGCCGAGCAACGACGCGAGCCAGCGCAGATCGGCGCCGAACGTGTCCTTCCATCGATCGTCCGCGAAGCGCGGAAAGAAACGCATCAGTGTGCGCAGCCGGCGCAGCGCGACGCGCATCTGGTGCACGAATTCGGGATCGTCGCGCTCGAGCACCCCTGCTTCATTGCCGAGCCATTGCGCGGCGATATCGGCGGACAGCGCGAACAGCGCGGCCCGCTGCGTGCGGATGCCAGTCAGATCGACGAGTTGCGCCTTCACGGGCCCGGCCACCGCAGGGTCGCCCGCGCACGCGCGGTCGATCACGCTGGCCAGCTGCACGAACGCGGGCCATGCGCCGCTTAGTTCGCGCGCGGCGGCGAACAGCGCGCGCAACGCGGCCGTGCGCGCGGCGACGGTGTCCCAGTCGGGCGCCGCAAGCCGCAATTCGACATGTCGGCGCGGCGCGTCGGCTCCGCCGTCCAGCGTGACGTCGTCGAGCGTCATCTCGACCACCACGCCGCTATCGTCCGCCCATCGCCCGCGCCGCCGCTCGCTGACGAGCCGCAGCGGCGCCGGCACAGTCGACGCGGCAACCGCGGCTTCATCGCCGCGCTCAGCGCCGCCGCTGGCCTCCTCGTCCTGCTCCGCTTCGGTGGATGTGCCGCGCGCCGGCGCGGCCACGACGATGCCCGCATGTTCGGCGTCGAACCGTTCGCGCGCCACGACGCCGGGCGCGAACGCCTTCGTGCGCGACGCGACCACCCGCCGCCCGTGCGCATTCGACTCGACCCACGTCCACCAGCTTTCGCCGGCGCTCCGCTCGGCTTCCTCGATCTGGCACGGCTCGATCGTTACGCGCTCGTGGCCGCGCCGCATCCGCACCTGCGGACAGATCCGCCACGCGCGGACAAGCTCGGCGCCGAAGTCGCGCTGGTCGCCGCGGGCCCGGCTCCCCGCCTTCACCGGCCAACCTTCGAGCGACAGGCACAACACGATTTCCAGCACACGCGACATGGAGGCTCCCGCACATGAACAAGCGCCGACGCATCGTGCGCGCCGGCGTCGACAGTGAAGCAGCTTCCATAGTACACGGCGCATACGGGCGCGTGACGCGATCCGGCCCCGCCGCGGCGTCGCAGATCAAACGACGTGTCAGAGGGCGTACTGCGCGATGCCGTTGCCGAACGACCAGTCATCCTTCAGCACTTCGACCAGGCTGATGAATACGTCCTCCGGCCGCACGCCCGGCTGCGCGGCAAGGTTCTCCGCGATCGTCCGGTACAGCGCCTTCTTCTGCTCGAGCGTGCGCGTGTTGTTCGCGGTGATCTGGATCATCACGAGATCGTCGCTGCGCTCGATGTCGAGGTAATGGCGGCCGAAGAAGAAGTTCTCGGCCGTGTGCTCGGTCACGACCATGAAGATGTCGTCTTCGGGCACGTTGAACGTGTGCATCAGCGCGCGATGCACGCCGTCGACGAGCGCCGCGCGGTAAGCGGCCGGTTTGCCTTCGCGTACTGCAATACGGGTGAACGGCATGATCCTGCTCCTTTCGGTGACGTTGACATTCGAAAAACGCCACGTCAGGTTAGACACGGATAACTATAATGAACAGTCATCTATCGATATTTCATCCATTTACATCAGAAATGAAAGTCCTCGATCTCGATGCCGTCCGCGCGTTCGTGCTGGTCGCCGATCTCGCGAGTTTCACGCGCGCCGCCGACGCGCTCGGCACCACGCAGTCGGCCGTCAGCCTGAAGCTGAAGCGGCTCGAGGCACACCTCGGCAAGCCGCTGCTCGACCGCACGCCGCGCGTCGTCAAGCTGGCGGCCGACGGCGAGAACTTCCTGCCGGCCGCCCGCGCGCTGCTCGACGCGCACGATCGGGCGCTCGGCGCGATTTCGGCCGGCTCGCATCGGCTGTCGCTCGGCGTCAGCGAGCACGTCGCGGTGCCGGACCTGCCGGCGGTACTGACGAGCCTGCACCGGCAGGATCCGGGGCTGTCACTGGAAATGCACCTGGGGACGTCGGCAAACCTGCTCGCGCAATACGACGAGCGGCGGCTGGACGCAGCGATCGTGCGGCACGAGCCCGGCGAGGATCCGCCGCGCGACGACGGCACGCTGCTGTTTACCGAACCGCTCGCGTGGCTTGCCGCGCCCGACTGGGCGCCGCGCGCGGGCGAACCGCTACCGCTGGCGGTGCTGGCCGGGCCGTGCGGCGTGCGGGCCGCCGCGCTGCGCGCGCTCGAGCATGCGGGACTGCCGTGGCGCGAGCGGTTCACGGGCGGCGGCGTCGCGGCGGTCACGGCCGCCGCGGCCGCAGGGCTCGCCGTCTGCCCGCTCGCGCGGCGTGTCGCGCCGCGCACGCTGGTCGACGTCGGCGCGAGATTCGGGCTGCCGCCGCTGCCGCATTCGCAGGTCGTGCTGTATTCGCGCGTGCGCGACGCCCGTGCGGCGGCGGCACTTCGAAGGTTTTCCGACAGCCTTGCAATCTCGGCGTAAACTAGGCGGTTTCGCCGCCCGCCAATCCCCTGACGAATTCCGATGAAGTCCGATGCCCGCAAGCACCTCCGCGCCAACCTGCTGATGCTCGCCGCCGCCGCGATCTGGGGCTCGGCGTTCGTCGCGCAACGGTTGAGCCTCGACGTGATCGGGCCGTTCATGTTCACCGGATTGCGCTTCCTGCTCGGCGCACTGGTGCTGATTCCGCTGCTGACGCTGAACGCTGCCTCGCGCGCGCAAGTCGCGGCGATTCGCCGCGAGCCGGCGCTGCTCGCGCCGGGCCTCGCGCTCGGCGGGCTGCTCGCCGTGTCGATCTCGCTGCAGCAGTTCGGGCTGCAGTACACACGGGTCGCGAACGCGGGCTTCATCAGCTCGCTTTATGTCGTGATCGTGCCGCTGATGGGCGTGTTCGTGCGTCACCGGATCGGCGCCCGCACGTGGTTCGGTGCGCTGCTCGCGGCGATCGGCCTGTACTTCCTCAGCATCGACGAGCATTTCTCGGTGCTCTACGGCGACTGGTTCCAGCTCGCGGGCGCCGTGATCATCGCCGCGCACGTGATGGCGGTCGGCTATTTCGCGAAGCGGCACGATCCGCTCGTGCTCGCGTTCCTGCAGTTCGTCGCGTGCGGCGTGCTGTGCGTTGCGGCCGCCGTCGCGCTCGAGCCGGTCGGCGTTGCGATGCTGAAGCGCGCGCTGCCGACGCTGCTGTACGGCGGGCTGCTGTCGGTCGGCGTCGGCTATACGCTGCAGGTCGTCGCGCAGCGCGATGCGGCGCCCGCGCATGCGGCGGTGATCTTCAGCATGGAAGGCGTGTTCGCGGCAATCGCGGGGTGGGCCGCGCTCGGCGAGACGCTCACGCTGCGTGCGCTGATCGGCTGCGCGCTGATGCTGGCCGGCCTGCTGGCATGCCAGCTGCTGCCGAACGGCGATGCGCGGAAAAAGGACGAGGAAGCGCTGCCGGCGTGACACGCGCGATCCCTATAATGGCGGTTCGCATGTGTTTCATCCCAACCGCTTCCGACAGGCCAGCTCCGTGACGTCCTTTTCCGCCGATCCCGCCGCCGACCTGCTGCGCGAACGCGCAGCGCACTATGCCGCCGAGGCGGCGCTCTTTCTGCGCGACCAGGCGCTTTCCACCGCATCGCACGACCTGCGCAGCCCGCTGAACGCAATGCACAGCTGGGCGTATGTGCTCGAACGGCAGCTTGCCAACGCCGACCCGAACCTGCAGCGTGCGCTCGCGGGCATCCGGACCGGCATCGACCAGCAGGTCGCACTGATCGACGACGTGCTCGACGCGCCGCGCGCGGAAACGCGCAATCTCGCGATCGAGCCGCAGCCGTTCGCTTTGCGCCCGTTGCTCGACGACACGATCGCACTCGCGCGCGTCGCGCTGGCCGACGCGCGGCAGGTGCGCATCGACGCGACGCTGCCCGAGCACGAACCCGCGCTGACTGCCGATCGCGAACGCCTCGCACAGGCGCTGTGGACGATGCTGACGACGGCCGTCGAAGCGAGTGCCGCCGGCAGCCGCGTGACGTTCGCGTGCACGCGCGACGGCGCGCAGTGCGTCGCGCACGTCGGCTGCGACGTCAGCGCCGCCGTTCTCGCCGATCCCGGCCTGCCGCACGCGTTCGAAACATTCGCGCGCCGCGAGATGCTCCGCACGCGCGACGCCAAACGCGTCGCGTGGATCGTCGCACTATGCCAGCGCGTCGCGCTCGCGCATGGCGGCACCTTCACGCACACGCCGTTCACCGACCGCGCCGCCGTCACCCTCACGCTCTCCGTCCCTTGCGAGGCGCCGGTGTAAGCAATTGGCCGCCCGATACATTACATTTGCCTTTCCGGCCCTATACTGACGGGCCTGTCTCAACTGGAGCGATTCTTTGTTACAGATCTTCGCGCTCATCGGCGCGTTGTTCCTGGTGGCCCTGAACGGGTTTTTCGTCGCAGCCGAATTCGGCCTCGTCAAACTGCGCGCGACGCGCGTCAAGACGCTTGCCCGCAAGCACGGCCTGCGCGGGCGCATCCTCGCGGTCGTGCACGGCCGGCTCGACGCGTATTTGTCCGCGTGCCAGCTCGGCATCACGCTCGCGTCGCTTGGCCTCGGCTGGGTTGGCGAGCCCGCGTTCGCGGAACTGATCGGCCCGCTGCTCGACCTGATCGGCGTGCAGTCCGAGCGCATCGTGCACTTGATCTCGCTCGTGTTCGCGTTCTCGCTGATCTCGTTCCTGCACATCGTGGTCGGCGAGCTCGCGCCGAAATCGATGGCGATCCGCCAGTCGGAAAAGGTCGGCCTGTGGGTCGCGCTGCCGCTCTACGCGTTTTACTGGGCGATGTACCCGGCGATCTGGGTGCTCAACACCAGCGCGAACGCGGTGCTAAGGCTCGCGGGGCTGTCAGCCGACCACGGCGGCGATGCGCACTACTCGACCGACGAACTGAAGCTGATCCTGCGCAGCCGCCGCAGCGCGGCCGGCAATCCGGCGCAGCCCGCCCGAGGTGCGTACACCAACGACGAGTGGAACACGCTCGCGCATTCGCTCGACTTCTCGTCGATGACGGTGTCCGACCTGATGCGGCCCGCGCATGAAATGATCGGCCTGCGCCGCGACCTGCCGCTGCCGGACAACATGGAAATCGTCGCGCGGCATCGCTTCAGCCGCTATCCGCTGTTCGAGAATGCGTCGCGCGAACAGGTGAGCGGGCTGATCCACCTGAAAGATCTGCTGCTCGCGCGGCACGCGGGCGCGGCGCTGGAGGACCTGTCCGACTACGTGAGGCCGGTGCAGTACGTGAAGCCCGACACGCCCGCGCTGGAGCTGTTCCGCCGCTTCCGCAAGGGCGCACCGCACTTCGCGCTGGTCGGCAACAAGGGCGAGAAGCCGATCGGCTTCCTGACGCTCGACAACCTGCTCGGCGCGCTGGTGGGCCAGATCCACGACGAGTTCCGACAGGGCGACGCCGACTGGAGCCGCCTCGACGACGGCACGCTGATGGGCAAGGGCAGCCTGCCCGTCGTGTCGCTCGAGCAGGCGCTCGGCATCGACATCGACGAAGGGCGCGCGGAGTCGGTCGGCGGCCTCGTGATCCAGGCGCTGAGCGATCTGCCCACCGAAGGCCAGCGCGTGTCGTTCGACCGCTTCGACGTGGTCGTGAAGAAGATGAACGGGCCGCGCATCGTGCTCGTGCGCGTGTATCCGAAAACCGCGAAGGAGGCCGACGAATGACGGCCACCGCTCGGCGCACGCGATGAGCCCGCCGCTGCCGCGCTGCTGCGTGATCTCGCCGGAGCCGGCGTCCGCATCGGACGCCGATTGCAGCGCGTTTCTCGACCGGATGTCGGCCGTCCTCGCGCGCGGCGAGACGCTCGTGCAGCTGCGCGTGAAATCGTTCGACCGGGCCGCGTTCGCGCGGCTGGCCGCCGATGCGCTCGCGCGCTGCACCGCGGCCGGCGCGCAACTGATGCTCAACGGCCCGATCGATGCCGCCGGCGTGATGCACCTCGACGGCGCGGGCTGGCACCTCGACGGCGCCGCGCTGCGCGCCGTCGCGCAACGGCCGCTGCCGCCCGCGCGGCGCATATCGGCCGCGTGTCATACGGCTGACGATCTCGTGCTGGCGATGCGCGCGGGCGCGGACTTCGTCACGCTGTCGCCGGTGTTGCCGACGCTCAGCCATCCCGGCGCACCGGCGCTCGGCTGGACGCGGTTCGCCGCGCTGGCCGCGCAAGCCGCGATGCCCGTCTATGCGCTCGGCGGCATGACGCGCGCGCATCTCGACGACGCGCGCCGCCACGGCGCCTATGGCGTCGCGGGGATTCGCGGCTTCTGGTAAGAGCGCGGCCAGGGCGGACGAGCCCGCGCCCGGCGGCGCAAGCGTCGCGCGTTCAGCGACGCATCGCGCTCCATGCGCCGCCGTCGATCCGGCGCGCGTCGTGCGTCAGTGCATAGCCGTTGACGTCGCCCGTCAGCCACGCGACGAGCGAATAGGGCGGCAACTCCCCTTCATCGACGCGGTCGCGCGCGCGCGCCGGCGTCTCGAACACGATCCGCCCGCTCGGCGCGTCGAACGGCACCGTGTCGGGCGACAGGTTCAGCGCGATGGTCAGTGTCTCGTCGTCGGCAAGCCGCCACGATGCGAGCAGCGCATCGGCATCGCCGTCACCGCCCGCCTTCAGCGTATGCGCGTCCTGCGGACGGCAATCGGACAACCGCGGCGCAATCAGCTTCGCGCGCACCGCGAGCGCCGACTGCACGAAATGCGCACGCTCGGCGTTGCATGCGGTTTCGTCGAAGATCAGCGGAATCTGCGGCGTGAGCAACGACAGCGCGAGCGCCGCGAGGCGCGGTGTGTGCTCGCCGCGCGTGCGTCCATGCTCGCTGTCGCGCCATCCGCCGTCGGACAGCACGAGCGACGTCAGCGACAGCCCGCCGTCGGCGAATGCGGCGTCAGCCGACGCAGCCGGCTGGAACGCTGCGCCGGATGCAGTCAGTGCGCGAGCGAGCGTATGGATCGACTGGTGCGCCGAAATGCCCTCGTGCGCGGCGTCGTCGCGCGCTGTCAGCCGGTGCAGCGCACGTTCGCCGCAACCGTTCCACTGCGCATCGAAATGGGTATCGGCCAGATGCACCGGATGCCGTTCGCTGCCGAGCACGAGGTGAATCAGCCGGTCGGCCGGCACGGCCGCGCGTACCCGATCGGCAATCTCGCGCAGCCACGACGTGCCGATCCGGTCCGCCTCGCGCAGCCGCAGGCCGTCGCAACGGTATTCGTCGATCCAGTACAACGCGTTGTCGCAGAAGAAGTCGCACACTTCCGGATGATCGAGCGCAAGCGGCGGCGCCTGCAACGGATCGTCGCGCGTATGGAAGAACGGCTCGGCGTAATGGCGCAGCGCGTCGGTGCCGCTGCCGAAACGCGCGTAATCGAGTTCCAGCAGCACCGCGAGGCCGTAGCCGTGCGCGTCGTCGATCAGCGCCTTAAGCGCATCGGGGCCGCCATCGGCCGCAAGCGGCGCGAACGGCAGGCTGTCGTGCGGCGACGCGAGCAGCTCCAGTGCGGTCACGCCGAGGCGCGCAAGCTGCGGCAGCCGGCGGCGCACGCCGTCGAAGCCACCCACCGCATGCGGACGAATCGCATAGAGTGCGATGTCTTCCCATGGTCGCCCGTGCCAGAACGTATTACGCCACGTGAACGCGCGGGGATCGACGACCTCGCTCGGCCCGTTGAGGCCGTCGGGTTGCGAACGCGACGCGGGATCGGGAATCGATACGACATCGTCGAGCCGGTAGCGGTAGCGGGTGCCCGCTCCGCATTCGACAAAGACCTCGAACCAGTTCGGACCGGCCGGCGTCATCGGCACGCGTGCGGGACCCCGCGCGGTTTCGAGTTCGAGCCGGACCTGCGTGCTGCCCGGCGCCCACACGCGGAAATGCGTGCGCGGCGTCGTGCCGAGCGCACCGCACGGCTGCGCGCCGAACGGCAAGCAGTGAATGTAGTGCTGCGCATACGGATCGTGCGGACAATCTGACATCATGCGCTCCTCATGCGTGCCGAGCGGCATGGCCGCGCAAGCGGCGCGCGGCGCATCGGGGCCCGGCATGCGACGGCCAGGCAGGGCGGAAGAAAAGTATGCGCCGATTCGGCGCATACGATGCATCGATTCATCACATTTTTAAATGCGAATCGACCCCGCAAACGTTTGCTTTCTGTACCGACCGAAGCGGGTAGTCCGCATACCGGAATGGCCGCACGCCTTGTTGACGCGCGGCCGCGCCCTTACGCTCGGGCCGATGCGCGCGGACACCCGGTCCGCGCTTCGACCCAAGGAATCCGCCATGTCGCTCCCCTCCAGCGCCGCGAAGTTCGATCCGGCACGCGCGCACGAATACGCAGAACAGTCCCGCATCGCGCTTGCCGGCTACGACGCGTGCCACGAACTCGCCGCGTGCATGCTCGCGTCGACGATCCGCGTGCCGGAAGCGCAGTTGCTCGTCGTGGGCGCAGGCGGCACCGGGCAGGAGATCTGCATCCCTGCCGCGCTCGAGCCGGGATGGCGCTTCACGGCCGTCGATCCGTCCGCGCCGATGCTGGCACTCGCACGCGCGAACGTCGAAACGGCCGGCTGCGCCGCCCGCACGCAATTCATCGAGGCCGGCGTCGACGCGCTGCCCGATACGCAGGCCTTCGATGGCGCGACGCTGATCGGCGTGCTGCATCACGTTCCCGGCGATGCGGCGAAGGCGGCGCTGCTGAATGCGATCGCGCGCCGCGTGAAGCCCGGCGCACCGCTCGTGATTGCGGGCAATCATCGCCGCTATGCGGACCACCCCCGGCTGCTCGACGCATGGCAGCAGCGCTGGCGGATGAAGGGCGCGACGCCCGATGCAGTGCGCGCGCAGCTCGCCAAAATCCTGCAGGGCGCCGATCCGCCTGCGTCGGAAAAAGCAGTGTTCGACCTGCTGCACGAAGCCGGTTTCGATGCGCCGTTGCGCTTTTTCTCGAGCCTGTTCTGGGGAGCGTGGATTGCGGTGCGGCGTAGCGCGTGATCGCGCGTCCCCAGTGTGCGATGGCGTGCGACGCACGCGTTGCGCGCACCGCCGAGCGGCACGCCGGAGCGGCACGACTTCACGTACTGGCTGCATCGCACGGGAGGCGCGGCGATGCCGCCGCAGCTGCCGTTTCGGGTCGCGCTGCGGATCGCGCGCACCCCGCTGCCATGCTTCGCGCGGCCGCCCGCGTGCATCAGCTCAGCAGCCCCGCCGCGACGTTGATCGACAGCCCGAGCACGGCCATGTTGAAGTAGAACGACAGGATCGACTGTGCGAGCACCGCGCGTCGCGCGGAGCGGTTCGCGAGCGACACGTCGGCCGTCTGCGACGCGACCGCGATCGTGAACGCGAAATACAGGAAATCCCAGTAATCGGGCTCCGGCTGACTGTCGGGAAAACGCAGCGGTCGGTCGCTGCTCGGCGAACCGTAGTAAAGCCGCGCATAGTGCAGCGTGAATATCGTCGGGATCAGGAACCACGCGCCGAATAACGTCGCGCCCGTGACCGCGTAATGGCCGAGCCCTGCGCGAAACCCCACGCTCTTCGCAGTGGCGAGCTCGATCGCGATCGCGGCGACGCTCGCGACCGTCGCGAGACACACGACAGTCAGCACGGTCGTCGCATTCTCGTCTTCGCGGATCGCTATGTCGCGCACGTTATGATGATGCGCGCTGACCATGCGCACCCACATCAGCGCGAGATACAGCCACACCGCGCAGTCCCAGCCAATCAGCGCACGCACCGTCGGCCTCGACGGAACCGGCAGCAACAGCGCGCACAGCACGCCCGCGGCGAAGGCGGCGACCATGCGCGGCCGGTTGCGTAATACCTGCGGATAAAGCGTCATCGTGTGATTCCGAAAGCGGATGGAAAGGGTTGCGCCGGCGCGAACGGTGCGGGGCGGCGCCGGCGGGTAGCGCCCCGATTATCGCCATTCCCGCATGACGTGGCGATGAGCGCAAGCGCCTAAGATATCGGGATGAGCCCTTCCCTCTGCCGCCATCCCGCCAATTCGGCGGGCCGCGATTTCGTCGTCGGCGATCTGCACGGCTGCGTGGACGTGCTGCGCGCGCTGCTGCACGACGTCCGCTTCGATCCGGCCAGCGACCGGCTGTTCTCGGTCGGCGATCTCGTCGATCGCGGGCCCGCGTCCGAAACCGCGCTCGAGCTGCTCGACCGCCCGTGGTGCCATGTCGTGCGCGGCAATCACGAAGAGGTGCTGAGCCTCGTGTCGCGCGGCAAGCTGCCGGCCGACGCGTGGCGCGGAATCGGCGGCGACTGGGGCGCCGAGCTGCCGCCGGACCGGCTGCACGCGCATGCGGCGCGCGTCGACGCGCTGCCGCTCGTACGCGTGATCGGCGACGGGCCCGCGCGCTTCAACGTGCTGCATGCGGAATTCTTCGGACCGGACGCCGAGCTCGATACGGGCAGCTATGCGCACGACGTGCGCGAACGGCTGATCTGGGGCCGCGACCTGGTGCAGGGGCTCGTCGATCCGGCCGTGCAGGCCGGACTGTCGCTGACCTGCACCGGCCACACGCCGGTGCGCGCGCCGCAGCGCATCGGCGCGCAATGGTTCATCGACACCGGCGCGTTCGCGCCGTCGGGACGACTGACGATCGTCGAGCCGCGCACGGGCCGTACATGGTCGCTGTCGCAGGCGGATGCGCGCGCGCGTCATGCGGGCGACCTGCCGCTGCCATAGCGGAGCGGCAAACCGAAGCCTGCGCTGCCCGCCCGCCCGCACGTGCGGGCTCGCGCGCGTCGCGAGCTAGCCGACCTGGTTCAGCTCGAACACGGCATCGATCGCGGTGCCGTTCCAGTTGTATTCGAGGTATGCCGCGTGATGACAATCGCGCAGCAGCGTCGTGCGAAACGCGGCGAGACATTCGCCGCCCGGGTCGCGCACCGACGGATAGACGATCCCCGCGCCGCCCGCATGGCGCACCGCACGGCCGAGCGCCTGTCCGGCGCTGTAATCGAGCGGATCGAGCAACGCAGGATTGCGCTGCGGCCACGTGCGCACGTCGGCGACGTCGCCGTGCGCGTACACGGTGTAGAGCCGCATCTGCTGACGCATCGGCTGCTCTCGCGTCGCGGCCAGGAACAGCCCGCTGTGATATCGCGTTTCGGCGATCGCCGTGTCGCGCGAGCGGCCGCAGTAGAACACACCGTAGCTGCCGTCTGAAAAGCGGCTGCCCTGCGGATTCAGGTGCGTGAACGCGGCCATGATCGGCCCCCAGCCCTGCCCGTAGCGGCGCTCGGCCGGCGGCACGAGGTCGAGCGTGCCGACTTCCTGCCGGATGCGGTCGTTGGTCAGCGATTCGAGCGCGTACAGCGCATCGAAGTCCTCGGCGGACGCGACGCGGTCGAACAGGTTGATGGCCGGAAAACGAGTAGGAATCACGCGATAGGCGGGCGCCCAGTCGACGGTGGTCGTGGGCCAGTGTTGCGCATCGGTCGGGATCGTCACGCCCAGCCACCCCGCATCGCATCGAGGTATTGGCGCACGGCGACCAGGTCGCCGACATTGCCGGCAAGCATCCGGTCGAGCGCGCGCTTGCCGCCGAACGGTGCGGCGTCGTTCGGCCGCCTGACCCAGGTGTCGGCCGCAGCGGGCTGCGGCAGCAGGATCTGCAGCGACTTGTAGATGCCCAGCAATAGCGACAGCCGCTCGAGCGTATCGCGCGGCAGGCGCGCGGACTCTGGCGCCGCCTTCCACTTGAAAAACGTCGACCGGCCGGGCGACCCGAGCAGCACGATCTGCTCGTCGATCGTCAGCTCCCAGTCGCGCGCGATGTTGAAGAACGCTCGCAGGCCGGCCGCCGACATCTGCGCGACCGAGGCCTGCGGCGAGGCGGAATGCGGATCGAAGGCGGGTTGTGACATGACTGTTAGTCTCGAAACGAATTTACTAACAAGGTTAGTCCATTTTCGGATTTATGCAAGGGTCGTCACCCGGAACGGCTACCGTCCAACGAATTGATATTTTTTGTCCATTCTGGACTGCGATTTTATTTTCTGCGTTAATGGCCGTACGGAGCGCGCCCGCCGGGGGCGCGGTTCCGCAGCAACCGCGTCGTGCAGAACCGGATAGACCACGCCAAGGAACCATCATGAAGAGACTGATTGCCGCCGTTTCGATCGCCCTGCTTGCGGTATCGGCAGGCCCCGCCGCCGCGAAGGACTGGACCACGCTGCGCTTCGGCACCGACGCCAGCTACGCACCGTTCGAATCGAAGGCGCCCGACGGCAAGCTCGTCGGCTTCGACATCGATCTCGGCAACGAGATCTGCGCGCGGCTGAAAGCGAAGTGCGTGTGGCTCGAGAACGATTTCGACGGGATGATCCCGGCGCTGAAGGCGAAAAAATTCGACGCGGTGCTGTCGTCGATGTCGATCACCGCGCAGCGGGCCGAGCAGATCGGCTTCACGACGAAGATCTACAACCAGCCGACGCGCCTCGTCGTGAAAAAGGGTTCGCCGCTGTTGCCGACCGCCGAATCGCTGAAGGGCAAGTCGATCGGCGTCGAACAGGGCACGACGCAGGAAGCGTATGCGAAGACGTACTGGGCGAAGCAGGGTGCGAACGTCGTGTCGTACCAGAACCAGGACGGCGTGTATGCGGATCTCACGGCGGGCCGCCTCGACGCGGCGCTGCAGGACGAGGTGCAGGCCGCGATCGGATTCCTGAAGTCGCCGCGCGGCGCGGGCTACCAGTTCGTCGGGCCCGAGCTCGTCGACGAGAAGGTGCTCGGCGTCGGCGCCGGCATCGGTCTGCGCAAGGAAGACACCGACCTGAAGGCGAAGATCGATCGCGCGATCCTCGACATGGTCAAGGACGGCACCTACAAGCGGCTCGCGTCGAAGTACTTCGACTTCGACATCTACGGCGGCTGAAGCGGTGTCGCGCGCGACGGGCGCGATGCCCGTCGCGCGCGCCCAGGGCCTGTTCACCCTGGACCGCCCCTCCCCTGCCTCCCGGACGGCGACGCCTCCCTGACGTTCTGCCGTCGCGCCGGTGTCGTCGCCGTTGTCGCGCAACCGGATCCCGAACTTCGTTCGCGTTGCCGGCGGAGCGCCTGCGCTGGCGACCGCAGGCGCTCGACGTCGTCAATACGTGAAGATCGGGCGCCGGGGAACCGGTGCCCGCGTGCACATCCCCATGCGGATCGGGTTGGCCAGCGTGAAAGCGCCGGCCCGGCGCGGATGACCGGGTATCAACCGGATCCGCCTCGCACCGGGCGCGGAGAGATGGCCTGTCGACGCATGCCGGCCGGCTGCGAGGGGCGCGGCCGACCGGCGATGCGTCGAATCGTTGCGATCGCGGCCTGCCGGCCGCTGTGTGTGGCGATCGTTGCTCATTTTTATACCCCGTCTTCGATCCGTTGCTTGTGCGGGCAACCGGACACCGCCGCTGCCTCGACGATCGGACGACGACGCTCCCGTGCCGTACGGAACGAGGGCTGTGTCCCGTCCCGCCGATCATCCCCGCGGACTGCGCACTGGCCGGCCTGTGCAGGGTTTGCTGCCGGTCCGGCCGCACGCCACGTCGTCGACGTTCGCACCCGCATCAGCGCAAGGAGCGGGCCAGCTTCGCGCGCGGCCGGCCGTGCAAGGCTTTCGTCGGACCAGCGTGCGGCGCGAACCGGCCGGACATGCGCAACGTTGCGAAACTGAAACATGCGCGGCGCGCCGGGCGCCGCTCACGCGAGCGCAATGCGTTGCCGCACAAGGCGCGCGGACGGTACGGAAAATTTTCCCGGCGCGGATGGCACGCCGTCACGGGCGTTTGCCGCGCGAATTCGCATGCGTGCCGACGCGAAACGTTTCATCGCCTTTACATGCGACACGGCCCGCTTGCGCGGGCCGGTTGCGATGCTGCGCGAATGCCGCTCACCCGACCCGCTGGTGGTCGGCGTCGCCGGACGGGGAGCCGTCCTTTCCGCCGTTGTCGCCGTTGTTGTCGTGATCGTTGAGCCCGTGCTCGATCATCATCCGGTAGAGCGTCACGCGGGAGATGCCGAGCTCGGCGGCGGCCTTGTTGATCCGGTGATCGTTGCGCAGCAGCGCGTTCTCGATCGCGGTGCGCTCCGCAAGCGAACGCGCCTGTTCGAGCGTCACGGGTTCGGTTTCGCCCGGCGTCTCGAGCCCGAGATCGTGCGGCGTCAGCAGCCGGCTCTCGGCCATCACGATCGCGCGGCGCACGCGATTGATGAGTTCGCGCACGTTGCCCGGCCACTCGTAGCGGCGCATCGCGTCGAGCGCGGCCGACGTGAAGCCGCTGATCTTGCGGCCGCTGTCGGCCTTGTATTTCTGCAGCACGTAATGCGCGAGGATCTCGATGTCCTTGCCGCGCGCGCGCAGCGGCGGCTCGTGAATACGCAGCACGCAGAGCCGGTGATAGAGGTCCGCGCGGAAGCGGCCGGCCTCGACCGCCCCGTCGAGGTCCACGTGCGTGGCCGAGATGATCCGCACGTCGACCGGAATCGACTCCTGGCCGCCGAGCCGCTCGATCTTCCCTTCCTGCAGGAAGCGCAGCAGGCTCGCCTGGCTTTCGACCGGCATGTCGCCGATCTCGTCGAGAAACAGCGTGCCGCCGTTCGCCGATTCGATCCGGCCCGCGCGCCGCTGGTTTGCGCCGGTGAACGCGCCGCGCTCATAGCCGAACAGCTCCGACTGCAGCAGGTGATGAGGAATCGCGCCGCAGTTGATCGCGACGAACGGCCCCTTGCCGCGCGCCGAGCGCTCGTGGATCGCGAGCGCGGTCAGTTCCTTGCCGGTGCCCGACTCGCCCGAGATGAACACGCTCGCATCGGTTTTCGCGACCTTGCGGATCGTGCTGAACAGCTGCTGCATCGCCTCGCAGTTGCCGATCATTCCGTGCTCGCCGATCGACGCCGCGTAAGCCGCGCCGTCGACGCGATCGAGCGCGGCCATTCCGCGTGCGTGGCCGAGCACGTGCGAAATCCATTCGTACGGCAACGGCAGCGTCACGTAATCGAAACAATAGCTGCGGATCAGTTCGCGCACGGCAGCACTGATCGTGATGCCGGCCTGCGCGACGGAAATCCAGCCGATCGCCGGCTGGCTCAGGCACGCCTTCAGCGCCGGATAGTCGCGCGACGTGAAGCCCGTGAAGTCGATGAGCCCGGCCGCGACGTTCACGCCGGACGTCATGTTCTGCGCGGCGCCGGCCGTCTTCGCGACCGCGATCTCCCAGCCGAGCTCGCGCAGTTGCGCCAGCAACGGCTCGTCCGGCGAACGCATGATCACGAACAGCTTGCGTCCGGCCTCGGGAGCGGTAACGGACACGAGCGGCATCTCGGGCGCCGCCGTTCCGTTTGCGTCGGGTGACCTTGCAACCATCGTTGTTCCCCGCTTGGCGTTGGTATCGTGCGGCGGCTCGCCGCCATGTACGACGGACCTCGATCGAACCGACATATTGGCCGCATTTCCGTCCGAATAAAATCCCCCCGCGCAATAATTGCTCGCGGGGCAAATCGAATGCTTGCATGAACGGTATATCGATGCCGCCGACGCGCGGCTAGATGGGTGTTATCCCGGTGGCGCGGCCGGTACGACGCCATGTGCACGGCCACGCCGGCGGGCGAAGCCGCGGCGCACAACGGCCGGCACGCCGGATGGGCTCAAACCCGGGCGCCCGCGCACGCGCATGCAACCGTTTGCGCTTGACCGCGGTCAATCGTCGGATCAATCGCGACTGATGCGGCAACGCAACACACGCCGCTGCGCGCGGCGGGCGCGCAGTCAACGCCCGGATGCGAGCGGCGCGAGCGGGTTCGCGCGGCCACGGCCGGCCGACGCGCCGTCGTGGTCGCCGTATGCGGCGACGAGCGCGTCGACGCGCGCAAGGTGATGGCGGTTGTCGTGGTCCCACGGATGGAAGCCGGGCCGGAAAAAGCTCAGCCATTCGCCGGCGATGCGAGGGAAAAGCCCGCGGCGCGGCCCGTACAGGAATGCGAGCACGCGCAACATGCCGCGCACGCGATGCCGGATGTCGCGATCGCGCGAGAGCAGCGTCACGTGAATCAGGAACACGGTCGGCCAGAACGTCAGCGTCGTTGCCAGGTACACGCCGATCCGGACCAGGTAGCTGCGCACGCCCGGCTTCATCACGGCATTCCACACGTCGTAGGACACGGCCTTGTGCTCCGTTTCCTCGAGCGCGTGCCACACCCACATCTGCCTGTAGCCTTCGACCGAGCCGGCGAGACGGGTCGGGTCGCGCAGGAGCCAGTCGGCGAGCATCGCCGTATAGTGCTCGGCCGCGACCGTGTGCGCGAGCTGCACCGAATGCGGCAGCTTGCGTTTCATGAAACCGAGCACCGTCCACACGCGTTTGTCGAGCTTGCGCGCGGGCAGCCGGTTCGCCTGCATCAGTTCGTTGTATTCGACGTGCTCGCGCGTATGCATCGCCTCCTGGCCAATGAAGCCGAGCACCTGCCGCTTCAGCACCGGATCGTCGATCCGGTCGCGATAGTTGCGCACCGAGTCCATGAAAAAACGCTCGCCGGCCGGGAACAGCAGCGACAACGCATTGAAGAAGTGAGTCACGTGCGGGCCGAGCGCATGCCAGTCCTTCGCGCGCTCGACCGGCAAGTCGAAGCGCAGATCGCGGCGCACCGGCATCACGTCGGCTGCGGTGGCGGAAGCGGCTGACTTCATGTTCGCGGTTCTCCTCGTTTTCGGGCGGCCGTGGCCGCGGGCCCGGCCCGCCCATGCGGCCCGGACGCGCATCGCGCAACAGCAAAATCTTGACATCGATAACTGTAAAGATAGGCGGCGCGCGTCGTCGCGTGCAAGCCGCGCGGTAGACGCGTGCTTCCAAACGGTGCATGGTCGGCAACGCAGAAAAAGCGGCGCTCGGACAGTGGCGCCGCAGCCCGGGATTCGAACGCCGAAGGTGGCGCGCGGCGCGTGTGAAAAGCGCTGCGTCCGCAACCGGCAATCGGCGTCGAAGCCGCGCGCGACGGGCGTTTCGCGGGATCGTGCGACGGGTTGCAGCGCGCTTTCGGGCGGCCACGCTGCCGTCGATTCATACGCGGGGATCGGCCTGGTCGCAGCATCGCGCAGCGCCGACTCGCCGGACATTCAAACGCGCGTTCCAGTTTCATTTGGAGCGGCACGCGGCGCGCGGCGCCCGGCGGCTTGCGAACGGTGTCGCGCCGCGCGTTCGTCGCGCGGGGCGGCCCCCTGCGCGCTCGCCTACAATAGCGGTTTTACCCAACCCTTTTCAGGAGAAGTCATGTCTGTCACCACGACCGCATCGGGCCTCGAGATCGAGGATCTGACCGAAGGCACCGGCGCGGAAGCGCAAGCCGGCAAGACCGTCAGCGTCCATTACACGGGCTGGCTGACCGACGGTCAGAAATTCGACTCGAGCAAGGACCGCAACGACCCGTTCGCGTTTGTGCTCGGCGGCGGCATGGTCATCAAGGGCTGGGACGAAGGCGTGCAGGGGATGAAGGTCGGCGGCGTGCGTCGCCTGACGATCCCGCCGCAACTCGGCTACGGCCCGCGCGGCGCCGGCGGCGTGATTCCGCCGAACGCGACGCTCGTGTTCGAAGTCGAACTGCTCGACGTCTGACGAAGCCGCCGGCCGACGTCCCGCTCATGGAGCACATCCCGTCCCCCGCGATCGCGCTGCGCCGTTACGACACGTGCGAAGCGTCCGACGTGCACGACTTTCATCAGGTCGTGCTCGGCATCGACGGCGCGATGGTGATGGCGGTGGACGGCGTCGGCCAGCGCATCGACCGGCACGCGGCGTGGCTGATCCCGGCCGGCGCGCGCCACGAATACGCAGGCCTCGGCGAGAACCGCCAGCTCGTGCTCGATCTGCCCGCCGCGTCGCTCGCGGTGCCGCAGCGGCTGTTCGAGCGCGCGCGGGCCGTGGCGATCGATCCGGCGCTGACGTCGCTCGTCGCGCAGGTCGCGGCGGCGGCGGCCGCGCTCGACGAGCCGGCTCGCGACGCGGGGCATGCGCATCGCTTCCAGTGGCAGGCTGCCGCGCGCCTGTGCGACGCGCTGCTCGGCGACGCCGGCCTCGCCGCGCCCGCGGGCGGCCTCGATTTCACGCGCATCGATCGCTGGCTGCGCGCGCGGCTCGCGGAGCCGCTGCGCATCGCCGATCTCGCCGCGCACTGCGGCTACGGAATGCGCCGGTTTCATCAACTGTTCGTCGACGCGTTCGGCGAAACCCCGCATCGCTATCTGCAACGGCTGCGGCTCGACGCCGCCGTCGTGCTGCTCGCAGACGGCCGGCACCCGCTCGTCGACATCGCCGGGATGGTCGGCTTCGCCGACCAGAGCACGTTCACGCACGCGTTCACTAAGCGCTTCGGCGTCGCGCCCGGGCGCTGGCGCGGCGAACGGCACTGAGCGGCTCCGCCGGGCCCGCCGCTCGCGGCCACCGCCGCACATCGCGGCCCATGCCGCATACGCGCACGCCCGCGTACCCGCATGCATACCGGTCGCATTGCGTCGATCACGCCACGCATCGACGCTTCACGCTCGCGTGAAACATCGCCGCCCATCGCGCCCTACGATGGGTTCATGGACACGACCAGCTCTTCCACCGCCTTCCCGCCCGCGCTTGCGCGCCTCGTCGCGACCGTCAGCATCGGCTTCGTCGTCACGCAGCTCGACGTGACGATCGTCAACATCGCGCTCGCGCGCGTGGCCGCCGACCTGCATCTGCCGATCGCCGGGCTGCAGTGGGTCGTCGATGCGTACACGCTCGCGTTCGCGGTGCTGATGCTGTCGGCCGGCGCGCTCGGCGAACGCTTCGGCGCGCGCCGGCTGTACGTCGCGGGCCTCGTGCTGTTCGCGCTCGCGTCGCTCGCATGCGGCGCCGCCGTCGCCCCGGCGATGCTGATCGCGGCGCGCGCGCTGCAGGGCGTCGGCGCGGCCGCAATGCTGCCGAATTCGCTCGCGCTGCTCAACGACGCATGCCGGCACGATCCTCGCGTGCGGGCGCGCGCGGTCGGCTGGTGGACCGCGGCAGGCTCGATTTCGATTGCGGCGGGACCGGTCGTCGGCGGCCTGCTGATCGCCGCATGGGGCTGGCGCGGCATCTTTCTCGTGAACCTGCCGCTCTGTGCGGCCGGACTCGCGGCCACATTCGCATCGGTCCCCGCCCGGCGCGTCACGCCTGCACCCGCGGCACCGGCGCGTGCCGCAATGCCGGCACGCTCGGCAAGCACGCTGGACGTGCGCGGCCAGCTCGTCGCGATCGCGATGCTGACCGCGCTCACCGCCGCCGTGATCGAGTGGCGGCCGCTCGGCTTCGCGCATCCAGTCGTCGCCGGCGGGTTCGCGCTCGCGGCGTTCGCCGCGGCCGCCTTCGTCGCGCTCGAGTCTCGCACCGCGACGCCGATGCTGCCGCTGTCGCTGTTCCGCCGACGCACGTTCAGCGCGGCCGTGCTGTTCGGGATCTGCGTGAACCTCACGTATTACGGCACCGTATTCGTGCTGGCGCTGTACCTGCAGCGCGTGCGCGGCGAATCGGCGTTGCAGGCCGGCCTCGCGTTCCTGCCGCTGACGGGCGGCTTCCTGCTGTCGAATCTCGCGAGCGGCCGTGCGGTCGCACGTTACGGCCCGCGCGCGCCGATGGTCGCGGGTGCGCTCGTCGCCGCGCTCGGCTACGGCTCGCTGTATTTCGCCAACGCAGCGACGCCGCTGCCGCTGCTGCTCGTACCATTCCTGCTGATCCCCGCCGGCATGGGCTTCGCCGTGCCGGCGATGACGACGGCCGTGCTCGCATCGGTCGCACCGGAACGCGCGGGCATCGCGTCGGCCGTGCTGAACACTGCACGGCAGGCCGGCGGCGCGATCGGCGTCGCCGCGTTCGGCGCGCTCGCGGGCGGCAGCGCGCGGCAAACCGTCGAGGGGCTGCATGTCGAAACCGCGGTGTCTGCCGCACTGCTGGTCGCGGCTGCATCGCTCGCGATGCTCGTCAGGGCCGACGCGCATCAGGGCACATCGGATGCGCAACGGACGGTATCGGCGGCCGATTGAGAGAAACGATCGAGCACCCCGGACAGGTGCGTTGGCGGGTGCGTCGGTGTGTGCGGTGCCGCGACGCAAACAGCGCGGCGCTTGCGCCGCCCGATGACCTCGCGTTTATCCGCGCGTCGCGCCGTTGCCGTCCGCCACTTTCCGCACCATCGTCTCCGCCGCCTTCAACGGCCGGCCATCGTCGTGCCGCAGCGCGAGCTTGCGGATCGCACGGCCCGTCTTGCGTTCGACCAGCACCGAATGCGGCTCCCCTCGCTCGAACAGGTTCGCTTCGCCCCACTGCCGCAGCATCACGATCACCGGAAACAGCCCTTCACCCTTCTTCGTCAACGCGTACTCCTGATACGCGCTGCCGTCGGACGCCGGCACCACTTCGAACACGCCCGCGTCCACCAGCATTCTGAGCCGGTCCGACAGGATGTTGCTCGCGACGCCGAGGCTCGCACGGAAATCGCCGAACCGGCGCACGCCGTCGAACGCGTCGCGCACGATCAACAATGCCCAGCGATCGCCGACGATATCGGTTGCGCGCGCGACCGGGCACGGCGAATCCGCAAGGCTTTTCTGTTTGGCCATCCTTTTCTCCGCTGTCGCGCCGGCCGCGTTCGCACGGCGTTCGGCGCATTCGTGCGCGGGTCCGTTGCCCGCCACACCAAGTTGCATTTTAAAACTGCTTTTCCTACACTCCAACAAGTTTTAAATTGCAACCACTTCAGCGAGAGCGAGGAAGCCCATGGAATCGTCATGTCGAACAGCCGCCGCACCGAACGCGACAGCGGGTGCAGCCGGCCCGGCCGGCGTCACGCGCGTCGCCAAGACGCTCGTCGCGCTTTTGGCGGTGTGCTGCGCGGCGAGCGTCGCGAACGTGTACTACGCGCAGCCGCTGCTCGATTCGATCGCGCGCGATTTCGGCGTATCGCAGGCGGCGGTCGGCGGCGTCATCACCGCAACGCAACTCGGCTGCGCGCTCGCGCTGCTGTTCGTCGTGCCGCTCGGCGACCTGCTCGATCGCAAGCGGCTGCTCGCAATTCAGCTTCTGCTGTTGACTGCCGCATGCATCGGCGTGGCGGTTTCGTCGACGCGCATCGCATTGCTGGCCGGCATGGTCGCACTCGGTTTGCTCGGCACCGCGATGACGCAAGGCCTGATCGCGTGCTCTGCCGCACTTGCGTCTACCGGCGAGCGCGGTCGCGTGGTCGGCGCCGCGCAGGGCGGCGTCGTGATCGGCCTGCTGGCCGCGCGCTCGTTCGCGGGCGTGGTCACGGATATTGCGGGCTGGCGCGCGGTATATCTGATGTCGGGCGCGCTCGCGATCGCGATGCTCGTCGCGCTCGTACGGCTGCTGCCCGATGCGAACGCGCCGCGCGCGCGTATCGGCTACGCTGCGCTGCTGCGCTCGATGGCGACGCTGCTGCGCACCGAACGTGTACTGCGCGTGCGCGGTGCGATCGCGCTATTGATGTTCGCTGCATTCAGCATCTTCTGGAGCGCGCTCGTGCTGCCGCTTGGCGCGCCGCCGCATTCGATGTCGCATACGCAGATCGGCGCATTCGGGCTGGTCGGCGCATTGGGCGCGGCCGCGGCGGCCCGCGCGGGGCGGCTCGCGGATCGCGGGCTCGGCGAAACGACAACGGGCGCCGCGCTCGCGCTGCTCGCGTTTTCGTGGCTGCCGCTCGCGTTTGCCGGCACGTCGATCGCGCTGCTGGTCGTCGGTATCGTGCTGCTCGACGTCGGCGGCCAGGCCGTTCATGTCGTGAACCAGAGCATGATCGTCGGCGCGCGACCCGACGCGCATGCGCGCCTCGTCGGCTGCTACATGCTGTTCTATTCGGCCGGCAGCGGGCTCGGTGCGATCGTGTCGACGGCGACGTATGCGCACGCCGGGTGGGTCGGCGTGTGCGGACTCGGCGCGGCGGTCAGCGTCGCCGCGTTGATCGTATGGGCCGCGACACGCGGGCGGGCATGACATGGATCGCATGCACCGGTAGCAGCGGTTGCCAGGCGCCTTTCCACCTTTTCATTCCGTGTAGTCGGCGGCGGGAAGATCGCGCGGTCGAACGGAATCGCGCGAATCGCGGTGTGTGCGGCCGCGCACGGCAAAACGCCGGCGCGCCCGCGTTGGGGCGGCCGGCATGCGGCCCGGACGCACGCGAAGGTGCGCGCGGCCGGAGCGTCGTCATGACGGGCGGCGCGCTGTCAGCCCGCCGCCTGGATCGCCTCCTCGTACACGCCGGCAACGCGCCGCGCGATCACCGCGTTGTCGAAGTGATCGCGTGCATAGCGCTTGCATGCGGCTTCGTCCGGCAGCGCGATCGCGCCCGACAGCGCCGCACCGAGCCCTTCGGCGATCGCATCTGCGCCGGTCGACGGCAGCACGAGGTCGCTGGACAGCCCGGCGACGGCCTCCGGTAGCCCGCCGACCGGCGTAACCAGCACCGGCGTGCCGGACGCGAGCGATTCGACGGTGATGAGGCCAAAGCCTTCGAGCGCGACGGTCGGCACGACGCTGACCGTCGCCGCACGATACAGCGCCGCGAGATGCTGATCGGGCACGAAGCCGAGCAGCTTCACGTTGTCCTGCAGCCCGGCCGCGTCGATGCGCTGCTGAAGTTCCTCGGCGAGCTTGCCCTTGCCGGCGATCAGCAGCAGCACGTCCGGATGGCGGCGCTTGACGATGCCGATCGCATCGACCAGGTCCTCGAGGCCCATGCGCCGCACGAGGCGGCGCACGGCCAGCACGATCGGCCGGTCCTGCGGCAGTTGCAGCTTGTGCCGCGCCTCGGCCGGCGTGAGCGGCGTGTCGAACTGGGCGGTGTCGACGCAGCCGGGAATCACGCGCACGCGCGACGGATCGATGCCGTAGCGGTTCGTCAGAATCTGGCCGAACGCCTGCGACAGCACGATCAGCCGCGACGAACGCGTGTAGACGGCCTGTTCGAGATAGCGCTTCGCGCGCTGCCCGAGCGATGCGGCGCCCTCGACCTGGCTTTCGTCGGCCCACGGGCCCTGGAAGTGCGACACCTGCGGGATCCCGCGCGTCACGTCGAGGCCGGGGAACGTATACAGCGCGAAGTGCGACGAGATCACGTCCGGTCGCGCGCTGCGGATTTCATCGCGCAGCGCGCGGCGCGCGGCGAGCATCCGACGCGCGAGGGGCTGCGACGCGGGCCCGAAGCCCTGGATCGCACCGCCCGTGTCGTCTGCGACTTTCGGCGAGCCGGCAACGAGCCCGCGCACCTCGACGCCCGCACCGGGCAGCGCGCCGACGAGCGAGTAGTACATCCGGTCGAGGCCGCCCGCGCGTTCGGGGAACCAGTGCATGCCGATTTGCAACGATTTGATCGGCCGGGAAGAAAGGGACATTACGACTGCTCCTGCGTGACTGCATGCTCGACCCGCTCGAACGCGGACGGCTGCGAGGGTTGGCCGATGCGCCGGTAAAGCGCGACGTACTGGGCGCCCATGTGGGCCCAGCCGAAACGGGTCATCAGTTCGCGGGCCGCGTCGCCCATCGCGCGGCAGGTGTCGCGCGACGCCGCGAGCGAGCCGATCGCCTGCGCGAGCGCGGCCGGATCGTCCGGGTCCTCCAGCACGATCCCGCATTCGCGCGTGATGATTTCCGCGCCACCGGCAGTACGCGCGGTGACGACCGGCAGCCCGGCTGCCATCGCTTCGAGCAGCGACAGGCTCATCGCTTCGTAGCGCGACGGAAACACGTATGCGTCGACCGAGCGCATCAGCGTCGGCATGTTTTTCACGAGCCCGAGGAAATGCACGCGCGAAGCGATGCCGAGCGCGCGCGCCTCGTCCGGATACGGGCTGCCCGGCAGATAGCCCGCCACCGCGAGATGGACGTTGGGCGGCAGTTTCGTGAGCGCGTCGAGCACCGTGCCGAGGTTCTTGCGCGGCGTGCGCAAGTCGCCGACGAACAGCAGCAGGAACGCGTCCGCCGGCAGCTTGAATGCCGCGCGATCGGCCTGCGCGAGCGCGAACGCGCTGCCGTCGACGCCGTTGTAGATCACGCTGATCTTGCGGCTGTCGATGCCGAGGCCGGCGATCTCGTCGGCCACCTTCTGCGACACGGCCGTGATCGCGCGCGAGCGCCGGTATGCCCAGCGCTCGAGCGCGGTGTTCACGCGCGTGTAGACGTACTGGTACGCCGACCACAGCCCCTTCGTCAGCCCGAACGGGTAGTACGGGCTCTTGAACCAGCCGCCGTGCACGAAATGCGCGGTATTCACGTCGGCCTTGATCCACGAGATGAAGCCGTTTACGTGCAGCACGTCGTATTCGCCGCGGTGCGCACGCAACCATGCCGCGCTCTTGAGCGCGAACACCTGTTGCTTGACGAGATTCGACGGCCAGAAGCCGCCGACCTTGACCGGCACCCAGCGCACGCGCGGATCGGCCAGCAGCTCGGGCGCGACGTGCGACGCGACCAGCGTGACCTCGTAGTTTTCGGCCAGCGCCGCGCGCGCGATTTCGTAATTGACGCGGCCCTGCCCGTCGTTATGACGCACGACGTGCGTGACGATCGCGATTCTCAATGGTCGCCTCCCCGTGAACGCGCGGCGGCCGGCAGGCGCTGCGCCTTCTGCCAGTGCGCCGCGGATAGTATGGAAAAAATGGCAGTGAACATCAGCAGACCGCCCGTGCCGATCAGCGAGTTCGTGAACACGAGCATCGCGAACGTCGACAGGCACAGGCTCAGGCATGCGCCGACGAACTTGTCGTTGCGCAGCTTGAACGCCGCGCGCACCGTGCGACCGAACAGCATCACGACGCCCGCGAGATACAGCAGCGTGCCGGGCCAGCCGAGCACGAACGGCACGTTCATCACGCCGCTGTCGAAGCTGCCGTACTTGCCGAGCTCGCCACTGTCGCTCGACAGCTTCGTCGACGCGCCGGTCGCGCCCATCCCCTCGCCGGCGACGTCGGTGAACGCCGTCTGCGCAAAGGTTGCATAGAACTTGTTGCGGTCGTCGTAGCTGCGGTCGTCCTTCAGGTTCGCGATCGACTGCAGACGCTGGCCGAGCCGGTCGGCTACCGGGCCGACGGTCAACAGCGGCACGCACAGGCCGACGAGCACGACACCGCTGATCAGGATCCGCATCCGCACGCGGTTGCTCGACTGCACGAGCTGGATCGCGAGCGCGATCACCCAGCCGCCCCACGTCGAGCGCACGAGACACAGCGCGAAGGACACGAAACCGGCGGCGCCCGCGAACCAGCGGATCTTCTGCGGCGCGACCAGCACGAACACCAGCGCGCCCATCATCGCGAACGCGAACGGCCCGGACGAGTTCATCGTGCTGAACACCCGCACGCCGTAGGGCACCGGCTCGCCCTGCGAACCCATCTGCGAGCCGACCATCCACAGCACGTCCCACTGCGGCATCACGAAGTACTGCACGACGCCGTACAGACCCATCACCAGCATGCCCCACATGAACGTGGACAGCAGCACGTCGCGATACTCGGGGTAGTCGCGCGCGTTCACCATGATGTGAAAGCCGATCAGAATCGGGTACAGCCAGTTCGCGAGGTCGTAAGTCGCGGCCATCACGCCGCTCGACACGATCCCGACGAGATACGCATACACGAGCCCGAACAGGATCAGCAGCACCGGAATGCCGCGCCGCTGCGCGAGCACGCGGTAGTGCCGCAGCAGCCCGAACCCGGCGATCATCGTCACCGCGAGCGGCGCGACCTGGATCAGGCTCGTCGGCGTGAACGCGCCCTTCGACCAGTCGGCGAGACGCCGCACCTCCGGGCTCAGGAACCACACCCACCACATGAAGCCGACGTAGCGCGCGGGGCTCTTGAAATACAGCCAGATGCCGACCGCGATGGCCAGCACCGGAAACGCGAGCGTCAGCACCTTGCCCTGGTGAATGGCAATCAGCGCGGCGGTGAACGTCCACAGCCCGGCCTGCCCGGCCCAGTGCTTCGGATCCGCGAACCGGCTGCGCTTGCGCGACGGTGCACTTTCTGCGGCAATCGTACTCATCGATCCTCACTCACCGCGACGACGCGCCCGAATCCGCGAGCGGCATCGCGAGGCCCGCGGCCGCCGGCGTGCGGCGCCGGCGCAGCATGTCGCGCGTAATTCGCACGTGCTGCTCGGCAAACGCCTGCGTGGTCAGGTCGCGCTCGCGCAGGCAGGCCGCCGCCGCGCGCGCGCATGCGAGCGCCGCGACCGGATCGGCCGCGAAGCGATCGGCGGCATCGCGCATCGCCTGGACATCGAACGCAGGCACGTACGCCGCCGTGTCGTGCGGGAAGTAGTCGCTGAGCCCGCCGACGTCGGACACGATCATCGGCTTGCCCACCGCCGCCGCCTCGAGCATCACGGTGATCCCCGACGCATGGAAGTTTGGCCGCAGCGGCACGACGATCACGTCGGCCCATGCATACAGTTCATGCTGCTTCGCGAGGCCCGATGCCGAACCGATCTTCACGTTCGGCGCGTGCCACTCGCGCGGCACGCGGCGCCGCGTCGCCAACCGGACGTCGTAGCGTTCGTCGCCGCCGAACGCGGCGAGGAACGTGCGCCAGTCGCGGTCGCGGTCGTTGCCGATCGCGGCGATTCGCAGCGGCCGGTGCGGCTGCCACTGCTGCGGCTCGACCGGCGGGAAATCCTGCGTGTTCAGTCCGTAATAGACGAACTCCGCTTCGCGCCCGAGGTAGCGGCGGCACAGCTCGGCGTTGTCGCGAGCGAGCGTCGTCAGCGCGTCGGCGCGCGTGAGCAGCTTGCGGTACAGCCAGCGGCGCGGGCCGCCGAAACCGTTCCACTTGTCGAACAGCCACACGCTCTGCGCGAGCAGGAGGGGGCGCTTGCCCTGCGCGCCGGCGAGCTTCAGGATCAGCGCGGCGGCGAGGTGCTCCTGCTCGGTGTGCGTCCAGATCACGTCAGTGTTCAAGAGCGCGGTGCGATTGCGCCATGCATGCACGACGTCGAAGCCGAGTGCAGCCTTCAGCGCACGGCGCGCGACGCTCGCGACGCGGCTCTCGCGACGATCCTCCGAATAGGTCAGCCGGAATTCGTCGGATTCGGCATGGTGATAGCCGTACAGGCAGCCGATGTTCTCCCCTTTGCGATAGGTACGCGGATCGGCGCCATAGAACAGATGGACGTGAACCTTCGTGGAAGTCATGTCAGCCTCCGCCGGACCGTCGGATATGCCGCAGCTTCCGGAAGATGGCGGGACTGCGCGCCGCCAGGCGAACGTCGGGGTTGTTTCATGTCGAGCCCTCCAGGGTTGGCCGTGCGCATCGCGCGCGACCCGTTCAAGACGTCACCGGCGGCATCGCCGCACGGCGGGGGGCAAGATCCGCGCGGCGCGCATCGCGTGCGCCGCGGCGCACCGCGCGCCAGTGCTCGAGCACGCGGTCGCGCCGGGGCGTATGCAGCGACAGCAGCACATGCGCGAGACCGGGATAGACGCGCGTGCCGACCAGCGTCCACCACCACCACGCGATCTCGCGCCGCACCGGCGGCAAATGCTCGCGCAGGATCAAATGCAGGTTGTACGCGCCGTTGCTGATCGCATTGAGCGACGCCGCATCGCGCCGGTCGTCGTCGAACCGCTCGGCCGGGTAATGATCGACCGCGATCGCCGGGTCGTAGACGAGCTTCCAGCCGTCGCGCTGCACGCGCATGCTGAACGCCATGTCGTTGTGCACCTGCGCGCCCGCGCCGCGCAACCGCGTATCGAAACGCAGCCGCTCGATCGCCGTGCGCCGGTAGCTCATGTTCGCGCCTTTGAGCATGTCGACTTCGCGCACGCCGCCGACGCCGAGGTGATGGTTGCCGACGATCTTGCCGGACAGCGTGAGCTGGCCCACGAGCTCGCGCGACTCGTCGAGCACGCGGCCTTTCTCGTGCACCCAGTCGCGGCCGCCGACCGCGCCGACGCGCGGATCGGCCAGGAATACGGCTTCGATGCGGGCGAGCCAGTCGGCGCGCGGCGCCGCGTCGTCGTCGGTGATCGCGACGATGTCGCCGTTCGCGGAATCGAGCCCCTTGTTCAGCGCGGCGACCTGCCCCGGCACGTCAACCGGCACGATCCGCAGCGGCAGCGCGCCGCCGACCGACGGATCGGCGAGGCGCTCGTGCGTGGCATCGTCCTCCGGGCGCGCGACGACGATCACCTCGTCGGGCAGCCGCTGCTGACGCTGCAGCGCGAGCAGGCACCGCGCGAGGTCGGCGGGCCGCCGGTAGGTCGGAACGAGCACGGAAATTTTCATCGAGGGTTCTCCCGTCGGCCGGACTGGCGCCGCTCGCGCCGGCCCGGTGTCGTGAAATGCGGTCAAGCGCTCAGGTATTCGTGGACGGCCGCATAGCCGCGGCCGTAGCCGCGCGCCTTCGGCGGCACGCCGTTGAAGATCCCGCCTTCGAGATCGACGCCCGCGGTGCGCAGGCGCTTGATCGCGTCGGCGATCTCGCCTTCGGTATGCATGCCCGAGCGCAGCACGAGGAACGTCGCGCCGGCCATCCGGCCGATGATGGTCGCGTCGGTCACCGCCAGCACCGGCGGCGAGTCGATCAGCACGACGTCGTAACGCTTGCCGAGCCCTTCGAGATATTGCGGCAGACGCGCCGACATCAGCAGCTCGGACGGGTTCGGCGGCCGCGTGCCGGCCGAGATGAACGACAGGCCCTGCACCGGCGTCTCGCGAATCGCTTCCTCGAGCGGCGACTGGTCGCTCAGCAGCTCGGACAGCCCGGGCTGCACGGTGAGGCCGAAGTAGCGGTCGAGCATCCCGCGGCGCATGTCCGCGTCGATCAGCAGCACGCGCTTGCCCGAATGCGCGAGCAGCACCGCGAGGTTGACGGTCAGGAAGCTCTTGCCGATGCCCGGCGTCGGGCCGGTCAGCACGATCACGCGGTTCTTCGCGTCCATCATTGCGAACTGCATCGCGGTGCGCAGGCTGCGCATGCTTTCGACGCTCAGGTCCTTCGGACGCAGGCTCGCGAGAATCGGACGCGCGCGGCTGCCCCCCTTCTCGGCCATCGCGTCGAGCTTCACCTGCTCGGCGCTTTGCGGCACCAGCCCGTACAGCGGCAGGTTGAACGTGCGTTCGACGCGGTCCGGATCCTCGATGCCCTGGAACAGGTTGCGGCGCAGGAACACGACGCCGGTGCCGAGAATCAGCCCGAGGAACACCGCGGCCGACAGGATCAGCACTTTCTTCGGCTTGACCGGGTCGCCCGGACGCATCGCCGAATCGACGAGATGGATGTTGCCGCCCGTGCCGGCCTTCTGCACCGACAGTTCCTGCACGCGGTTCAGCAGCAGCACGTAGATGTCTTCGGCAACCTTCGCGTCGCGCTGCAGCTGCACGGCCTTCACTTCGGTCGCCGGCAGGCTGCGGAAGCGGTTGCTGAACTTGTCCTTCTCGCCCTGCAGCTCGGCGAGCTGCTGCTTCGCGGCGATCACCATCGGATGCGAATCGGTGAAGCGCTGCGCGAGCGACGCGAGCTGCAGGCGCTGCGCGGCGATCTGCTGTTCGTACTGCACGCTGCCTTCGAGGTAGACCTTCGCCTCGTCGCTCGCGTTGATCGAGCCGGACGTGCGCTGGTACTGCGTCAGCGCGGCTTCCGCGCGCTCGAGATCGGCCTTCAGGCGCGGTTCCTCGCCCTTCAGGAAGTCGAGCATCTTCGTCGCTTCGGCCTGCTTCGCGATCACGTGCTGGTTCAGGTACGACTGCGCGAGCGCATTCGCGATCGCGGCGGTCTGATCCGGATCCTTGCCTTCGAGCGAAATCTGCACGACGCCCGTCTGCTTGCCCTGCTCGCTAACCTGGATGCCGGACTGGAAGCCGGTGATCGCGTCGAGATCGTTGTAGCGGACCACGGTGAACTGCGTGCCGGGACGCGCGACGAGCTTCTGCACGAGCAGCGTGACGCCGCCGCCCTGCTCCGACTCGCCGACGCGGCCCGACAACAGCCGGCGGCCGTCCGGGTCGACCAGCGTGTACGTGCCGTTCGGGCCGGCCGTCAGCGTCAGCTTCTTGCCTTCGAGCGCGGGCACGACGTTGATCGTGTCCACCTCGGCGAGCTCGCCGCCCCATGCGTACGAGCGCAGGCCGAACCACGGGCGCGACGGCTGGC
The DNA here is from genome assembly GCF_001718795.1 of Burkholderia latens. NCBI lineage: Bacteria > Pseudomonadati > Pseudomonadota > Betaproteobacteria > Burkholderiales > Burkholderiaceae > Burkholderia > Burkholderia latens. Next base: position 549,057 of record NZ_CP013438.1, on the reverse strand, counting down.
CCGGCGTGGCGACGCGCGCGGCGAGGCTGCCGATGAGCGGCAGCGTCTTCGGCACGACCGAGAAGTTAAGCTTGAACTGCTCGACGACCGGCGCGACGACGCCGCGGCTCTTGATGATCTCGATTTCCGCATCGGTCGGCGCCTGCTGCGGGCCGCTGTTGATCATCGCGCCCGTCTGCGTCTGCGTGAGCGCCTGCGTCGTGTTGTCGTTGCCCTCGACCCGCACGTGCACGTCGGCCTGGTAGACCGGCTTCGCGACGTAGCAGTACAGGCCGGCGAGCGCGATGACGGTCACCGCGATCCCGAGCAGCAGCCAGATGTCGTCCATGAGCACCTGGAGCAGCTGGCCGAGGACGACGTCCTCTTCCTCGGTTTTGGCGGTCAGGTCCGCGTAGGAGTGTTTCGCTTGCGTGTTCACCATTCGTTCCCGCTTGAGTGGTGCCGGGGCGGAGGCGCCGCCCCGGCGGGCTATCAGCGCGTGATTTGCCGCATGTAGAAGATCGTCTGGATCGTCGGCAGCACCTGCTGCAGCACACGGTTGAACTGCACCGAGCTGGCCGTGCTCACGTAGACGACGTCGAGCGGCTGGAGCGGGAAGCGGCTCGACAGCATCAGCGCATCCGGCTGCGTCATGTCGAGGCGGAACACTTCCGGCTTCGTCGGGTTGTCGCGCATCCCGCGCATCACGTAGATCTTGCGCGGGTTCGCGTCGGTGTCGAGGATGCCGCCGCCGGCCGTCAGCGCGTCGGCAATGGTCAGCTTGCCCTTGAGCATCGGCACCGTGACCGGCGTCTTGACTTCGCCCATGATGAACACGCGGCTGTCGCTGCGGTCCGGCACGTTGATGATGTCGCCCGGTTGCAGCATCACGTTCTGCTTCACCTCGCCGCGATCGAGCACGCCGTTCGCGTCGAGCGTATACAGCTTGCCGTCGCGCGTCAGGCGCACGCGCTGCAGATCGGCCTCGGCGGTCGAACCGCCCGAGCGCGAGATCGCGTCGACCAGCGTCAGCGGCACGTCGCTCACCGCGAGCGGGCCCGGCTGCTTCACCTCGCCCGTCACCTGCACCTTCTGGCTGCGGAACGACAGCACGCGCACGTCGAGCTGCGGATTCTTCACGTAGCGCGCGAGCGTAGACGCCATCTCGTCGCGGATCTGCGCCACCGTCTTGCCGGCCACGCGGATGCGGCCGACAAACGGGAAAAAGATCGTGCCGTCGGCGGCCACGGTCTGGCCGTACGGATCCGCCTGGCCCGGCAACGCGGTCGTATACGGCTGCTGCAGCGCGCCCGCGACCGACTGCGTCGTGTTGCCGCCGCTCGAGAACGACTGGCCCTGCGGCGTCGTCAGCTCCGGGTGGTCCCACACCGTGACGCCGAGAATGTCCTGCGGGCCGACGCGATACACATACTGCGACGGATCGGTGTAACGGCCCGGCGGCAGCGGATGCTCGACCTGCTGCTTCTGCAGCTGATCCATCACCAGCTTCGCGTCGATGTAATGAACCGGATAGGTTTCGGGCTGGCCCTGCCGGCCTTCGTCCTTCAGGTTCGACGAGTCGAGATAGTTGCCGGGCGCGCTCGCGCAGGCCGACAGGAAAGTCGTCAGCGCAATGGCGAGCGCCAGCGGGCGCATGGGACGTTTCAGCATAGTTTTTGCAGCCATCCTTGAACCAGACGTTCGATCAATGTGTAGCTCTCGCGATAGTCGGCCTCGGGGCCGCCATGCGGATCCGCGATCTCCGCGTCCTCCCACTTGCCCAGCAGGTGGACCTTGCCGCGCGCGAACGGATCGACCGCCTCGACGGCCTTGATCTGTTCGCGCTCGCTCACGAGGATCAGGTCGGCGTCGCGCACGATCCGGCGCGACAGCCGCCGCGACCGGTGCGTCGTCGCATCGACGCCGCGCTCGGCGAGCAGCCGCCGCATCACCGGATCGATGCCGTCACCGTCGTTCGCCCGCACGCCGGCGGAGTGGAACGTCACGCGCGGGCCGCCGCGCGACGCGGCGTGCGACTTGAACAGCATCTCCGCCGCCGGACTGCGGCAGACGTTCGCGTGACAGACGATCAGGATGTTCCGGAACATGGCAGCTCGAATCGGTAACGGGTAACGGCGTGGTGACGGCAGCGCGGCGATGCGGCAACGCGCGGCTTACGCGCTCGCGCGCGCGGCGCCCGGCACGCGGGCGGCGACCGCCTGACGCGAGCCCGGCCGGCCGATCGGGTGGTACTCGATGCCCTGCTCGCTCATCGTCTCCGGCTCGTACAGGTTGCGGCCGTCGAAGATCACCGGCGACTTCCACAGCCGGCCGAGCGCGACGAAGTCCGGGCTCTTGAATGCCTTCCATTCGGTGACGATCACGAGCGCGTCGGCGTCGCGCGCGGCTTGCGCTTCGTCGTCGGCGAACGTCAGCCGCTCGAGCCAGCTCGGGTGAGCCGCGAGATCGAGCGCCAGCACGCGGCGCGCTTCGTGCTGCGCGACCGGGTCGTACGCGGCGATGCGTGCGCCGCGCGACAGCAGCTCGGCGATCAGCTCGCGGCTCGGCGCCTCGCGCATGTCATCGGTATTGGGCTTGAATGCGAGGCCCCAGATCGCGAACGTGCGGCCGGTCAGGTCTTCACCGAAGCGCGCGACGATCTTGTCGGCGAGCACGCGCTTTTGCGCCGCGTTGACCGACGACACCGCCTTCAGGATCTGCAGCGCCTGGCCGTGCTCGTCGGCGGTGCGGATCAGCGCCTCGACGTCCTTCGGGAAACACGAGCCGCCGTAGCCGCAGCCCGCATACAGGAAGTGATAGCCGATGCGCGGATCGGAGCCGATCCCGCGGCGCACGGCCTCGATGTCGGCGCCGAAGCGGTCGGCCAGGTTCGCGAGCTCGTTCATGAACGAGATGCGCGTCGCGAGCATTGCGTTCGCCGCGTATTTCGTGAATTCGGCCGAGCGCACGTCCATGTACAGCGTGCGTTCGTGGTTGCGGTTGAACGGCGCGTAGAGCTTCTTCATCAGTTCGCGCGCGCGCTCGCCCGGCACGTCGTCGTCGCAGCCGATCACGATGCGGTCCGGCCGCGTGAAATCGTCCACCGCCGCACCTTCCTTCAGGAATTCCGGATTCGACACGACCGAGAACATCTGGCCGTCGTCGCCGCGCTTCGCGAGTTCGTCGGCCACCGCCGCGCGCACGCGCTCGGCCGTGCCGACCGGCACCGTCGACTTGTCGACGATCACCTTGAAGCCTTTCATGTAGCGGCCGATGTTGCGTGCCGCCGCGAGCACGTACTGCAGGTCGGCCGAGCCGTCCTCGTCGGGCGGCGTGCCGACCGCGATGAACTGCACGTCGCCGTGCGCGACCGCGGCCTCGACGTCGGTCGAAAAACGCAGGCGGCCCGCCGAGCGGTTGCGCGCGATGACTTCCTTCAGCCCCGGCTCGTGGATCGGCACGCCGCCATCGTTCAGGATGTCGATCTTCGACTGATCGACGTCGAGGCAGAACACGTCGTGCCCGATGTCGGCGAGACAGGCGCCCGTGACAAGGCCTACATAACCGCTGCCGATGATAGTCAGATTCATGATGTGTCGGACCTCGTGACCAATGATTCGAAATTCGTGAAACCGGAATGTGCGCGCGCTCGCGCGTCACGCGTCAGTAAGCGTTGCTGCCGGTGAAGCCTTTCCACAGCGTCAGCACGACGATCTTGATGTCGAGCCAGAACGACCAGTTCTGCATGTAATACAGATCGAGCTTCACGCGCCCCATCATCTTCTCGATCTGGTCGGTCTCTCCGCGATAGCCGTTGATCTGCGCCCATCCGGTGATCCCCGGCTTGATCCGGTAGCGGAACATGTAGCCCTTCACCAGATCCTTGTAGATGTCGTCGTGCGCGAGCGCATGAGGCCGCGGGCCGACGACCGACATCTCGCCCTTCAGCACGTTGATGAACTGCGGCAGCTCGTCGAGGCTCGTGCGGCGCAGGAAGCGGCCGACCGGCGTCACGCGCGAGTCGTTGCGGGTCGCCTGCGTGACCTGTCCCGCCACCTCCTGGTGCACCTTCATCGAGCGAAACTTGTAGATCTCGAACTCGTGCCCGTCGATGCCCTTGCGCTTCTGGCGGAAGAACACCGGCCCGGGCGACGTCAGCTTGATCAGGCAGGCGATCATCAGCATCAGCGGCGCGAGCATCGTCAGCGCCGCGAGCGCGAACAGCCGGTCGAACACGAACTTCGGCAGGATCCGCACGTCGGTGATCGGCGACGCCGCGAGGTTGATCGCCGGCACGCCGAGCAGCTCGACCACTTCCTGGTTGAAGAACGACAGCGTACGCACGTCCGGGATGAAACGGATGTTCACGAAGTCGTGGCGAAACACCGTCACGATCTGGTGAATGCGCCGCTCCTCGGTGATCGGCAGCGTGAGCCACAGCTCGCTGATCGCGCGGCTGCGCACCAGCCACACCAGCGATTCGAACTGCCGCTCGATGCGCACGTCGTCGAGCGCGACCTCGCCGGGCACGTCGCTTTCGTCGTATACGCATACCGGATTGAAACCCGCTTCCGGCCGTGCGCGCATTTGCGCGATCAACCGCCGCGCGGCTGGCGTGCCGCCGACGATCGCAACCGCCTTCAGGTTGTAGCCGCCGCGGCGCAGTTGCCGCAGCACCACGTGCACGCACGCCTTCGAGCCCGCGAGCAACGCCATCGTGACGAGCGCCCAGTAGCCGAGCCACAACCGCGACAGCTCGCCCGACTGGTGAAAGCTGAAGCTCAACAGGATGCCGGCGAGTTCGACGACCAGCCACGCGAACGCAACGCGGACCACCAGCCCGATGAGACGCTTGCCGCGCCACGACTGGTAGATGCCGACCGCCGGAAAGAACACGACGACGAGCAGGCAATCGAACAGCACCGTCGTGCGCTGCAGGTCGTTGAGCCAGATGCTGCCGCCGTGCAGCGCGGCGGCGATCAACGCCCCCAACACGACCATCGCGATATCGATGACTCTCGCCAGCACGCTCAACATGTCTGCTTCCTCTTCTGTGAACAGGCGTTAGCCGAACAGCTCCTTGCGCAGCCCGTGCCGCGCATCCGGTTCAAACGTTGCATGACGCTATTGAAGCGACAAGAAAATTCCACCTCAAGCGCACAAGTATTTCGAAAAATAATCGGAAATTCTTGCCGCGATATTCGCGAATTAATTCGGCACGTTTTCCCGACTTGAGCGCGAAACGCGAATATTTCGGCAACTTTACGATTCCTGCCATCGCCTTGCTGGAAGGGCCAGCCGCGCGCCTGGCCGAATTATTTTTTATTTTTTTGTTTGCATCTGACGCTATCGCGGAAATTTTTCCCGGATACGTGCGCGATCGATATCGCGCGAAGAACGCCGGTTTTATTGTCGATTTACTTCATGCTACAAAACAGGCACTGACTTCAAACGAGGAGAGTGTCACCATGAATGCTCCGGACGTGTTAGCCGATACGCGCCCTTCTACTTCCGCCGCCACCGACGCCGGGTCGCGCGTCGCGGTGCAGCCGGTGATCCTTGCCGGCGGTTCGGGCACGCGTCTGTGGCCGATGTCGCGCGAGCACTATCCGAAGCAGCTGATCGGCCTTCTCGGCGATCACTCGCTGCTGCAATCGACCGCGCTGCGGCTCGACGGGCTGACCACCGGCCATCCGCTGAACGACGACGTGCTGATCGTGTGCGGCGAAGATCACCGTTTCACGACCGCCGAACAGCTGCGCCTGACCGGCAAGCGCGCGTCGATCATGCTCGAGCCGCTCGGCCGCGACACGGCGCCCGCGCTGACGCTGGCCGCGCTGCGGATCGTCGCGGGCGGCGCCGATGCGGTGATGACGGTGATGCCGGCCGACCACGCGGTGGCCGACCAGCCGCGCTTTCACGCGGCCGTCGCGGCCGGCGTACACTGCGCGGCGCAGGGCAAGATCGCGACGATGGGCATCGTGCCGGGCCGCGCCGAGACCGGCTACGGCTACATTCGCGTCGGCGCGCCGCTCGGCGACCCCGCCACCGGCGATCTCGACGTGCGCCGCCTCGACCGCTTCGTCGAAAAGCCGCACCTCGAACTCGCTCAGCAGTACGTCGCGTCCGGTGAATACTGGTGGAACAGCGGCATCTTCATCGTGCGCGCGTCGGTGTGGCTGAATGCGATCCGCCAGCTCGAACCCGAGATCTACGCGGCATGCGAACAGGCTGTCGCGCGCGGCAAGGAGGACGGCGACTTCTTCCGCGTCGATCGCGACGCGTTCGCCGCATCGCCGTCGAACTCGATCGACTACGCGGTGATGGAGCCGCTCGCAAACCAGCCGCAGCTGTGCGAAAGCGTCGTCGTGCCGCTCGACGCGGGCTGGTCGGACGTCGGTTCGTGGGACGCGATCTGGCAAATCCTGCCGAAGGATGACGCCGAGAACGTCGGCCGCGGCCACGTGCTGTTCGAAAACGCCGAATCGACGTTCGCGCATGCGGAGAGCCGGCTCGTCGCGTGTGTCGGCACGCAGAACCTGGTTGTCGTCGAAACGCCCGATGCCGTGCTCGTCGCCGACAAATCCCGTGTGCAGGACGTGAAGAAAATCGTCGGCCGCATCAAGGCCGAACGCGGCGCGGAAGCGACCGATCACCGCAAGGTCCATCGCCCGTGGGGCCATTACGACTCGGTCGACAACGGCGAGCGCTTCCAGGTCAAACGCATCGTCGTCAAGCCGGGCGCGCGACTGTCGCTGCAGATGCACCACCACCGCGCCGAACACTGGATCGTCGTGCGCGGCACCGCGCGCATCACGCGCGGCGACGAAACGTTCCTGCTGTCCGAGAACGAATCGACGTATATCCCGCTCGGCGTCTCGCATCGTCTCGAGAACCCGGGCAAGATGCCGCTCGAGCTGATCGAAGTGCAGTCGGGCGCATATCTCGGCGAGGACGACATCGTCCGCTTCGACGATACCTACGGCCGGCAGTAACGCCGCGCATGCCGGGTGCGCGGATCGCGCGCCCGGCGTCGCGAGCATCGGCAGACGCGACGGCAGACAAAAAAACGCGCGGGCATCGTGAACCACGATGCCCGCGCGGGTCCGCCCGGATGACGATCAACCTACGCGATAAGCGTATTCGCGACGCTCGGACTGCACCGGATCGTTGCGGCTTTCGCCCAATCCGCCCGTGCGACGCTCGGCGATGAAACGCTTGATGTCCGACTCCGCGCGCGCCAGCGCGGACAGCCCGGCCAGCACCTCGCTCTGCGGCGCACGCACCGGTTCGTCGCTCGCACCGTGGCGGTCGATCCACTGACGCGCCCAGTCGAGCGCGTACTGCTGCGCCTCTTCCGCGTCGGTGAAGCGCGGGCCGATCAGGCCCGAACGCTCGACGCGCCGGTCGTCCTGCATGATCTCGGCCCAAGCGCGGTACATCAGGTTCTGCACCGGCTGCGCAGTCCCGTAGATCGTATAGCCGCGATAGTCGTCGACCTGCGGCTCGGCCGACGCGAAGCTCGCGGCGGACGGGCGCCCGTGGCGCGACGCCGCGGGTGGCGCGCCCGGCACCGAGAACGACACGGCAGACGACGGGCTCGCGCGCTCGTCGGATCGCGCAGCCACCGTCGCGCCCTCCTCCCAAACGTTTGCCTGGGCGACCGGCAGTTGCCACGACTCCGGGTTCTGCCAGAACACGCCACGCAGACGGTCGTTGTCAGGCGCGGGCTCGGCCCGGCACGCCGGTGCGGCAGGAACCGGCGGCGGCGGCACGTAGGCGAACGTGCGCCCGCTGAACTGGGTCAGCACGTCGATCATCTGCAGCAGCGTGCCGTTGGCGAGCCACTCCTCGTAGCGGCGCCGGCACGTCGGCCCGGACGGATAGCGTCCGGGCAGTTTGGACCACGCTTCACCGGTCGTCAGGATCCACAGCACCGCATTGGCGACCACACGCGGTTCCGCGCGTGGTCGGCCCCGGCGGTTCAGCCGGATGGGTTCGTCGGCGATCAGTGCCGAAATACGCAACCACTCTTCATCGTTAAGCTCATCGAAGAACATAGTTGATTTCTCCACGCGACCAGGCCGGGGCCGCGATTGTCGGCGCCGTCGTCACGCATCGCGTCACGGGGCGGCCGGTTGCACATTATGGTTATCCGATTGTTGTGCATGCCGGCGCGACACCGCACTTTCACGGTGCCGCCATTCCCGGCAATGGCGCACAAATCACGGTCTCACTCCAATGTGGGAATTTTTGTGCACGAAGCATACCATCGTCAGGGTTTATCTCAATATGACAATGACTTAATGTTACGTACTGAAACAACCTGCCAAGGATGCGCAATCCATTTATCGTTGAATTTTTTTACGCGATCGTTATACGGGTGGCTGGGAAGCCCCGTCCGGCGGGGCTCTGCGGGGCGGGCCGCCACACCGCGCCACGGCCGTTCCGGCTGGTTCCGACCCTGGCCTGTCACACTCTGCGGGGCAGCGGCCTGAAATCGGTAAATCCGGGATAAATTCGTAACAAGATATTTACGGATCGGTAAATCATTCAATTTCGGCCGAACCGAATTATCTCCGTGCACAATCTTTTTATTGTTTCTCTGCGAGTAGCGAAAGTCTGCTGACGTCCGGTGCACATTGTTTCCCGGCATGCAAGCGCAGGCAGGTCTGTTACATCTTTCACCACCCATGCAGGCAGTGCGGGCAGCGCGCCGGTCCGGCAGTTCCGAAGCGCGCGCCGACGCTCCGGTCGTTGCTTCGACAACGACCGTGTCAGTGCAGATCGCCTGCGAGCGACGCGGCCACTTCGGCGTCCATGCGTTGCGGCGCGACCGTATAGGCCGGATGGTCGCAGCCGATCGACAGCGCCGCGCCGCCCTTGAGCGCGGCGCGCATCGGCCCGCTCAGTTCGAACCGCACGAAATGCACGGCCGACGTTTTCTCCGCATTGTCGCGATCGAGATCCTCGTCTGCGATCGCGTACACCGCCGGATGGCCGTCGACCTGCAGGTACACGCGGTCCTCGACGCCGATCAGGCGCGCGAGCGCCGCCCGCCGCTCGGCCTCGTGCTCGTATTCGATCTGCAGCGTCGCTTTCAGGTTGGTGCCGTCCGGCACGAGCGGCAAATACGCTTCCAGTTCTCCTGCGATGCCGGCCTCGTCGAAGATCTTCTCGATGTGCAGCATCTCGTGGATCTGATAGCGGATCGTGGTCTCATCCTCGAACAGCAAGCGCAGATGGTTGCCGAGCGCCACCGCGCGGCGGCGCTTGTACGCGACGAGCCGTGCGTGTTCGGCCTTGCGGATCTTCGCGTACGCTTCGAGCGTCAGCAGCGAATCGCGGGTCAGCGTCATGGAATGTCCTCGGAGAGCGTTGGAAGTCGTCGATGTAGTCGCAACGAAGCGGGTCGAGCGCGTCAGATGCCGTACGCGCGGCGCAACAGCGTCAACGGATGCGCGAGCGGCGCGGCCGGCAGCCCCTTCTCGTCGATGCCCTGCGCGATGTGATGACCGGCGAGCGCGCAGTCCGACGAGACGAAGTCCGGTTTCGGCTCGGCCATCGCGTTGAACACCGGCGTGCCGATCCGCATCGCGTCCGCATGGAACGCCTTCTTCACGCCGAACGTGCCTGCGTGCCCGGAACATCGCTCGACGACGTTCACGCGCGTATCGGGCACGAGCGCCAGCGTGTCGGCCGTCTTGCGGCCGATGTTCTGCACGCGCGCGTGGCATGGCACGTGATACGACACGGTGCCGAGGCCCTGCTTGAAGTCCGTCTTCAGCAAGCCGTCGCGATGCCGCGCGATCACGTATTCGAACGGATCCCAGAACGCGTCGGCGACGGCGCGCACGGCTTCGTCGCCGGGGAACATCAGCGGCAGCTCGCTCTTGTACATCAGCACGCAGCTCGGGATCGCGCCGATCAGCGCGTAACCGTCTCGCGCATAGCGCTCCAGCACCGGGATGTTGACGACCTTCTTCGCGGCGACGCCCGCGAGATTGCCCTGCTCTAGCAGCGGCATCCCGCAGCAGGCTTCGCGGCTGACGAGTTCGTACGGAATGTCGTTGTGCGCGAGGATCGCGAGCAGATCGTGGCCGATGCCAGGCTCGTTGAAGTTCACGTAGCACGTTGCGTAGATCGCGACCTTGCCGGGCGTGCGTTCGCCGTCGCGTACCGGCGGACCGTCCGAGCGCTTCGCCGCACGACGGAACTTGCGCGGCGCGAACTCCGGCAGCCATGCGTCGCGATCGACGCCCAGCAGCGCTTCAAGCGCGTGGCGCGCCGGCGGCGTGCGATTCACCGCGTTCACCGTCTGCGTGACGATCGGAATGCCCGCGAAATGGCCGAGCGCGTCGGTGTTCGACAGCACCTTGTCACGCAGCGGCGCTTCGCCGCGCTGGTAGCGCGCGGCCTTCGCGCGCAGCATCAAATGCGGGAAGTCGACGTTCCATGCGTGCGGCGGCACGTACGGGCATTTCGTCATGTAGCAGAGGTCGCACAGATAGCACTGGTCGACGACCTTGCCGAACGCGTCCTTCGACACTTCGTCGATATCGCCCATCGGCGTGTCGTCGACGAGATCGAACAGCGCCGGAAACGCGCCGCACAGCGACACGCAGCGCCGGCATCCGGCGCAGATGTCGAATACGCGCGTCATTTCCGCATCGATCGCGGCCTGGTCATAGAACGCTTCGGATTGCCAGTCGAGCGGATGCCGGGTCGGCGCTTCGAGACTGCCTTCCTTGTGGGGCATGGGGCGCTCCAGCGTGGCGCGCGTGCGCGCGGACCCGCCGCCCGTGCAGCGGGCGGCGTTCGACGCACGGCCGCGGGATATTCCGCGCCGACCGTGCGGCCCTGCGACAGCTCGCGTCAGTCGACGAGCGCGTCAAGCGCCTTCGTATAGCGGTTCGCGTGGCTGCGTTCGGCCTTTGCGAGCGTCTCGAACCAGTTCGCGATTTCGTCGAAGCCTTCTTCGCGCGCGGTCTTGGCCATGCCCGGATACATGTCGGTGTATTCGTGCGTCTCGCCGGCGATCGCCGATTCGAGATTCAGCCGCGACGAGCCGAACGGCAGCCCCGTCGCGGGATCGCCGACGGCTTCGAGGTATTCGAGGTGGCCGTGCGCGTGGCCGGTTTCGCCTTCGGCGGTCGAGCGGAACAGCGCGGCCACGTCGTTCTGGCCTTCGACGTCGGCCTTCGAAGCGAAATAGAGATACCGCCGGTTCGCTTGCGATTCGCCCGCGAATGCGGCCTTCAGATTCTCTTCGGTCTTGCTGCCCTTGAGTTGAGCCATTTGCGCCTCCGTTCGAGTCGGCGCGGCCGCGTGCGACGCCGGGCCGATCATATATGTGGGGAACGATGCGGCGCCGAGCGCGCACGTATCGTGCTCTTTAATCTAGGCGCTCGCGTCCGCATCCCCCAATAGGCTTTTTCAATCCGCGCGATAGCGGCAAGGCCCAGGCCGCGCCGCGAGCGGCGGATCACGCGTCCGTTGCCCGCTTCAGCAGCAATTCCCTTTCGCGCTCGTTACGGGTCAATTCGGCCGCGCGGCGAAATTCCGCCTTCGCTTCATCGGCCCGGCCGAGCTTCGCGAGCAGGTCGCCGCGCACGCTCGGCAGCCAGTGATAACGCGCGAGCGCCGGATCGTCGCGCAGCACGTCGACGATTTCCAGCGCCGCCGCCGGCCCGAACGCCATCCCCACCGCCACCGCGCGGTTCAGCTCGACGACCGGCGACGGCGCGACTTCGGCGAGCGCGTCGTACAACGCGACGATCTGCGCCCAGTCCGTTTCCGATGCATGCCGCGCACGCGCATGGCACGCCGCCAGTGCGGCCTGCAGCGCATACGGGCCGCGCACGCCGCCGAGCTTCGCCGCCCGGTCGAGCGCGGCGAGGCCGCGCCGGATCAGCAGCGGATCCCAGCGGCTGCGGTCCTGGTCGAGCAGCAGCACGGGCCGCCCTTGCGCGTCGGTGCGCGCATGCATCCGCGACGCCTGCAGTTCCATCAGCGCGACCAGCCCGAGCACCTCGCTTTCGTCCGGCATCAGCCCGGCCAGCACGCGGCCGAGGCGCAGCGCCTCGTCGCACAGCGCCGGGCGCGTCCAGTCGTCGCCGGACGTCGCCGCGTGGCCTTCGTTGAACACCAGGTAGATCACTTCGAGCACCGACGCGAGCCGCGCGGGGCGCGCATCCGCGGCCGGCACCTCGAACGGCACGCGCGCAGCGGCGAGCGTGCGCTTCGCGCGCACGATGCGCTGCGCGATCGTCGGTTCCGGCGACAGGAACGCACGCGCGATTTCGCTTGTGGTCAACCCGCCAAGCAGCCGTAGCGTCAGCGCGACACGCGCATCGGTCGACAACACCGGGTGGCACGACGTGAAGATCAGCCGCAGCAGATCGTCGCCGATATCGTCTTCGCGCGCATCGGCGAGCGCGTCCGCGATGTCGGGGACGACATGCGCTTCGAGCGCGTCCATCTCATGGCCGAGCTGGTCGCGCTTCGCGGCGTGCAGCGACTCCTGCCGGACCCGGTCGAGCGCGCGCCGCTTCACGGCCGTCATCAGCCACGCGGCCGGGTTGTCGGGCACGCCGTCGACAGGCCAGTGCTCGAGCGCCGCGACGAGCGTGTCCTGCGCAAGCTCCTCGGCCACGCCGACGTCGCGCACCACGCGTGCGGCGCGAGCGATGATCTTCGGCGCCTCGATTCGCCAGACGGCCTCGATCGCACGATGGGTCGCCTCGAGCGTCACGACGCCGCCCCGTGCGCGGCCGCGCCCAACTGCGCGCACAGGCCCCACTCATGGCCGTCCGGGTCCGCAAACTCGTGGGTGTACATGCCCGCATCCGTTTGCGGCTCGCGCGGCACGGTGCCGCCGGCCGCGCGCGCCTTCACGACCATCGCATCGACGTCGGCCGGGCTCTCGCACGACAAGCACGGCAGCACCTGCACGTGCGTGGCCGGATCGACGATCGTCTTGCCGGTGAAACTTTGGAACAACGGCCGCTCGAGCAGCATTACGAGGATCGCGTCGCTGACCCGGACGCAGACCGAACGGTCGCTCGTATAGGCCGGCACGACGTCGAAGCCCAGCCCGACGTAGAATGCGCTCGCGCGCGGCAGATCAGCCACCGGCAGGCTGAGGAAGATCGTTCGATGCATGACGGTCGCTCCCGGCGAAAGCGGCTTCATGCGGCGTGGCCGCGCCCGACGTTGAGGTCGCGGAACCGCTCGACCGCTTCGCTCGGCGTCAGGTCGTCGAGTTCGAACAGCGGCCGCACCTCGATCTCGCATTCCATCTCCGCGCCGAACGGCGCCGGGAACCGGCGAGTCCATTCGAGCGCTTCGTCGCGCGAGCGCACCTGGATCAGCGTATAGCCGGCAATCAGTTCCTTCGTCTCCGCGAACGGCCCGTCGACCACCGTGCCCTTGCCGTTGGTGTACCGCACGCGCCACCCGCGCGCGCTGGGCCGCAGCCCGTTCGCATCGAGCAGCACGCCTGCCTTCGCCAGTTCCTCGTGATAGGCCGTCATCGCCTCGACCAGCCGGTTGTCCGGCAAAGCGTCGGATTCGCTCACGGCGTTCGCCCGGATCATGATCATGAATCGCATCGTTGACTCCTTGTCGTCGGTGAAAAGCGGCGTCCGTTCATCGGCGCCTCATACGGACGACGGGCGGCAGACCGCAGGATCGACGTGCAGCCCGACGAATCAGGGTTAACACCGAGAAGTGGGCGTCACAGGAAGCAAGGGCCGACCGCACGCACTTCGACCGTGCACCATTGCGCGGCCGGGCACTGGCGCGCGATCTCGATCGCTTCGTCGCGCGTATCGACGTCGACGATGAAGAAGCCGCCGACCATTTCCTTCGCCTCGGCGAACGGGCCGTCGACGAGGCGCGTCTCGCCGTCGCGCACCTGCACGCGCGTCGCGCGCTCGGAACGCTCCAGCGACTCGACGCCGCGCAGCACGCCGCGCGCTTTCAGCGTCTCGGCGAAATCGACCATCCGCGCATAGAGCGCCTGGCCCTCTTCGAGCGTGCGTTCGGCGCGCTGGCCGGTCGGTTCGACAATCAACAGCATGTACGACATGGAGATCTCCTGAGGGGCCGCGTGCAAGCGTTCGGAGCGCGCGCCGGAATGACGCGCCAGATGCGAAGCGTAACAGCCCTGGCGCGCTCTGCCGCCATCGTTGGCCATTCGGCATTGGCCTGATGGCCATTTCGTCCGCAGCACGCGATTTTGCCGTCAAGATGCTTTCCCGAACTTGCGAATTTTCTTCCTGGGGAACGCTCCATGTCACGCCTGTCACCGCCGCTCGCGGTCGCGTTCGCCGCGTCGCTCGCCCTGTGCGTCGCGTCCGCCGTCGCCGCGCTGCCGCTCAACGCCGGCTGCGGCGGCGCGACAATGGCAATCGCCGACATCCGGCACCCCGACGGCCGCTCGCCGCTGGACGGCCGCACCACGTCGATCGAGGCGGTCGTCACCGCCGCATTCAACGGCGCCGGCGGCTTCCGCGGGTTTTTCGTCCAGCAGGCGGACGCGCAGCGGCGGCATCGGCCCGGCGTCCCGGAAGGGCTGTTCGTCTACGCGCCGCATGCGCGCGTCCGTCCGGGCGAGCTTGTGCACGTGACGGGCAGGATCGAGCACAAATACGGCCGCACGCAGCTGACGCTGGCGGGCCGCGCAACCGTGTGCGCACGCGGGCAGACCGTCACGCCTGCATCGCTGACGCTGCCGGTCGACAACGACGCCGTGTTCGCCGCACATGAGGGCATGCGCGTGCGTTTTGCGCAAACGCTGACGGTCAGCGATACCAGCGAACTGGGTCGCTACGGCAGCGTCGTGCTCAGCCACGGCCGGCTGTATGCGCCCACTCACGTCGGGCCGCCGGCCGAAGCCGCCGCGCAGGCGGCGATCAATGCACGCAACCGGATCGTGCTCGACGACGGCTCGAGCCGCGTGAACCCCGCGACCGCCCGATATCCGCCACCCGCCCTCAGTGCGGCCAACACGCTGCGCGCGGGCTACACGGTGCGCGGCGTCGACGGCGTGCTGGAGAAGCGTTACGGCACTTGGCGGCTGCAGCCGGTCGCGGCGCCGGCTCCGGTATTCGACGCCGCGCCGAACCCGCGGACCGCCGCGCCCGCGCGGCATCCCGACGCCGACGTGCGCGTCGTGTCGTTCAACGTGTTCAACTACTTCAATGGCGACAGCGCGGGCGGCTTCGACGATCCGGCCAACCGCGGCGCGAAGACGCACGCCGCGTTCGCGCGACAGGAAGCGAAGATCGTCGCCGCGCTACGAGCGCTGCACGCCGACGTGATCGGCCTGATGGAGATCGCGAACAATGGCTACGGTGAAGCAAGCGCCGTGCAGCGGCTCGCGGCCCGGCTTGGCGACGGCTGGCGCGCGGTCGAACCCGGCACCGCGCGGCTCGGGCGCGATGCGATCGCCGTTGCACTGCTGTACGACAGCCGGACGATCGAGGCGGCCGGGCGCGCGACGAGCGTCGCGCTCGACGGCCGCAACCGGCCGCCGCTTGCGCAGACGTTCCGACGCATCGGCGGCACCCGCGCGTTCACGGTCGCGGTCAATCACCTGAAGTCGAAGAACTGCTCGCGCGCCGCCGGCGCCGATCTCGATCAATCGGACGGCCAAGGCTGCTGGAACGCGACGCGCACGCGCGCGGCCGAGCGCATCGCCGCGTGGCTCGCGACGACGCCGACCGGCGCCGCGGCCGACGGGGTGCTGCTGCTCGGCGATCTGAACAGCTACACGCACGAAGACCCGTTGCGCGCGCTCGCAGCGCACGGGTACACGAACCTCGTGGCCCGCTTCGCCGGTCATGGCGGCTACAGCTACGTATTCCGCGGCGAAGCGGGCAACCTCGATCACGCGCTCGCGAGCTCGCGGCTTGCCGCCCGCGTGAGGGCCGCGCAGACCTGGCACATCAACGCCGATGAACCGGCCGCGCTCCAATCCGTGCCCGATTACAAAACCGCGGCGCAAAGGGCAGCCTATTACGCACCCGATCCATACCGGTCATCGGACCACGACCCCGTCGTCATCGACCTGGCACTGGACGAAGGCGCGGTCTGACCCGTCCCGGGCACGAAGTGTGCTCAAGCACGCCATGGCGATTAGTGCAATTGCATCAACAGAACGCGTGCAACGGCACTATTTACCTGATTGGCCAGGCGACGCCATATTTACCGGACTTTCGCGTCGCGCAGCGGCCTCGTCGTGCTGCTGCTCGCGATTGCGAAATTTTTTCAATCGCCGCCGCGCCCCGTGCGGCGGGGCTTCCCGGGAAACTTGCCGGCGAATTGAAAATTTGTCTCGAAACTCAATTGGCTGATGTGAATCACACTGGTTGCTGGGATTCGTCTTATCTTCAAATTGGCCTGCAATCTGGGGCTGCAAATCAAATCGAAGGAGGATAAACACCATGGCGCTCACCGACTCGATCGAACACAAGCTGGACCGCGGCCTGTCCGACATCCGTCGCACCGGCCGGCGCGTGGGACGCACGACGCGCGCAGCTGCCCGCGATCTGCATGCAGACGTGACCGACGATCTGCGCGGGCTCGTCGACGAACTCGAAGACCTGCTGAAGAACGATGGCGACGGCGATATCGCCGCGCTGCGCAAGCGGGTGCAGGCGCGCCTCGACGAGGCGCGCAGCACGCTCGACTACGCGTCGGGCACCGCGGCCGCCCGGCTGCGTGAATCGGCCGAGCGCGTATCGCAAGCCGTGCACGACAACCCGTGGCAGACCGCGGGCGTCGTCGCGGGTCTCGCATTCGTCGCGGGCCTGCTCCTTTCCCGCCGTTGAGCGGGTTCACCCGGTTCGTCCTCAACCCGACAACGAAGGAGAAACGCCATGCAGAAGTCCCTCGCCCTGAAAGCCGCCGCAGCTGTGATGCTCGGCAGTCTCGCCCTTGCCGGTTGCACGACCACGCCCGACAAGCCCGACACCGCGGCGGCCAGCGCATCGAAACGGCAGTCGATCGACGCCAGCGTAAACGCGACGCTGTCGCGCCTCTATTCGACGGTGCCCGGTTCGCGTGACCTCGTGTCGAAGGCGCGCGGCGTGCTGGTGTTCCCGAACGTGCTGCAGGCCGGCTTCATCGTCGGCGCGCAATCCGGCAACGGCGCGCTGCGCGTCGGCGGCAGCACCGTCGGGTACTACAACACGTCGTCGCTGTCGGTCGGCCTGCAGGCGGGCGCGCAGTCGAAGGCGGTCGTGTTCCTGTTCATGACGCAGGACGCGCTCGACACGTTCCGCAAGTCCGACGGCTGGTCGGCAGGCGCCGACGCGTCGGTCGCGGTCGTGAAGGTCGGCGCGAACGGCGCGGTCGACACCAATACGGCCACCGCGCCGGTCGAGGTGCTGGTGCTGACCAATGCCGGCCTGATGGGCGACCTGTCGGTGAACGGCACCAAGGTCACCAAGCTCAACATCTGACGCTCATGCGCGGCACTGCCGCGCCTGCGTCCCGGCAACGCCGCGGCTCCGGCCGCGGCGTTTTCGCATGTGCCGCACGCAGCGGCTATGATGGCGGCACCTTTGCGGGCATACTGCCGTTCGGGCCGCCACGCCGCGCGCTTCGCCGCGAATGCGTGCCGTTCGCGAGCCGATCGCGCCCGTAGCAACGAGATTCAATCAAACCGGACAACAATCTGCGCGAACCTTCCATGGACAGCGGACACGATCACCAAAAATTCTTCTATTTCCTGTTGTTCGCGGTCACCGTCGGACTGTGCTGGATCCTCGCGCCGTTCTCCGGAGCCGTGTTCTGGGGCACCATTCTCGCGATCCTGTTCCAGCCGGTGCAACGCTGGCTCGCCGCACGCTTCGGCAAGCGGCGCAACCTGGCGGCGCTCGTGACGATGTCGCTGATCATCCTGATCGTGATCCTGCCGCTCGTGTTCGTCATGGCGACGCTCGTGCAGGAAATCGCGTACGTGTACCAGCAGCTCAAGGACGCACCGCCGAATTATTCGCAATACGTCCACGACATCTTTCACGCGCTGCCGACGTCGATCCAGCACCTGCTGCAGAAGTACGGGCTGTCCAACGTCCCCGGCATCCAGAAAAAGCTGACCGACGGCGCCGCGCAGATCAGCCAGTTCGCGGCAGCGCAGGCGCTCAGCATCGGCCAGAACACGTTCCAGTTCGTCGTCAGCTTCGGCGTGATGCTGTACATGGTGTTCTTTCTGCTGCGCGACGGCGGCGAAATCGGCCGGCGCGTGCGCCGCGCGATTCCGCTCGACGAGGAGCACAAGAACCTGCTGCTCGCGAAGTTCACGACGGTTGTGCGCGCAACCGTGAAGGGCAATATCGCGGTCGCGCTCGTGCAAGGCGCGCTCGGCGGGCTGATTTTCTGGATACTCGGGATCGAGGGCGTCGTGCTGTGGGGCGCGCTGATGGCGTTCCTGTCGCTGCTGCCGGCAATCGGCGCGAGCCTCGTGTGGGTGCCCGCCGCGCTCTACTTTCTCGCGACCGGGTCGATCTGGAAATGCGTGATTCTCGTTGCGTTCTGCGTCGGCGTGATCGGCCTCGTCGACAACCTGCTGCGCCCGATCCTCGTCGGCAAGGACACGAAGATGCCCGACTGGGTCGTGCTGATCTCGACGCTCGGCGGAATGGCGCTGTTCGGCATCAACGGCTTCGTGATCGGGCCGCTCGTCGCCGCATTGTTCATGGCGAGCTGGGATATCTACGCACGCGCCGAACAAGGCGAGTGACGCGGCGCGCCCGCACATGATCGTGTGCGACCGTGTTACGGATGACGGATTCTGATCACGACGGGCGCCACGGCGCCCGTCTCGCTTTCCGGCGCCGGCCCGGCCACCGTCAACACGCCGCCATCGGGACCGACACGATGTGTGCGGTCCAGTGCCAGCCACACGCTCCGATCGCTTCGTGCGTCGCGCCACGTCGCGCGGATCACCCCACTGCGCCGCAACGGTCGGCCGTCCGGCCGCACGAGCGCCACCTCCACGCCCGGCAGCCCGCGGCCGTGCGCGTCGAAGCGCAGCGTCGCGGTCGCACCTTCGACTACGTCGCTCGACGGCGCTTCGAACGTCACGTCGTACAGATCGACGAGCGCACCGGTAAACCGGACGATGCCATCCGCATTCCCGCGCTCGGCCGCACCGGCAGCGGCCATCGCGCACGCCGCGCCCATTCCGGTCGCGACTGCCCGCAGCTTGCCGCCGACGCGCCGCATCGTTCGCGCGCGCACCGCGGTCGATGCCGCCTGCCCTGCCTTCGTTCGCATGTGGAGCCTCCGTTTTTGCCGCGCAAAAAAACGGCGGCGTGACGCGCAGGTCACGCCGCCGTTTGCCGGTAATAAATTTAAGGAGACCGCTCGGAACAAGATATGGGACGAATCCTAAATCGATGCCCGCTGGTTCGAACTCAACGCAGGAGTACGCGTGCGCTCAAGCTTGCGGATCGACGCGCAGCACAAGCTTGCCGCGATGATCGCCGTCGAACAGCCGATTGAGCACGTCGGGGGCGTTCTCGAGCCCGTCGGCAACCGTTTCCTCGGCCTTGAGCCGGCCGTCGCGCAGCCAGCCGGCAAGCGTCTGCACCGCTTCGCGGCTCTTGCGATAGTCGAGGATCAGGAAGCCGCGCATCGTGATCCGCTTCGAGATCAGCACGCCGACGTCGTCCGCCGCGCGGCCGCTGTTGTAGTTCGAGATCACGCCGCACAGCGCGACACGCCCGCCGATCACCATCCGTGACAACACCGCGCGCATCACCTCGCCGCCGACGTTTTCGAAGTTCACGTGCACGCCGTCCGGCGTCGCCGCCTTCAGTTGCTCACGGAAATCGGCAGCCTTGTAGTCGACGGCCGCGTCGAAGCCGAGCGTCTCCGTCAGGTAGCGGCACTTGTCCGCGCCGCCTGCGATGCCCACCACGCGCGCGCCGTGAATCTTGCCGATCTGGCCGGCAATCGAGCCGACCGATCCCGCCGCCGCCGACACGACGAGCGTCTCGCCCGGCTGCACCGGCGCGATGTCGGTCAGCCCGTAGTACGCGGTCAGCCCGCTCATCCCGCACGCGCCGAGCATCGTCGGCAGCGGCAGGCCCGACTGCGCGGGCAGCTTCACGAGCTGTGCGGCCTGCTCGGCCGGCACCACCGCGTAATCCTGCCAGCCGACGAGCCCCTGCACGAGATCGCCTTCGGCGAAATCCGCGTGGCGCGACGCGACCACGCGCCCGATGCCGAGCGCGCGCATCACCTCGCCGATCGCGACGGGCGGCAGGTATTGCGGCACGTCGCTCATCCACACGCGATTGGTCGGATCCATCGACAGATACAGCACGCGGACGAGCACTTCGCCGTCGGCGAGCGCCGGCACCGGCGTTTCGACCAATGAAAAATGTTCGCGGCCGACCCGCCCTTCGGGGCGCGTCTTCAACAGCAGTTGGCGGTTCATGGGTGTCGCCACGATGTTCTCCTCCGGTAGTTGGGTTCGCTGCGCGTCAGACCGCGCACATGCCGCCGTCGATCACGAGTTCGGCGGCCGTCACGAAGCGGCTCTCGTCGGATGCCAGGTAGACGGCCGCATACGCGACGTCGTCCGGATCGCCGAGCCGGCGCAGCGGAATGCCGCGCGCGAGCTTGCGTGTCGCGTCGCGTTCGCCAAGCGACTGGAACAGCGGCTCGACGATCCCTGTGCGAATGAACGCCGGGTGGATCGAGTTGCAGCGCACATCCAGCTCGCGGCGCGCGCAGTCGATCGCGACCGACTTCGTCAGCGACGCCACCGCCGCCTTCGACGCGTTGTAAGCGGTGAAGTCCGGCTCGACCTTGAACGCGGCCACCGACGAGATGTTGATGATCGATGCGGGATGGCTCTCGGCCAGATACGACAGCGCATGCTTGCAGCCGAGCACGATGCTTTCGACGTTGATCGCCATCACGCGCCGCCACTCGTCCAGCTCGATCTGCGCGGGCGAGCCGATCGACCCGACACCCGCGTTGTTGACGAGCACCGACAGCCCGCCCATTGCATCGACCGCCTGCGCGAGCAGCGCCTGCCAGCGCGCTTCGTCACGCACGTCCTGCGTGGCCGCGAACGCGACCGGCACTGCGTGCCCCGCATTGAGTTCCTCAGCGAACGCGTCGAGCACTGCCGCGTCGGCGACGTCGGTCAGGAACACGCGCGCGCCCTGCTCGACCATCCTGCGCGCGATCGCGCGGCCGAGGCCGCCGGCGGCGCCCGTGATGTACGCGCACTTGCCCGCGAGACGCGGGGAAACGACTGTCATGGAAACTTGCTCCTTTCGTGGATCGTCGAGGCGGACCGGTGCCGGAACGGCGGTTGCCGTGCGCGGGCCGACGGCCGCGGATTGCGCGAGTATAACGAGCCTGGGTTGCCGTGCCGGACAAACCGCGCCCAGCCGCTCCGAGCGCCGGACGATCGCCAGCGTACGCGAATGCGACCTATCGATGAAATGAATATTGGTAATGCCCGGTCATAGGCGCTTCTGATGACTTCCACGCCGGAACCGGTGAACCGAAGACCGCAAGACCGGCTGGCCATGACCGCGCAGCGCGCCCGATCGATCGACGCGCATACCGGCTCCACGCTAGCCGAACGCCCGCCGGCGCCGGCGAGGAAGCGAATGGAATAGACCAGGGAACGGCCGCCGGGCGACGGCGCAGCCGTGGCCGGTGCGCCGATGGCTCCGTTGAGTCCTCGGGCAAGCGCGTCAGAACCCGTCGCCGGACGTGCGCAGGAACGCGCAGAACTGAGGAGAATGCGTGTCGATCATCTGCTGGAACGGCGCACGATGGCCGTATGCGATGCCCGACACGAGCAGCAGACAGAGGGCCGCGATCCGCGGCGCGAACGGTCGCTTCGGCACCCGGGCGTACGCGTGCAGAAACGCCAGCGCGACCGCAGCGCCAAGCAGCCAGCCGACGACGACTTCGGGCGTCGTGTGCGAATGGTCGAGCACGCGCGCGACGGCCGTTACCGCCCCGACGGCGAGGCCGGCCAGCGCGCCGGGCGCGTTGCCGGGGCGAAACGCCTGCCACATCATCGACAGCGCGACGGTCCATACGGACGTCGACATCATCGTGTGGCCGCTGATCACACGGAAGTCGAACTGCGGGAGTTCGATCCCGCAGCCCGCATAGAGAATCTTGGTCGCGCCGACCAGGCTCATGCCGGCCGCGAGCAGCACGACCCAACGCAACGCGAGCCGCCAGTTCGACAGCGCGAGCCAGACCGCGCAGGTGAGCGCGACCGGCAGGGTCAGTGCGGCATCACCGATGTTGCTGATTTCACTCCACATGACGGACTTCGAACGGCCGGAGAAAGGCCGCAGTTTAACGCAAGCCGGCCCGGCGCCTGTTTCAGCCTGTGACAGGCTGTATCAGCCCGCGACACCCGTAATCAGCAGCAGGTTCGTACCCGTGATGACGACGAACAGCGCCCACGCGGCGATCTGCATTTTGCGGCCGATCGCATGCTCGCCCATCGTGTTGCGATCGCTGACCGATCTGATCAGCGGCCACATCGCGAACGGCAGTTGCAGGCTCAGCAGCACCTGACTCCACACGAGCAGTTGCCCGACCGAGTTTTCGCCGAGCCACAGCACGCCGATCAGCGCCGGCACCAGCGCGAGCCCGCGCGTGATCAGCCGGCGCTGGTAGCACGGGATCTTCGTATGGAGGAAGCCGTCCATGATCACCTGGCCGGCGATCGTGCCCGTCAGCGTCGAACTCTGCCCGGACGCGAGCAGCGCGATGCCGAACAGCAGCGCGGCCGCGCCGCCGGCGATCGGCGTGATCAACCGGTAGGCCTGCTCGATGTCGGTCACGTTGTGCTGCCCGGTCGCATGGAACGCGGCGCCTGCGACGATCAGGATCGCCGCGTTGACGAGCATCGCGACGAACAGCGACACGCAGGTATCGATGCGCACCAGCGCGAGCGTGTCGCGGATCAGGCCGCGTGCGCCGCCGACCACGTGGCGCGTCTGCACGACCGACGAATGCAGATACAGGTTGTGCGGCATGATCGTCGCGCCGACGATGCCGAGCGCGAGCACGATCGCGTCCTTGCGGTCGTGGCCGGGATCTCCGGGCACGAGCCCGGTCGCGACCGCATGCCAGTCGGGCGGCGTGATCGCGACCTGTGCGACGAAGCAGAACGCCATCGTCGCGATCAGCCCGAGCACGATCGCCTCGATTTGCCGGACGCCCTTGCCCTGCAGACCGAGCACGATCACCGTGTCGAGCGCGGTGAGCACGATGCCCCATGCGAGCGGCACGCCGAGCAGCAGCTTGAACGCGAGCGCGCAGCCGAGCACTTCGGCGATGTCGCACGCGATGATCGACACTTCGGCGGTAACCCACTGCAACACGCGCCCGAACGGACCGTAGCGGTCGTAGCTGGCCTGCGCGAGGTCCTTGCCGGCCACGAGGCCGAGCCGCGCGGCGAGCATCTGCAGGAAGATCGCGGCGACGCTCGAGAACGCGACGACCCACAGCAGCGAATAGCCGAACTGCGAGCCGGCCTGGATGTCGGTCGCCCAGTTGCCGGGATCCATGTAGCCGATCGCAACCAGCAGGCCCGGGCCGAAGAAGCGCTTGAGCTTCATCCAGCGCGACGCGCCGGCGTCGATCGTGATGCTGCCCTTTACTTCCGACGGGCAGAAAGGGGCGGTGGCGGTGGTGGGGAGGAGGGGCATGGGGTGGAACGCCGTCGATAATGCCCCGATTGTACGGAAAGGCGGCGGCTCCGTGGCCGCCGCCTGGAATGCCCGTGCACGGTTCAGTGGCCGGTACGCCCCGTCGGCATGCCGCGCGGCCGTGCCCCGAATCGCGCGCGCACGAGCATCCACGCGAATCGGCTGTTCGTCGTCCAGTAACGTCTCCACATCCGTTTCGGCTCCTGAAGCACCCGAAACAGCCATTCGAGACCCGCGTTCTGCATCCAGATTGGCGCACGTCGAACTTTGCCAGCGACCACATCGAAGGTGCCGCCCACCCCCATGACAAAATCGACGCCGAGTTCCGCCCTCCACCGATTGATGAAATTCTCCTTGCGCGGTGACGTGATCGCGACGAAAAGCAGCCTTGCACCGGACGCGCGGATCATGGATACCACTGCCTCCTCGTCGTCCCAGAAATATCCGTGGTGAATCCCGGCGATCTTCAAGCACGGATATTTTCTTTCGATCGCCAACGCCGCCCCGGTTACAACTGCATCGGTTGCGCCAAGCATGAAGACCGGCAACGCGTCATCCTGCGCCATTCGCAGCAACCGGTCGAACAGGTCGATGCCGGCGACGCGCTCGTCCACCGCGTGGCCGAGCGCGCGCGCGCCCCACACCACGCCCATGCCGTCGATGTTGATGATGTCGCACGCCTTCACCGATCCGGCCAGGTCCGGGTCAGCCTGCATATTGACCAGCTTGGCAACGTTGACGACCACGTGCTGGGTAAACTGCCGGCGAGCAATGCGATTGCGGATCAGTTCGACTGTCTCCGACATGGTCGCGACGTCCATCGGACAACCAAACAACTCGATGCGTTTCATAGGACTTCCGGTTCGGAAAGGTAAGTGTGCGCTGCGTCTTCGGCGTGAACGCGGTTCGCGAGCAATTCGATCGCGTAGAACGCCCATGCCTGGGTCCATCGCAAATAATCGACCCGGTTCGTGAAGCGGGCGTTGCGCTGGTAGACGAAGCGGCCCTTGTCCGGCATGTAGAGCGTCTCTACCGCCCGCTCGAATACGCGCACGGCCAACGCGTAGTCCACGTCCGACGTCGAGACGGTCAGCAACGTGATCAGTGCCTGCGCAACGGAGTGCATATCGAGCGGCCAGATCCTGTCGTCGTAATATTTGACGGTTCCATCGGCCAGAAAAAACGCGTGTCGATAATAAGCGAGCCCCTGATCGATCGATTCGGCGAACACCCGGGTTCGACAGACGCGCTGCAGCCGATGCAGCGCCTCGAGGTTATAGCCGGTATGGAATCCATCGACAAAACCGTGATGGCTGCGCAAGCCGTACGCCCACGCACCGTCCGGTCGTTGCATCGAGGCCGTCAATCGTGCGGCAGCGATCGCGCGTTCTCGCATCGGCACGTCTCCGGTCCGCACTGCCGTCTCGGCTACGAACGCCGCACTCCACAAATTGGCGTTGTGAACGAACGCGCATTCGCCCGGGATATACGCGAAATAGCCCGAGCCTTGATGCGGCACATAAAGCGTATCGAGAAAATGACCTGCATCGACCGCCGCATCGATGAATCGCGCCTCACCGGTGACGTCGCCAAGCGCGTACAACGCACGCGCGACATAGCAGGTGCTGATCGCATTCGGTGTTCCGACCGGCACGAAGAATGCCCTGGCAGCCCAGTCGAAGTGATAGCCCCACGCGCTATGGCGCCAGCGCTCGCGGTCTACGCGCTGCTGCAGCAGCCAGTCGCCGAGCGTGAGCGCCTCGTCGACACTCGCCCCGTCGCCGATGCGCCGTTCGCGCTCGAGCAGACCGAGCACGATGAGGGCGACGCCCTTGGGATTGCGCATTCTCGGAACACCGAGAAGCTGCCTGAAGTTGAACGGACTGCGCTTGTGCAACTGCAGCCACGCAATGCTGGCAAACGGCAGTTTCGACAACCCGGTGTATCTGAACAGCCGGCTGTTCAACCCGTCGAACGGGTCGTGGCCGGCATACGCGTGCCGACGGCAGTGGGCCAGCACAGCCTCCGACACCTGCGCGGGATCAAGTCGGGCGCTCATCGCTTGGCCTTCCTGTCGCCAATCGCGACCTTGCCGAAGTACAGCGTTACGACGGTCACGTCCGACGGGTCTTTCTGCCAGCCCGGTTTATACACGCCCAACTTCAGATAAGCGCTCACGTCGCCCGGATACGCATTCGGCTTCCCGCTTCCGTCGAAGACACTTGTGCCGTTTTTCCACAGGTGCGTGATCGCATGCTCGCCGCTTGCATCAGGCGTGTACTGAAGAACCCAGTCGACCCATTTGCCCCGATCATCGGATGCGCAGCAAAGGCGTCCGCCGAATCCGTGGAGGGTATTGGTTCCGCCGCGCACGGAAAATGTGTACTCGTTGCCCAGCAGCGTCAGCATGAATGGCGGCGATCCGACCAGGCCGCTCTGATGTATCTGCGTGATGATCTCCATCTGTTGAGAATCAAATGCAAAGTCGCGCGGCAGATACGTGCGCCACCAAATCAGATAATCATGCCCGGGAGCAAAGACGACGTCGCGAGGCAGCGTGAATTCCGCGCGCGGCGATCCATTGATCAGATACGTGAAATTCTCGCTCTTTTGAATCTGCACACGAATCGAACGACGTGTGGGATTCGCCGGATCCGCCACCCACGTGACATCCGAGTGCCGCACGGCCTGAATTTCGATGTCGCCGATTCCGTTTTGCCAATCGTTCGTGTAAATCGACCGATAGGATTCGACATGCACCGATTTCGTGAAATCCGACGCAGACGCCATCGCGTCGGACACAGCCGTCAAGCCAATACATGCTGCCACCAGCGCGCGTCGAAAATCCCGCTTCGCATTCATATCAGCTCCTTCCGACTATTTGTCGATAACAATCCACATACCGCGCAACGACCCTCTCGGCTGCGTACAAGCGCTGTGCTCGCTCGCGGGCAGCCCGCCCCATTCGCTCACGAAGCGCCGGATCGCTGGCGATCGCGTGCATCGCGCGCGCAAGCGCCGGCGCATCGTCCGGCTCGACGAGGTATCCCGTGACGCCGTCATCGACCAGTTCGGCCAGGCCGCCCACGCGAGTCGCCACCACCGGCACCCCGTAAAACATCGCCTCCAGCGCGGCAATGCCGAACGATTCGAACCGGCTGGGCAAACAGAACAGCAGGGCTTCTCGATAAAAACGGGATTTTCCCGAACCCGCAAGCCAACCGGCGAATCGAACGTTATCGGCCACGCGCAGCGTTTCGGCGTAGTCGTGCCAGCGCTGCGTGTCGCCGTCGCCCGCCATCACGAGATCGATGGAGCGGCCCATTGCATTCAACGCGGCCAGCGCCTCGATCAACGTTGCGAGCCCTTTTTGCTCGGACAGCCGACCAGCGAACGCAATGTACGTACGGTCGGGCACCGCCATCGTCGACATGGGCGCGTTCTGCGCGTCGACGGCCGTGTTCGCGATCACGTGTGCGTCGCCCGCGCCGTTCCTGAACCGGTTCAGTACGCGCGCCCCCGCTTCGGAGACACCGACCGTGGCATCCGCGCTGCCCACGAACCACTCAATTGCCATGCGCGTTAGCGGGCCCGCCCGCTCCGTAAACCGATCGAAATTCCCCGAGTGAAGATGGAAGACCACGCGTCGCCGACAGAGTTTTGCGATTCGGCACAGGAACAGCTTGCGATAGAACGACCCACGCTCGGAAACGTGAAAGTGAATAACGTCGGCACTCCATACGTCGCGAAGAAATCTCGCAACGTCGAGCCACGCAAAGCTCGCCGCGTCGCGCACCTTGCGAAATCCGTGCGTTCCGAAGAACGCGATCTGAATCGACGCGTTCGCAAAAGCATCGCGCTGCGCCATCAGTTCGCCGAGCACCGACGCGATGCCGCCGCGTTGGCCGTGCCCGGGCCCGACATGCAACACGCGTATCAGGCGCGTGCGCGCCGGCTCTTGCATACCGGTTGCGACCTTTCTCATAGACCGGCCCTCTCACGTGCCACCCGGTGCATGTCGCGCCGGATCCGGACCGCAATCAATCCAAGAAATGGGCTGATCACCGCGGAACCCAGCACGTGTCCGGCAGTGCAAGCCATCGCAAACAGCACGATAAAGAACAGGCGCCCGAAGCGGCGCGACATGGTGCGCGGCCCTCGGCGCAAGAATGAACCCGAAAGCGCACAGATATAGACAGTAAAAAGCGGCAATCCGAGCATCAGGATCAAGTCTGGAACGTCGATCTCGACCATGTAACGCACGACCGGATATCCGCCCGTGAGCAATGCGACGAAATTGCCTTGCTGGAGATCGTCCCAGACGTTGGCGAACTTGAGGTTCCGACCGGAAAGCAGGAGCGTGACGATCTTGTCGTTGCCGATACGTCCGCTCTGATGGGCGAAGTAGCGTTGACTGAGTTCCACCGCGTCATTCACCGCAGGAATGAACAGATAGGCGAGAATCGCAGCCGAAACCAGCGCAGCGACGGCCATGCCGACATAGCGGGTTGCCTTGATGGCGTCGAATCGGGCATAACAAAACGCGCAGGTCATTCCCAACGCGCCGACCACCGCCCCTTTCGTCCCGGACAGCATTGCCGCGGCCAGCATGCACGTCGTGAGCGCCACGCTGCGGAGTCTCCAGCCGCTTGTCAACGCATGCAGGTACGCGAATCCGAGCGCAACGACGATCAACGCGGCGGCTTCGTTCTGCGCATAGACGATCCCCTTGTACCCCGAGCGAATGTGCGTCTCGGCTTGATAACTACGGAACATCTCGATCGACATCGCCGCGCCCATCACGATCGATGCGCCGTAAATCAGCAATACGACGAACGCTACCCGTTCGATTTGCGCGAGGCGCCGATCACTGAGCAGTGCCATGGCCGCCGGATAAACGAAGAACGAAAACACCTTCAGTACGAACACGCTTTGCTCGATCACATCGCGATCTGTCAGCGCGCCGAGCACGTAGGCGCCGAGCGTCACGCAGAGCGCCAGCACGGCCGCGATCGTGATGCGAACACCGGACATCCTTGCGCGAAACCCAGATAGCGTGAACGCCAGAAGGCCGGCGATCATCACGCCACGGACGAGCAACGAGATGCGCGCGTCGTTCCCGTGCGACGTCGCACTGTTCGTCATGTAGACGGACAGGAAGTCGCCAAGCGGCGACAACAAGAGTCCGATGCCGAGGGTCGCCCATGCCAGCGTCGCGGCGATTCGCGTCGCCGGCTCGGTCACGGAGCGCGGCGAGCGCGGGCCATACGAGAAACGAAGGCTGTCATCCATGGCGAGCAAAGAGTTGGCCGCGCGACGCGGTAAGGGTGAGTGCGGCCACGATCAGCCAGCGAAAGACGGCACGGACGACGCGCAGCGGCTTGTACAACCATTCAAGCGCGCCGTGACGCCGCGACGACAGCGCGACGCGTCCGGCTTCGATCGCGCTCGGCATCGTCTCGAATGCCTCCCAAACCGCATACGGACGCAGCTCGGCGATGCGCAGCCCGCCGTGATCGCGATGCCACGGCCAGTCGTCCAGCAGGGCTCCGACCGAACCACGCGTATGTTCGAGCGCCTTGCGCGCACCGTCGACGCTGATCCAGTAGCCGACCGACCCGCTCGTCCATTGCTTGAACGGCACACCGATCTGGAGCCCCGCGATCGACCGCGCCCGCTTCAGCGGCTCGTAAAGGTAGGCGAGCACTGCGCGCTCGCGGGACAGCTTCGAGCGGCCCAGCAGCACGATATCCGCATGGTCGGAGAGCGACTTGCCGGGAGCCGAAAGCAGACGTTCGAACAGCGCGTGGTCGAGCATCGCATCATCCTCGAGGATGATCGTCGCGCGCCCCGATCGAACGACTTTTTCCCATACGCGCACATGGCTGACGAAGCAACCGACCTCGCCGCGGCTCAGCGGTCGGCCATAGCGTGCGATGACCCGCGCGGCGTCCGTCATGGCCGAGCACGCGTCCGCGTCGAGCGCTCGTGCGTCGAATGCGTCCTCAAAGTCGAACTCGACACCGTGACGGCCCAAGATCTCACGGATCGCCGCACGTCTCGGCGAATCGGACAGCGATATCACGCGAATATCGAATGTCATGGCGCGCCCTCAGATCGAGTTGACTGTGCAAAGTGAGCGCGCAGCGTCGCCGACCGGGCGATCCACAATGCGAAGACCGCAAGCAACGTGAACTCCGCCACCAGGTATGCAGTGGCCGCACCGGCCGCGCCCCAGCGCGGCACCAGCAGTACCGCGAGCAGTACGTTGAGCACTCCCGCCGCGAGCATCACGCGAGCGCGCCGGCGTGTGCGGCCGAAGGGCACCAGTACCTGGAGCCCGAGGAAATAGGCGACATTGCCGAACAACGTCGACAGGCAGAGGACGTTCACGACTGACGACGCGCCGGCGAATTTCTCACCGAGCACAAACCGGGTGAGCACATCGGATATCGAAAAGCAGATCGCGATGCCGATGCCCGTCACGAACACGATCGCGATTCCGGCGGATATCGTCAGTCGGGCAGCCGCTCGCTCGTCATCCGGTTGCCGCCGTGCAAACAGCGCGGCAATCCGGGGGTAGAGAACCGTATTGATCTGCGCGGGCACCATGTTTCCAGCGGTCTTCAACTTGTCCGCAGCGGCATACAAGCCGACCTGATACGGTCCGCCGAGCGCGCCGACGATTACCGTGTTTGCAGCGCTGAACAGGCTGACCGATGCGGTCGACACGAACATGTCCGCTCCGTCGACCAGCTGCGCACGAACCGCACGCCAGGAAAAATGCCGGTGACCGAGCAATCCGAGGCGACGCGCCATCAACATCGACCCGCCGGCCGCAAGCACCGATGTCAGTGACTGGATCGCAATGGCGATGTCTACGTCCGCTGGCGAGCGGACCAGCCAGAAAGTCAGCGGCAGTGCGACGAACCGGCTTGCGAGCGCAACGGCCGTAAAAGACGAGAATCGCTCGAGGCCCTGCAACAGCCAGTTGAGCGTCCAGACGTTAGCGATCACACCGAGCCAGCCGATCCAGATCGCCGTTGACATGGCTGCAAGCGTGTGGTCGACCATCAGCACGGCGGACAGAATCGCGCAGGACGCAACACACAGGCACGCCTTCGCGCCGACGATCGACCACACCAGCTCGCTCAACCGCCGCGGATCGCCGCGAAATTGCGCGACCGCTCGCGGGCCGCTGAGATTGAAGCCCCATTCGGTCAGTATTGTTCCGTACACCGTCAACGCCGTGACATAGCCGACCACGCCGAATTGTGCCGGACCGAGTACCCGCGTCAAATATGGGAACGTCGCGAGCGGGACGACATACATACCGATCTGCCACAGAAGCATCGCGGCGAAACTGCGGCCGAGCCCTGCCCCGCCCGGCCGTGAGCCGGACGAAGTCATTGCCCGCATTACGTTCGACATGCGCGCCGTCATCGGATCACGCTGCCTGCCGCTCGCGCGCGAGCAACCCGCGCGTATCGATCACGATCTTCGTGTGCAGCTTCATCGGATCGATCTGTTTGAATTGCCGATGATCGACGAGGATCACCACGATATCGGCGCGCGCGAGCGCATCGGCAACTTCGCCGAGCATTACACGCCCTTCCAGCGACGCGGGAAGCTGCCGGATGTTCGGCTCGACTGCGATGACCTGCCCGATCTCGCGATTCGCCAGCTCGCCGACGATGCCGACGGCGGGACTTTCGCGCAGATCGTCTATGTCGGCCTTGAACGCGAGCCCGAAGCACGCGATCACCGGCTCGCGAAAGCGTTTCGCGACATGCTCGATCCGGTCCAGTACGTGGTTCGGCTTGTCGTCGTTGACGGTTCGCGCCGTACGGATAAGCCGTGCGTGCTCCGGAGCGGAATCGACGATGAACCACGGATCCACGGCGATGCAGTGCCCGCCGACGCCAGGCCCCGGTTGCAGGATGTCGACTCGCGGATGCCGATTCGACAAGCGGATCAGTTCCCACACGTTGATGTCCAGCGACTCACAGATCACCGACAACTCATTCGCGAACGCGATATTGACGTCGCGGAACGAGTTCTCGGTCAGCTTGCACATTTCGGCTGTACGCGCATCCGTCAATACGCACTCGCCGCGCACGAAGACCCGATACAGTTCCGCGGCCTGCTCGCTGCACCGTCGCGTCATGCCGCCAATCACACGATCGTTTTCCACCAGTTCGCGAATCACATGTCCGGGCAACACGCGCTCCGGGCAGTGCGCAATCCGGATATCGGACTGCTCGCCGGCCTGTTGCGGAAACGTCAGATCGGGTCGCATGGCCGCGAGCCAGGAAGCGATCTTTTCCGTCGTGCCGACCGGTGACGTCGATTCAAGCACGACGAGATCGCCTTTCTTCAGGACGGGGCCTATCGCACGGCTCGCCGCCTCGACGTGGCTCAGATCCGGCTTGTGTCCTGCACCGAACGGCGTCGGAACCGCGATCAGAAAGGCGTCGGCCGGCTCGATCGTCTCGGTCGCCCGCAGATGTCCCTGCGTCACGGCTGCACGCACCAGCATGTCGAGTTCCGGCTCGACGATATGCACGTCGCCGCGATTGATCGTATCGACCGTTGCGCGATTGACGTCGACACCGACCACCGTTTTACGTCGCGCCGCGAATGCGGCGGCGGTCGGCAAGCCGATGTAGCCGAGCCCGATTACGGAAATGACATCGAAGGACATGGATGGATCTCGCTGTATTGGGAATAGGGTTCATGCAAACCGGCCGGCCGCCGCTACCGCCGTGCGGGCGTCGGACGTGCGAGCCGTCAGCAGTTCGACGATGCGCTCGCTTGCGCGGCCGTCGCCGTACGGGTTGTGCGCCCGGCTCATCGAGTCGTACACGTCGGGGCACTCCCACAGCTGCGTGACCTCGCTGACCAGCCGACTCGCGTCGGTGCCCACCAGACGAACCGTTCCAGCCGCAACCGCCTCCGGGCGCTCCGTCGTATCGCGCATCACGAGCACCGGCTTGCCCAGCGACGGCGCTTCCTCCTGAATGCCTCCCGAATCGGTCAGGATCAGCCATGCGCGGCTCATCAGATAGACGAATTGCAGATATTCCTGCGGTTCGATCAACACGATGTTGTCGATATCGCCGAGCAGGCGCGTCACCGGCTCGCGGACATTCGGGTTCAAATGCATCGGATAGACGATCCGGCACTCTGGAAAACGCGTCGCGATCGTCGCCAGCGCGGTGCAGATCTGTTCGAAGCCCCGGCCGAAATTCTCGCGCCGGTGCCCCGTGACCAGGATCATTCGACGCTCGTCGCCGAGGAACGGAAATGCAGCACGCATCCGCTCGGCCAAATCAGGCTCACGTGACAGCCGCTCCGTCACCGTCAGCAATGCGTCAATGACCGTGTTGCCCGTTACGTGAATCCGTTCGGCAGCCACGCCTTCGGACAGCAGATTCGACCTGGACGTCTCGGTCGGCGCGAAATGATGCAGCGCAAGCGTGCCGGTCATTTTCCGGTTGGCCTCCTCCGGCCATGGTGCATACAAGTTGCCCGTGCGAAGCCCGGCCTCCACGTGCCCGACGGGAATGCGGCGGTAATAGGCTGCCAGCGAAGCGCCAAGCGTCGTCGTCGTGTCGCCATGCACGAGCACCAGATCCGGCCTGAGCGACTCGAGAACCGGATCGAGCGTCGTCAGGATTTGACCGGTGAGGTTGCCGAGCGTCTGCCCATCACGCATCAGGTCCAGATCGAAGTCTGGAACGATGTCGAACAGGTCGAGCGCCTGATCGAGCATTTGCCGATGCTGTGCGGTCACGCATACCGCGCATCGCACGCCGGCGAGCGATTTCAGGCGTCGCACGAGGGGCGCCATCTTGATGGCTTCCGGCCGCGTGCCGAAAGTGACGAGAATGTTTTCATGACGGATCGTCATCGGCTTCTCCCTGGACAGCTCACATCCGCTCGACACGCGTTTCCGCCTCGGCGCCTTCGTACGCATACGCACCGTAGTTGCCGTATTGCGCGGAGCGCAGCCCCGGCCGGAAACCGTTGAACACCACGCCCGTTACCGTCGCGCCGACGCGCTCGATCCGCTTCACCGACTCCAGGATCTCGCCCTGGGTGGTCATGCCGGAACGGGCTGCGAGCAGGATCGTGCCCGCGTACCGCGCAAACACCGTCGCGTCGGTGACCGGGAGCAGCGGCGGCGCATCGAGCAGAACGATGTCGTAGCGATGTGAGACTTCGGAGACCACCACGGCAAGGTCGTTGGATGCGAAGAGTTCAACCGGCTGCCCTACGCGCGGGCCCGTCGGCAGGAAATCGACGTGTGGCGACACGCCGCGCACGATCGCCTGATCGAGTACTGCTTCGCCGCGCAGGACGCTCGACAATCCGGGCGCGGACCGAGTCCCGAAATCCTTGGCCAGGCGCCCGCGCCGCAGATCGCCATCGATCAGCAGCACACGCTTGTTCGATTGACCGAGGAGCGCCGCGACGTTTGCCGATATGAAGGACTTTCCGATGCCGGCAGCCGGCCCCGTGACGAGAACCACGTTGTTTTTTGGCCGATCGAGCAGCAGGAACTGCAACGCAGTGCACAGGCTTCGCAACGCCTCGACCGCCGGCTCGTGCGGCCGGGCCAGCGCCAGAATCGCCGCGTCCTGGCTCGCACCCGTCCCGACCCGCGTAAGCTGGCGCTGAACGGGGCTGAGAGGAATGGTCGCAATCACGTTCAGGTCGGCGTCACGCTCGATCTCCGACGGATCGGTCACGCCGCCGAACAGCACTGCCCGCGCGATCGCGACGCACGCTCCAACTACCAGGCCTATCACGGCGGCCAGTGCGACCACGAGCAGCGGCTTCGGCCACACCGGCTGATCCGGAACGATCGCGTGGTCGATCACGCGCACGTTGCCGATCTTGCTCGCCGTCGCGAGCCGCAACTGTTGAATGCTGTTCAGCAGCCCGACATAGATCTCCGTTTGCACGGTAACGTCCCGTCGCAACCGGACGATGTTCTGTTGCGCATCGGGCAGCCGCTGGATTGCGTCATTGAACGTGCCCACGTTGGCCTTGGCCGCGGCAATCTGCTGATCGAGCGACGCGAGTTGAGGGTGCTCCGGGGTGTAGACCGACGCCAACGCTTTGCGCTTCTGCTCCAGTTCGAACAACGACGTCTGCGCCGTGACCGACTGATTGAGCATCGCTTTCGCCTGCTCGCTCAGATCGATTACTTCGTGCTTCGTCTGGTAAGCGTTCAAGCGATCCTCGACCGCGCGCAATTGCTTCTCGACGTCCGGTACCTGCTCGGTCAGGAATCTCAACGATTTCTCGGCTGTCGCTGCCTTCCGGTCGGCATTCTGGCGGACGTAGTTGTCGGCGATTTCGTTGAGCACGCCGGCGCCCAGAACGGGGTCGTCGTTCTCATATGTGACGCCGATGACGCCGGACTGGTCCTTGCCCTTTTCGGTGATGGTCAACGCCTTCTGCAGTTTCGTCAGCATCTTCTGTTTCGAGAATGCCTTGACGACGAATTGAGCACCCGGGCGCGCTTCGATCGCCGCGACCGTCA
Source organism: Burkholderia latens (assembly GCF_001718795.1). Taxonomy (NCBI): domain Bacteria; kingdom Pseudomonadati; phylum Pseudomonadota; class Betaproteobacteria; order Burkholderiales; family Burkholderiaceae; genus Burkholderia; species Burkholderia latens. Next base: position 513,801 of record NZ_CP013438.1, on the reverse strand, counting down.
GCGTCACGTCGCCGGCCGGCGTGCCGACATGCAGCGGCACGCCGATCCGGCCTGTTGCTTCGGCGTCCAGGTCGCTCCCCGAAAGACGAAAGCGCCCGTCGCCAAGGAAGGTCACGAAAAACCGGTCCTCGAGGAAATCCCGCGGCACCTCGAATGTCGACACCGAAATGCGTTCGCCACCCCATACGAACCCGCCCATCCCGAACAGTCCCGGCGTGGAAAGCTTCTTGTTGAAGCGTGCAATCACCGCTCCGATGATCGGGAAATGATTCGGCGTCGCTTCGATGGCCAGGCGCTGATCGACGACGACAGGCTCGGTCACGAGCCTGGATCTCAGGATTTCCATTTCGCCGTCATCCGTCGACTTCACGTCGAATAGCGAGCTGAGACCACCGACGAGACTACCTGCCGCGCCGCCCATCATGTCCGCGCCGTTGCTCTCGACCTGCACGACGATGTCGACGCTGTAGACGGGCTTCGCGACGAGCGCATACAGGCCACCGAACAGCACGAACACGCACGCGACGATGCCGATGATCCTGACGTTCTTGATCATCATGTCGGCGATGCCGCGAATGTCGACTTCGTCCGCGTCTCGCGGGAAATGGGAGGGTGCTTTCATAGAGTTCATGGTGACTGCCGATATCCTTGGGCTGGCGAGCCGGACGGCTCAACGGTCTCGTTCGATCAGGTTGCCGATGCGCTCGACCCAGTCGTTGACGCCGTGTTCGATCAGCGTCAGCGCATAGTCGTAGCTGCGTTGTGACCGCCGGTACGGATCGGCCACATCGGAGGGAAAGGCTTCGGCAATGCGATAGATGCGCCCTCGCGATGCGGGGTGGAATCGCTCGATCGCCTTGCGTTGCTCGAGCTCCATCACGAGAATCAGGTCCGCCGCGCTGCACATGCGTTCGTCGAGACGTCTCGCACGATGCGCCGACATGTCGATTTCACGCGACTTCAGCAGCGCGGCTGCAACCGGATCGATCGCCATGCCGTTCCTGGCCTGCAGGCCTGCCGACGAAACCGACACCCCGGGCAGCAGGCGCTGGAACAAGCCCTGCGCCATCGGGCTGCGACACACGTTGCCATGGCAAACGATGAGCAAATGCCGAATCATTTCGAGACGATTGCCGCGGTAAGGCCTGCGTTGATGGCGGGCAGCAGCAAGCTCAGAACCCGGCTGAATCGGACGAGCCCGTTCCCGTCGACATAAACCACGTCTTTCGGCCGCAACTCGAACTGGTTCGCCAGCACCATCGATACCGGCGAACGCGCATCCAGGTGATAGACCTGCGGCGTCTCGCCCTGCGCGCCGCGGATCACGTAGAGTTGCGCGGCGTCGGCGCTCGTGCTGTTGAGGCTGCCGGCCTGCGACAGTGCGTCGCTCAAAGTCAGCTTGCCGGTTCGCAGCGGCAACGCCGTCACCGGCTTGCTCACTTCGCCCATCACGTACACACCGTTGTCTTCGCGCGGCACGACTCGTAGCAAATCGCCATCGCGGAGCGGAATCGACGCAGGATTCACGTTGCGTGCGAGCATGCCCGGGAGGTCGAGCGGATACGACACCCCGTCGCGCACGAGAACCAAACGACTCTGATCGGCCGTGGGGGCGAACCCGCCCGCGCGATTGACCGCCTCGAACAGCGTCATCGGAATGTCGTTGATCGGAACATTGCCAGGCGTACGGACTTCGCCGTCGACGTAGATTTGCTTCGCCCTGAACGACGCGACCCTGACCATGACCTTCGGCGTGACGAAGTAACGCGCCATCGCCGTCGTGATCGCCTTGCGTGCGCCGTCGACCGTGAGACCCGCGACCTGCACGTTCCCCGCATACGGCACCTGCACGTTGCCGCCGTTGTCGACGACGAAACCCTGAGGCGGATCGAACGGGCGTCCGTTGGTCTGCTGCGGCGCGCCCTGCGCCTGCGTCAATTCCGGATGATCCCAGACCGTGATCTGAAGGACATCGCCTGCGCCGAGGGTATAGGGTTGAGCCTTGCCGACGAGCGATCTCAAACGCTCGCCGTCGTCGGCGCTGGCCGCCGCGCGGAGTTGGCGAATCAGTGTCGCGTTGATTTCCTCGATCGGAATCTGCATCGACTCAGCCGGCGCTCCGTCCCCGCCGGATACCGCGAGCGTGGCCGGTCCGGTCATGCGCATCCCCGGCGCAGCGGCGCACCCCGACAACACCAGACAGGCACCCGCGACGAGCATTGTGGTCCAGCGACCGCGCAGGCCTGGCGAGCCGGAATGGACAGCTTGTTTCACTCGTTTATTCATGGTTTCGATTTATCGACACTCTTGTAGACACCCGCCTTCCGTCACTCCAGCGGCCTCTCGCCCCGCACGACGCCCTCGCCGCCGCCATGCAATCAATACGCATTGCCCCCCACAAACCCCTTCAGAATCGTCGCGCCCACAATCCGCATATCCAGCCCGAACGACCAGTTCTGCAGGTAATAGAGATCGTGCTCGACCCGCCCCTGCATCTTCTCGATCCGATCGGTTTCCCCTCGATAGCCGTTGACCTGCGCCCAGCCGGTAATGCCCGGCTTGATCCGGTAGCGCTGGATGTAGCGATCGACGACCTTGCGGTACAACTCGTCATGCTCCAGCGCGTGCGGGCGCGGGCCGACGACCGACATGTCGCCTTGCAGCACGTTGATGAACTGCGGCAACTCGTCGAGACTCGTGCGGCGCAGGAATCGCCCCACTCGCGTGATCCGCGCATCGTGGCGGGTCGCCTGCCTGACGACGCCCGGCTGCTCCGTGTGCAGCCGCATCGTGCGAAATTTGTAGATGCTGAACACGCGCCCGTCCGCGCCCTTGCGGCGCTGCCTGAAAAACACCGGCCCGCGCGATGTCGCCTTGACGGCGATCGCGATGATCAGCATCAACGGCAGCAGCGCCACGAGCGCGAGTGCCGCGAAGCATCGATCGAAAATCTCCTTGCTGAGCAGCGCATGCGGCGGCAGCGGCGATGCGGCAAGATTGATCGCCGGTACGCCCAGCACGTCCGTCAGCGCGCTGTCGAACAGCGACAACGCGCTGACGTCCGGCATGAAGCGGATATTCACGAGCTCGTCGCGGAATTCGGATACGAAGCGCAGAATCGTGCGTTCCTCCGACAGCGGCAGCGCGAGCCACAGTTCGCGCATGCCCTGCTGGCGCACATACGCGATGAATGCCGCTTCGTCCTCGAACGCCGGAATACCCGCCACCGCGCCGCGCGCGACGGAATCCACATCGAACACCGCAGCGGCGCGAAACCCGCTCGCGGGCGACCGCTCGATCGTGCCGATTACGCGACGGCAATACTCGCCGCGCCCGACGACCGCAACCGATCGCAGGTTCATCCCCGCATGCCGCAGCCGGCGCAACATCGTGTGCACGACGAGCCTCACAGTGATCAGCGCCGCGCCGGTCATGCCGGTCCAGTACGCAAACCACAACCGCGACACGGACTCCGACTTGTGAAGCGTAAACGTCACCACCAGCGCGCCGCCCTGCGCGATCAGCCACGCCAGCGCCAGTTGCCCCGCCAACCGGAACAGCGAGCGCCCTCGCCACGACTGGTACACGCCGAACGTCGGAAACAACATCAACGAAAAGGCGCTCGAGAACGCAACGACCGACGCGTCGAGCCGGGCATTCGCGACCGCGTCAAACCGGAAATGCGCTGCCAGCGCCGCACCGAATACGATCAGCATCAGATCGACCGTGCGGGCGACGACCCCGTTGACACCGGGTCCGACCGACCTGTATTCGAAATGTGACGTCTTGCTCATCTTGCCCCCGCGTTCACGACGTGATCCGCAGCGCCGGCATGCCGACGCGCACTCCATCGCCCGAACCTTCCCCAACTGCGCGCGACGGCACTCGAAAATCCGCTCGTCCGCCGTTCGCCATATAGGATTCCTATTTATCGCTCTCCATGACGCGGAGAGCGACGATTTCACGTTATTGATTCAGCCCGGCTGTCGCGGCATGACGTCCGCAATGGCGACGAGCGAATATGCAGTCGCCCTTGCCACAACAACCGGCGTAAGCGCTGATACGGTCGGTGATTAAATCAGGGACGCGCGCCCTGATGCTGCTGCATACGCGGGATTGCCCACCTGCTGCGTGCAAGGAGATTGGATGGCATCGACGGCAATTCCCCGGCGCCGATACCGAAAGTCGGAATCGAATTCATGATTGGTCTGATGTTATTGATGTTAAATACTGCGGCACGCGTCTGAATAAGCAGAAATCGTGCCACCGTCGCAAACGGGGATCGGAGCCCCCTCTTTATCGGATGGAAAACCTTGTGAAATCCGTGGATTGCGCGACGCCCTTCATGAATTCGATGTCGGCTGAATCGATGTGCGCGGTGCGTCACGCGATCGTTGTTACGTTACGCGCCGCGTAACGTGCGGCGTAACGCACGCGATTTCGGGCCCCGCCGCGTCATCGCGTTTCGATCGAATCGTCGCGCCTCTGCAATACCGCACGTGAGCGATCGATCGTCCGCTCGTGGGCTCGCACGAGCGTGTGTCGTGCGCGCGGCTTGGCGTCGCCGGGCAAGACGGCTCGATGCCCGCCTTCGCGATCCGCTGCCGCTCGATGACACGAAATTCGGTGGGCGACAGCGCAATGTGTTGCCGGAACAGCTTCGCAAGACGCTCGCCGTTGCCGAGGCCGGTGCGCCGTGCAATCTTGTCCGCGGGCAACGTGGTGTGGATCAGCATGTGGCGTGCGCGCTCCAGACGAATGCTCAAGATGAATTCCGTCGGCGTCGCGCCGACTTCCTTCTTGAAGCGTCGCAGAAAGTTGCGCTCGCTCATCGCGACGGCCTGTGCGATCTCGACGATCGAGATCCGCCCGGCACTGCCCGCACGCAGCAACTGCATCGCCATGCGAATCGGCTGGCTCGCGGCAAGTTCGCGCATCGACCACTCGGCCGAAGGCCCGATAAGGTCGCCGGAATCGCGGTAAACGTGCCGTTCGATTTCATCGGCCGCGAGCGCGCCGAGTTCATGTCTGAACAATTCCAGCAGAACCGCCCGCACGTCCGTGCGTCTGGCCGGCTCGTCGGCACGGTCCGCCGCGGACACGAAGCTCACTATCGACGCGGCGGGCTGCCGTACGCCGGCGCGATTTGACACGACGGTCGCGGGTATTTCCACGTCGTCCGCGAGCCACCGGGCATGCGCGTGCACCGCACGAAACCGGAGAAGCAATGCTTCGGTCCATCCGAACAGCAGATGATCGCCGTGAAGATGAAAAAACGCGTGCACGCGCTGCACGTGGGCATCGTCGAACTTGTCGGTCGTCACCTGCACACCGGACGACGACGGCAACAGCCCGCCGCTGGCCGACACGAACGTCACTTGATAACCCGGCCCCACAGGCATCAGGCGATTGGCGAGGTTGAACGCCTCGATCATGTACGCGGCCTGGGCCAGCGAGAAACCCGCACTCAAAAAGACGACAACCGCCCGTTGTTCACCAGCATTCACTTGCCAAGCCCCCGTATTTCCTGCCCACTTCTCTCAAACGCGCTTTTTATTTGATCGATGCGCTTCTCTGTGCTTGAAAAAGCGTCCGCATCATATCTTTAAACCGAAACCCGCTTGGAAACTGGCCGATCGCGACAGGGTTGTGGCGGATTGATACAGGCCCGATCGCACAACGCGCCGAGCTATTTAATGGAGCGCTCATTCCGGTCGCGTCAAATAATCCGCCCGGCAGAATGCGAAAAATCGTACAGTCTTTTGCAAAATTAAAGACAAACGGCGCATCCCGATCTCATCTTTTTAAAGATTATTAAACAGCTTTCGCCAATACACCGGGAAATGCACTGAACCGCTGCAAATGACCAATAAATTATCGAATCGATTCAGCGCAAACGTTGTCGTAATCCGGAACCGGGGAAATTGACGCGAATGGACGGCACGATGCGCGTTCGATCGTGCGCGTACCGGCGTTTTCGGCCAACACGATCCAATCGCTCTAGAATCGGCAACGTTCCCACTTCCGCTCACCCCCGTGCCCGCCGATCATCGTCTCGACCTGAACCTGTTCCGCGTGTTCGACGCCATCTACGTGCACGGCGGCATCGGTGCGGCCGCCCGCGCGCTGCACCTGACGCAGCCGGCCGTCACGCATGCACTCAACCGGTTGCGCACGCACTTCGACGATCCGCTGTTCGTGCGCCAGGGCAACCGCATCGTGCCGACCGAACGCACACGCACGATGATCGCCGACGTGCAGCTTCATCTTGCCGGCCTGCAACGCGCCGCGCGCGACCCGGCCGCATTCGATCCGGCGAAACTCGACCTGAGCATCGCGGTCGGCATTCGCGACGTGCTGGAATCGATTGCGCTACCGCGGATCGTCGCTGCGTTCGCGGACGAAGCGCCGGGCCTGCGCTTCGTGAGCCGCCGCGTCGCGGTGCACGACATCGAGCGCGAACTTGCATCGGGCAACCTCGATGTCGCGGTCGATCGCCGCGTGCCGACCGGGCCGCGCATCGCGACCGAGCACCTGCTCGACGATTCGCTCGTCGTCGCGATGCGGCACGATCATCCGCTGATGAGCGGCCCGCTGCGGCGCGGCGACTATTTCGCCGCCCGGCATATCGCGGTGTCGTCGCTCGGCGAACCGCAATCGCTCGACGTGCTGCTCGGCAACGACGGACGGTTCCGTCATATCCAACTTGTCTGCCAGCACTATTTCGCCGCATGCCAGATCGCCGCCACGGGTGACCTGTTGCTGACGCTGCCGCGCACGTATGCATTGCGCATGGCCGCGATGCTGCCGATCGCGGTGCAACCGCTGCCGCTGCGGCTCAAGCCTTTTCCGCTGCTCGCGTACTGGCACGAAACACGCGAAACCGACCGCGCACACCAGTGGGTGCGCGAACGCGTCGCCACCCTCGTGCGCCGCAGTGTCGGCGCCAGCGCCGACTGATCGCGTCGCGTGTCGCCGCAACGCGCTGCGCCCGCGTTTTCCGGCGAGACGGTATGCTGACGGCCGACATGCCGCGCGCCGACGCGGCCCTTCCTTCCCGCTTACCGGAGATTTGCCATGCCGCTCATCCACGCTGCCGCCGTCCTCGCCGCCGACGCGCCGAACTACGTTGTCCAGCTACAGGCCGGCACGCATGCGCTGACCGGCGACGAAGCGCCGCGCGAAGGCGGCCAGGGGCTCGGTCCGGCGCCGTTCGAGCTCGTGCTTGCCGGCCTCGCGCAGTGCACGGCCGCGACGCTGCGCATGTATATGCAGCGCAAGACGTGGCCGGCCGTGCACATCGACGTGCGTACCGAACTGCATGCCGATCGCGAAGGCCAGCAGTACGTGCGCCGCGTGGTGACGCTCGAGGGCCCGCTCGACGACGCGCAGCGCCAGCGCCTCGCGGAAATTTGCGAGAAGACGCCGGTGACGCTGTTCATCAAGCGCGGCACGCCGATCGAAACGACGCTGGCCTGACACGCCGCGGGCCGAGCGTCGCAAGCGGCACGCCGGCACGCAACAAGCAAAACGGGCGGGCCGCGCACGATGCGCGGCCCGCCCGTTGGCGGACGAGGTGCGGCGCTTACAGTCCGAGCGCGGACAGATCCAGCTTGCCGTCCTTCACCGGCGGGCACCAGAAATACGCGCCGGTCAGCGGCCGCGTGAAGCGGAACAGGCCGTCGACGATGCCGTCGTCGGCGCCGCTCATCCGGCGCATCTGCACGTCGAACGCGCGGAACGACGCGCCGAACGCGACGAAATAAAGCCCGGCGCGGCGCGCATCGGCCCACGGCGACGAACGGCGCAGCATGAACGCTTCCGGCTCGAAGCTTTCCTGCGCGGTGCGCTTCACGTGCGCAAACTCGGGCGCATCGTCGAGTTCCTCATTGTCCGAGCGGCGGCGGCCGATGATGTGATCCATGTCGCCGGAAGCGATGCGCTCCATCTGGTCGAAATCGTGCAGCCACTGCTGGACCGCGACGAAGCTCGAACCGTCGAGTCCCGCGCCCTGTCCGGCGACGATCGCGGCGGCCAGCGCGTCGTCGCCGGTCGGGTTTTCGGTGCCGTCCTCGTAGCCGGACAGGTCGCGATCGTTCGAGTAGCGGAAGCCGTCGACCACGTCCTGCAGCGCGAATGCGGGCGCGAGTGCGCGCTCGATTGCGCGCGATCGCAGCACGAGATCGCCGCGATCGTCGCCGCGCAGCCACACCCACACGTCGGCCGGCGTGCGCGGCAGCGTGCGGTCGTTCACCGCGAATGCCGGATATTCGGTGAGGCCCGGCACCGGGCGCCCGAGGTGAGCGGCCAGTGCGTGTCCGAAACCCGCGACCGCGCCGCGCCCGTCGACGAGTTCGCGCAACGCCTTCAGCGCCGCGGCGACATTGCCGTTGTTCGAAATCGTGAAAGTCAGGTATCGGGCCGCCGTGTCGATCGGAGCCAGGATGCCTTGCTGAACGTCGCTCATCGTTTCCTCGGGAATGTATCGGGGTGAATCCGCGAGGCCGCTCCGGCCCGCGCGCAACCGCGAAGTGTAATCGATGCGGGCGGCCGGCCCGTGCGGCACCGCAGCGCGGAACGCGCCAACGTGCGAACGTGCGAACGTGCGAACGAAAGAGGGCCGAAACGTCGAACATCTGCACCGTATCGACGCTGCAACGCCGTATTCGTCAGACATTGCGGCGCGCCGCGCCCTGCTGATAAAATCCGTTCACGCCATTTCGGCGTCCTTTCAACCATTCACTTCAGGGAGGTGCAGATGTTCCGAATGCCAGCAGCCTTCCCGAACGTGGTCCCACGACGCGGCTGATTCCGCCCGTCGTCCGCGCCGGCTCCCGAGTGCGTCACCGGCTTACCGGTTAGCACGCCAGCCCGCGCCATTCCCGACAGCCCGTTTCATTGCGTCCGCGAAGTCCGTGCGGGCCGGCTGTTGTGTTTTCGACGTTCTCCGAACCGGAAAGTCCCGTCGCGCGATGCGCCGGGCAACGATACATGACCAGAAAAACCACCCATCTGGGCGGCCACGCTTTCCAGGCCGTCTTCGGCTTTACGTTCCGCTACTGGCGCAAGCAGCCGGTGCGCATCGCGGCGATCGCGGCACTGGCGCTGCTCGGCGCGCTCGCCGACGTGCTCACGCCGCTGTTCGCCGGGCGCCTCGTCGATGCGCTGTCATCCGGCTCGACCGACCGCGCCGCCGCGTGGCACGCGGCCGTGACCGCGTTCGGCGCGCTGGCCGCGCTCGGCATCGGCGCGACGCTGCTGCGGCAGGGCGTCTATCTGAACATCATCACGCTCACGCTGAAAATGATGAGCGAGATCGCCGCCGCATCGTTCCATCGCGTGCAGCGCTTTTCGACCGACTGGCACGCGAACAGCTTCGCGGGCTCGACCGTGCGCAAGATCACGCGCGGCATCTGGGCGCTCGACCTGCTGAACGACACCGTGCTGATCGCGCTGCTGCCGTCGGTCACGATGCTCGTCGGCGCGACCGTGCTGCTCGGCTCGCACTGGCCGGTGATGGGCGTCGTCGTCGGCGCGGGCTCGCTGCTGTACATCTCGGTGACGGTCGCCGTGTCGCTCGGCATCGTCGCGCCGGCCGCGCGGCTCGGCAACATGTGGGACACGCGAATGGGCGGTGCGCTCGCCGATGCGGTCAGCTGCAACGCCGTCGTCAAGGCATTCGGCGCGGAAGCGCGCGAGGAAGCGCGGCTGGCGCGCGTGATCGGCAAGTGGCGTCAGCGCACGCGCCGCACGTGGGTGCGCGGCACGTTCAACGGCGGCCTGCAGGGCGCGATGCTCGTCGCGATGCAGGCGGCGATGATCGGCGTCGCGCTGCGGCTCTGGGCGAACGACGAAGCGAGCGTCGGCGACATCGCATTCTCGCTGACGATGTTCTTCATGCTGCAGGGCTACCTGCGCGACGTCGGCATGCACATCCGCAACCTGCAGCGCTCGGTCAACGACATGGAAGAACTCGTCGCGCTCGAGCGCCAGCCGCTCGGCATCGACGATCGCCCCGGCGCGCCCGCGATCCGGATCGAGCGCGGCGAGATCCGCTTCGAGCACGTGACGTTCCGCTACGGCAACCATCCGGTGCCGCTGTACGACGACTTCTCGATGCGCATCGCGCCCGGCGAACGCGTCGGCCTCGTCGGTCATTCCGGGTCGGGCAAGACGACGTTCATCAAGCTGATCCAGCGCCTGTACGACGTGTCGGGCGGCCGCATCACGATCGACGGCCAGGACATCGCGCAGGTGCGGCAGGATTCGTTGCGCAGCCAGATCGCGATCGTCCAGCAGGAGCCCGTGCTGTTCCACCGCACGCTCGCGGAGAACATCGCGTATGCACGCCCCGGCGCGAGCCGTGCGGAGATCGAGCGCGCCGCGCGGCTCGCAAGCGCGCACGACTTCATCGCGGCGCTGCCGGACGGTTACGACACGCTCGTCGGCGAACGCGGGATCAAGCTGTCGGGCGGCGAACGCCAGCGCGTCGCGATCGCGCGCGCGTTCCTCGCGGATGCGCCGATCCTGATCCTCGACGAAGCGACGTCGAGCCTCGACAGCGAAAGCGAGGTGCTGATCCAGCAGGCGATGGAGCGGTTGATGGTGGGCCGCACGACGCTCGTGGTTGCGCACCGGCTGTCGACGGTGCGCTCGCTCGACCGCCTGCTCGTGCTCGACCGCGGCAAAGTGATCGAGGAAGGCAACCACGACGCGTTGATCCGGCTCGACGGCGGGGTCTACCGCCGGCTGTTCGAGCGGCAGGCGCTGGAACTCGCGAAGGGCTTGCTCGATTCGCCGCGGCGCGGCGCCGGCGACCAGGCCGGGCCGCGCGGAGAGCCGGCGCGGGCGTAACGCGAACGGGCCGCGATGTGGCGCGACCGTGCGGTGACGCCGATTGCGGCCGAGCCCCGTTCATGATTGCGCCGTACCGCGGCCCGACCCTGTTCGCGATGGGGGTTCCTCGGATCACTTATCATACCGGCCACGCAATTCGCGACGAAAGGCAGATCATGTTTACAGGCATTGTCCAGGGTGTTGGCGTCATCAAGGCCGTCAAGGATCACGGCGAACTGAGGACGTTCACCATCGAATTCCCCGAGCGGTTCACCACCGACATCGAGATCGGCGCGAGCGTGTCGGTCGACGGCGTTTGCCTGACGGTAACGACGATTCACTCGCCGGTACTGATTGATTTCGACGTGATGTTGCCGAGCCTGCGCATCACCACGCTGGCCAACCTGACGACCGGCGCGCGCGTCAATGTCGAACGGGCCGCGAAGGACGGCGCCGAAATCGGCGGGCATCCGCTGTCCGGCCACGTCGACTTCATGGGGACCATCGTGCACATCGCATCGTCCGAACACAACCGGATGATCCGCATCGGCGTGCCGGCCGAATTCAAGCGCTACGTGTTCGCGAAGGGGTATATCGCGATCAACGGCTGCAGCCTCACGGTGTCCGACGTCAATCGCGACGAAGGCTGGTTCGACGTCTGGCTGATTCCGGAAACGCGACGCGCGACGACCTTCGATGCGAAGGGCGTCGACGACAACGTCAACATCGAAATCGAACGCAGTACGCAGGTCGTCGTGGATACGATCCGCGAGTCGGTCAAGGAAACGCTCGGCGAGCTGACGGGAATCGTCACGACGCTGCTGGCGGACAAGGGCATCGATATCGAAGAGCTGCTCGCGCGCAACGTCGCGAAGCTGCCGAAGGAATAGCGCGCGGCGGGTGGCCCGGCGGCCCGCGATCGCCGGAGACCGGCTTGCGTCCGGCGCTGTGGCGCCGGCGCAGGCGCAGGCGCAGGCCGACCTCAGTCCGCCTCCATCCGTGCGGCCTTCCCCACCGCCACCCGTTGCGATCGATAAATCCCCGCGTGTCCGGAAAACAGGTACGCGACCACGCACGCCACGATCGCATACACGCCGACATCCGCGCCGAACAGCTCGATCGCCATGATCGTCGACGCGATCGGCGTGTTCGCCGCGCCCGCGAACACCGCGACGAAGCCGAGCCCCGCAAGCACCGGCACCGGCAGCGCGAGCACCTGGCCGAGCGCATTGCCGAGCGTCGCGCCGATGTAGAACAGCGGCGTGACTTCACCGCCCTTGAATCCCGACGCGAGCGTGACGACCGTAAACGCGAACTTGCCCGCGAAATCGTAGACGGGCAGCGGTCCGCGAAAAGCCGCTTCGATCGTCGGAATCCCGAGCCCCAGATACTGCGGCACGTTCAGCACGCTCGCCGCCACGGCCACCATCACGCCACCGAGCACCGGCTGCAGCGGCGCGTAGCGGACGACGCGCCGACACCACGCGGTCAGCGCATGCGTGGCGAACGCGAACAACCGCCCGACGACACCGAACGCGACACCCGCGACGACCGTCGCGGCCAGCGCGGTCGCCGATACGGCCGGCACGAACGGGATCGCATACACGGTGTGATGCACGCCCCACGCGCGGCACACGAGGTCCGCGACGATGGCCGACGCGACGCAGGTCAACAGCGCGTCGTACCGCACGCGGCCGATCGCGAGCACTTCGAGCCCGAACACGGCGCCCGCGAGCGGCGTGCCGAACACCGACGAGAACCCGGCCGCGATGCCGCCCATCAGCAGCACGCGCCGATGCTCGCGATCGAGCCGGAGCACGTGAGTGATGCGATCGGCGAGCGCGCCGCCCATCTGCACGGCCGTGCCCTCGCGGCCGGCCGACCCGCCGAACAGGTGCGTGACGACGGTCGCGACCAGCACGAGCGGCGCCATCCGCTTCGGCACGAGCGCCTTCGGGTCGTGAATCTCGTCGATCAGCAGGTTGTTGCCGCGCGCGACCGACTGGCCGAACCGGTGATAGACCCAGCCGGTCGCGAAGCCGGCGGCCGGCAGCGCCCACAGCAGCCACGGATGCGCGATGCGCGTGGCGCTCGCCCAGTCGAGCGCGATCAGGAACAACGCGGAGGCCGTGCCGGCCAGCGCGCCAAGCAGGGCCGAGAGAGCGAGCCACCGGCACACGTAGCGCGCGGTCGCGACAATATCGGCGGAAGTCGAGAAAAACATGGTTTCCAGATTCGACAGGACATCGACACCTGGGCGGCAGAACACCGCATGGACGGCCTGCGACCTCCTGACAACCCAGGAACACGCAGGCATCATCAGCCGGGCGAACCGGCGGTTGAGGGCCGAAGACCGCGCGCGCGACGCGCCGGACTCGACCGCAGGGAGGCATGCCATCTCCGCAGGCGGCGATTGTACGCGATGCCGCGCATCGCACGCAACGCGGCCCGTCAGTCGCGCGGCACGCGCGTCACGCGGGAAATCAGTTGCGGCGCGATCCGGTCGAGCGGCAGGATCGCCGACGCGGCACCGATCGCCGCGGCCGCCTTCGGCATCCCGTATACGGCGCTGGTCGCCTCGTCCTGCGCGATCGTGTAGCAGCCCTTCGCGCGCATCGCCTTCAGCCCGAGCGCGCCGTCGCGCCCCATGCCGGTCAGCAGCACGCCGAGCGCGTCGCCCTGCCAGCTGTCGGCGACGCTATTGAAGAACACGTCGACCGACGGCCGGTATGGCGTGTCGGCCGGATGCCGCGTATAGCCGAGCACGCCGCGCGGCGACAGCGACAGGTGATCGTTGGTCGCGGCGAGCAGCACCTCGCCCGCCTGCGGCACGCTGCCCTGCCGCGCGACGCGCACGGGCAGCGGCGTATAACCGTCGAGCCACTCCGCCATCCCGAACGCGAATGCCTGATCGACGTGCTGCACGATCACGAGCGCCGCCGGAAAATCGGCCGGCAACGCACGCAGCAGCGCGGTGAGCGCGGTCGGGCCGCCGGCCGACGCGCCGATCGCGATCAGCGTCGGCTGGCCGCGCGCGGGCGCAAGCCCGGTGGGTACGAGCGCCGCGCTCCGGGTTTCGAGCAGCCGGCCGATCTGGTCGATCTTCGCGAGCAGCGGCTGCGGCGCCGCATCCGACGGCAGGCCGAGCGCGAGCGTCGGCGTGTCGACCGCATCGAGCGCGCCGGCGCCCATCGCCTCGTACACCGACGACGTGTTCGCGCTGACGCTCGCCGTCACGATCAGGATCGCGCACGGCGCACGCGCCATGATCTGCCGCGTCGCCGCCACGCCGTCGAGCTTCGGCATCACGAGATCCATCAGCACGAGATCGGGCGGATGCGCGACGCAGAAATCCACGGCCTCGCCGCCATCGGTCGCCACCCACAGCACGCGGTGATCGGTGCGCAGCGCGATCACGCGGCGCAGCGCCTCGACGGCAAGCGGCAGATCGTTGACGATGCCGATGTTCATGCGCGCGCGTCCCCGATCAGGTCGTGCACCGCATCGAGCAGCGCTTCGTCGTGGAAGCTGCTCTTCGCGAGGTAGTAGTCGGCGCCGGCATCGAGCCCGCGCCGGCGATCCTCGTCGCGATCCTTGTACGACACGATCATCACCGGCACACGCTTGAGCATCGGGTCGTTCTTGATCAGCGTGACGAGCTCGATGCCGTCCATGCGCGGCATGTCGACATCGGTCACGACGAGATCGAACGCGTCGCTGCGCACCGCATTCCAGCCGTCCATTCCGTCGACGGCGACGGTCACGTCGTAACCGCGCTTCTCGAGCAGCTTGCGTTCGAGCTCGCGCACCGTCAGCGAATCGTCGACGACCAGCACCCGGCGGCGCCGGTCGGCCAGCGCAAGCTGCCGATCGCGCGTCAGCTTCGCGAGTTGGCCGCCGCGCACGAGCTTGTCGACCGAGCGGATCAGGTCCTCGACATCGACGATCAGCACCGGGTCGCCATTTTCGAGCAACGCGCCGGCCGCGATGTTCTGGATCTTCTGCAGGCGGCTGTCGAGCGGCTGCACGACGAGCATCCGCTCGCCGAGGAAGCGGTCCACGGCGACGCCGTACAACTCGGGCTCGCCGCCGACGACCACGACCGCCGTGCTCGCGCGCGCGACGTCGGGCTCGTTCGTGTCGAGCAGTTGATGCGCGTCGACGAGGCCCACGCGCCGGCCGTCGAACGGAAAATGCGGCTGGCCCTCCAGCACGTCGATGTCGTCGTGCGCAAGCTCCAGCGTGCGGCGCACGTGCGCGAGCGGAAACGCGTACGGCTCGCCGCCGACCTCGACGAGCAGGCTGCGGATCACCGACAGTGTCAGCGGCAGTTGCAGCACGAAGCGCATGCCCGCGCCCGGCTCGTTGAAGATGCGCACCGCGCCGCGTACGCCGCGCACCATCTCCTGCACCGCGTCGAGGCCGACACCGCGCCCCGACACGTCGGTCACCGCGTCGCGCATCGAAAAGCCCGGCAGCAGCAGGAATTCGAGCAGCTCGGGGTCGGACAGGCGCGCGGCCGTCTCGTCGTCGGTCAGGCGCTGGCGCACGACGGCCGCGCGCAACGCGTCCATGTCGACACCCGGCCCGTCGTCGATCACGCTGACGAGCAGCGAGCCTGCGCTGTGGCGCGCCTCGAGCGTCACGCTTGCCTCGGCCGGCTTGCCGCGCGCGCGACGCGCGTCGGGCGACTCGACGCCATGGTCGATTGCGTTGCGCAGCAGATGGCCGAGCGGTGCATCGAGCAGATCGAGGATGTCGCGATCGACCTGCGTGCCTTCGCCGACGATCGAAAAGCGCACCTGCTTGCCGAGCGAGCGCGCGAGGTCGCGGACGATGCGCGGATATGCGCGCGTCGCGTCGCCGAACGGCCGCATCCGGCACTGCAGCGCCTCGTCGTACAGCTGTTCGGCGATATGCGTGCTGCGCCGCTCGAAGCGGTCGAACTCGTCCATCCGCTCGGCGAGCGAACGCTGCAGGTCGTTGAGCATGTGCCGCACTTCGTTCACCGACGCGAGCACGCCCGCATCGAGATCGTCGGCGAACTGTTCGTACAACAGATCGAGCGAGCGCGCCGCATCGCGTTGCGCTCGCTTCACGCGCAGCATCGATTCGGCAAACGGCTTCAGCCAGCGCGATTCGACCAGCGATTCGCCGGACAGGCTCAGCAGCCGGTTCAACGTATCCGCGCGCACGCGCCGCATCGCGCCCGCGCCGGCCGCGCGGCCGGCCGGGACCGGATCGGGCGCGGCCGCCGGCACCGCGAGCGGCGGCACCGCGGCGGCCCCACCGGGTTCGTTCGCGGCCCCGTCGTGTCCGCGCAATGGCATGACGGACGGCGGCGCGACGCTCGATGTCGGCATCGCATGCGCGCCGTCGGCACTCGCCAGCGCAAGCGCGAACGCGTCGATTTCGGCAGACGACACGGGTTGAGCGTGCGGGTCCGCAACGCGCACCAGCAGATCGACGCCGGCGAGCAGCACGTCCACGTGCGTGGCCGTCAGCGCGACCGTGCCGGCCTGCGCGGCAACGAAGCATTCTTCCATCCGGCCCGCGATGTCGACGCCGAGCGGCACGCCGACGATGCGCGCGGCGCCCTTCAGCGAATGCGCGGCGCGCATGCACGCCTCGAGCGCCGCGGCGTCGGGCTCGCCGGCTTCGAGCGCGAGCAGACGCTCGGACAGCGCCTGGGTCTGCGTGCGCGTCTCCTCGCGGTACAGCTCGAGCAGCGACAGGTGGCTCAGATCGTCATCGCCGCTCATCGCATGCTCCGGGTGACCGCGTCGAACAGCCGGTCGTCGTCGAGCAGCCCGACGGACTTGCCGCGCCACGACAGTACGCCGCGCGACAGCCCGGCGCTCGCGCGGCCGACCGTGGCCGGCACGGGCACCCATTCGGACGCGCTAAAGCGCAGCACGCCCTCGACTTCGTCGACCGGGAACACCACCGGCTCGCCCTGGTGGGCCGCGACGAGCAGCCGCGTGAAGCGGCCGTCGGCGCGGCGTGCGCCGACGGTGCCCGCGTCGAGGCCGAGCAGCGCGCCGATCGAGATCGCGATGCGCAGCGTGCCGCGAATGTTGACCACGCCGCGCACGGCCGAATGGCGGCGATACGGCAGCGAATGGATCGGGCGCGTGCCGGCGATCTCGCGCAACACGCCGATCGGCAGCGCGAGCCATTCGTCGGCGACGCGAAACGCGAGCGCCGCCTGACGCGTATCGTCGCCGGCATGCGCGCGCGGCGCATCGACCGCGCTGATCCGCTGCGTGGCGTCGGCCATCTCGGCCGCATCGAGCGGGCGCTCGAGCAGCTTCGCCGCGTGATACGCGTAGACCGGGCAGTTCAGGCAGCGCAGGCAGTCGGCCAGCCGCTCGCACGAGCGGTCGCCGCGCGTGCCGATCCGGTTCCAGCAATCGTCGACGCCGATCGTCGTGTCGTCAGTGGCAACCGCGTCGCGGTTCATTCTTTCGTCGGTCATCCCGATGTCGGCTCCCAACCCGTATTCTCATCAGCCGGCCGAGCGGCGCGCTCGCTCGAGCAGCCATTGCGCGCCGGCGCCGTCGCCGCCGGCGTCCAGCAACGTCGCGAGATGCGTCAGCGCTTCGTGATGCGTCGGCCGCAGATACAGCGCCTTACGGTAGAAATCGCCCGCTTCGGCAGCGCGGCCGCGTGCGTCGGCGATAAGCCCGTTCAAATAGAACGCGTCCGCGTGCGGCCCGGCATGCGCGGAGAACTGTGCGAGCACGCGCTCGGCCTCGTCGAACGCGCCCGCGTTGGCCAGCGCCTGTGCTTCCTCCAGCGTCGGCGCGGCGCCGGCGGCAAGCGGCGCTGCCGGCGCGTCGACCGCATGCACGGCAGTCCCCGCGCGGCTTGTATTGAGCGCATCGAGCGCACCAAGTCGCACATCGCCGCGCAGGTCGGCTGGCGGCTCGTACGCAATCGCGCGCTCGGCTTGTGCGGGCGCGCCGGGCGAACGAGCGGTGCCGGCCCACGCCGGCGGCACGACAGCCAGCACCGGCCGGGGCGCGGCCGGCGGCGTAACCGAGAAGCGCTCCGCGCGCCGGGATGGCGCCAGCGCGGGCGCCGCCGCATGCCGGGCCGCGTGGCCTTCCGCCGTGTCGCCGTGCGCACGATGGAACGCGAACGCGAGCGGCACGCGCGCCGAGCGCATCCCGTGGCGCATCGCGACACCCGTTTCGGCCGGACCGACGAACAGCACGCCGTCATCGACGAGCATGCTTTCCAGCGAACCGATTACGCGGTCCTGCGCGTCGCGGTCGAAATAGATCAGCACGTTGCGGCAAAACACGAAGTCGTAGCGGATGCCCGTATCGGCGCCCGGTTCGACGAGGTTCGCCTGCCGAAACTGCACGCACGCGCGCACGCGCTCGTCGAGCAGCCAGCCGTCCTCGACGGGCGTGAAGTAGCGGCCGCGAAACTCCGTGGCCGTGCCGCGGAATGCGTTGCGCCCGTAGCAACCGAGCCGCGCGTATGCGACCGCGCGCGCGCTGAGGTCGATCGCGTCGATCGTGAAACTGGCCGGATCGAGGCCGGCGTCGAGCAGCGCCATCGCCGCCGAATACGGCTCCTCGCCGGTCGAGCACGGCGCGCTCAGCACGCGAATCACACGCCCGGGCGTGGCGGCGACCCGCTCGGCCGCGAGCCGCGCGAGCGTCGAGAATGCCTCGCGATCGCGGAAGAACCACGTTTCCGGCACGACGAACAGCTCGATCAGCGCGCGCCGCTCGTCGGCCGACGCATTGAGCTGCTGCCAGTACGCATCGAGCGCTTCCGGCGTGAGCGGCGGGCGCGCCGCCGACGGCAGCCGCTCGCCGTCGCCCTGCAGTGCGTGCACGCGTTCAGTCAGTGCGCGGAGCAGAAAATCGTTGCCGAGCGAATCGGAATCGATGCCCGTTTCGCGCAACAGCCAGCCGCGAAATCGCGAATCGGCCACTCTCATGCGAACTCCCCTCCTTGGCCGGCCAAGCCGTCGAACAGATACGAACGCGCGACGTCGCCGATCAGGTCCGACACCGACACCTGCTGCACGATCCCGTCGCGCGTGTGCGCGACGCGCCCGAGCCAGCGCGTGCGCGCGGTCGAGATGCCGCTCGCGCGGAACGCCGTGCGGTCGATCCGCAGCGTCTGCGTCGCGCGCTCGACGATCAGCCCGATCACGCGCGCGCGATCGAGCGGCTCGACGCGATGGCGGACCATCACCAGCCTCGTCGAGCGCAGCGCATGCGCGCGCCGCCCGAGCGCCAGCATCGGCACGTCGATCACCGGCACCGGCTGACCGCCGCGCATCAGCAGCCCGGCAATCCATTCGGGCGCACCGGGCACGGCCTTGGCGGCGGCGAGCGGCAACACCTCGTCGATGTCGGCCGCGTCGAGCGCATAGCGCTCGCCGTCGAGATCGAACATCAGGAACAGCGCGTGCGCGCCGCCGTGCGGCTCGGCCCGCATCACGCGTCGACCTTGAAGCGCGACACGCTGGTGCGCAGCTGGTTTGCGACGAGCGTCAGGTCGTCGATCGCCTGCGACGACTGCCGCAGCGATTCGGCCGTCTGCTGCGCGGCCTCGGACAGCTGCGACAGCGCCTGCGTGATCTGCTCGGCGCCGTTCGCCTGCGTTTGCATCCCTTCGTTGACCATCTGGAAGCGCGGCGCGAGCGTCTGCACTTCGGCGATGATCTGCGACAGCTGGCCGCCGACCTGCTGCACGTCGAGCATCCCGCGGCGCACTTCCTCCGAGAACTTGTCCATGCCCATCACGCCCGCCGACACGGCCGACTGGATTTCCTTCACCGTCTGCTCGATATCGTAGGTCGCCACCGCCGTCTGGTCGGCCAGGCGGCGGATTTCGGTCGCGACGACCGCGAAGCCGCGGCCGTATTCGCCGGCTTTCTCCGCCTCGATCGCCGCATTCAGCGACAGCAGGTTGGTCTGGTCGGCCACCTTGGTGATCGTCGCGACGACCTGATTGATGTTCAGCGCCTTCTCGTTGAGGATCGCGAGCTTCGCGTTCACCGAGCCGGCCGCGTCCATCACGCTGCGCATCGTCTCGCCCATCCGCGTGAGGCCGCTCTGGCTCACGCCCGCGAGCGTCGCGGACTGCTCGGCCACGCCGGCCACCTCGTTCATCGTGCGCAGCAGGTCGCGCGACGTCGCGAAAATCTCGCGGGACGTCGCACCGATCTCCGTCGTCGTCGCCGCGGTTTCGTTGGCGGTCGCCTGCTGCTCGCGCGACGTCGCCGCGATTTCGGCGACCGACGTCGTCACCTGCAGCGACGACTGCTGCGCGCGCGCGACCAGTTCGGTCAGTTCGTCGGCCATCCGGTTGAAGCCCGTCTCGAGCGTGCCGAACTCGTCGCGGCGGCGCAGGTCGAGGCGGCGCGTCAGATTGCCGGTGCGCATCACGTCGTGCACCTCGACGAGCCGCGCCATCGGCACGGTGACGGTGCGGTACAGCCCGTAGCCCAGCGCGAGCGCGGACAGCAGCACGATACCGAGCGCGGCGGCCAGGACGATCTCGGTGTCCTGCACCGACTCGCGGATCAGCTTCGCGGACTGGTCGGCGAACTTGCGGTTCTCCTGCACCAGCACATTCGCGTTGCGCACGACGTCGGCCCACGCGGGTTGCACTTTCGCGTACGCGGCGACGGCCTCGTCGTGCGACACGCGGTGTTTTTGGACCGCATCGTTCAACAGCGGAAGGTAGCGGTCGAACGACGCGCGGAACGTCGCAAAGCGCTGGCGGTCGTCATCGCGGAACGTGGTGTTCTGGTAATCGACCGACAGTGACTCGACGTCCTTCACCGCTTCGCCGATCTTCGCGAGATCGCGCTGCACGGCCTCCGGATCGCTTTCGACGAACGTCGCCTGCTGCAGCGCGGTGAACGATTCGTTGACCGAACCGCGCAGCGACGCCGCGAGATAGACGCCGGGCAGCGAGTCGCGCTCGATGCTGACGGCTTCGGTATTGATCGCACGCAGACGTTCGTACGACACGCCGGCGGTCACCAGCATCAGCACGAACAGCACGCCGAAGCTGAGCAGGATGCGGTTGCCGAGCGTCAGCCTGGCGGCGCCGCCGATCGTCGGATGCAGGCTTTCATTGGTCGCGCGAGGCGTCACGGTGGCCATGTTCGTTATGGGCTTTCTAAATTCAGCGTTGAAAAAATCCGCGCCCGCCTGCGCGCCGCACGGCGCGCCACGAGCGCATCGGGTCTCTCCGGCAGCGCGGCCGCGGCGGGCTGCGCCGCGACATTACCGCTCCGCCTGCGCCGGCAACCGCAGCGCGACCATGAAGCCGCGCGCGGTATTGCGCATCAGGATCTGGCCGCGATGCCGCGCGGCGGTCGCACGGACGAACGCCAGCCCCAGGCCGAAGCCGCTGCGAGCCGCACCGTGCGCGGATTCGAGCCGCACGAACGACTCCGTCGCGGCCGTGCGCTGCTCGGGCGCGATGCCGGCGCCGGCGTCCTCGACCCCGATCAGCCACGCACCGCCGTCATCGCTCAACGTGCAGCGCACGTCCGTGCCGGCCGGCCCGTACTTCAGCGCGTTGTCGATCAGGTTCGCGACCGCGCGCGTGAGCATCATGCGGTCGCCCATCGTCACGCCGGCTGTGTCGGGCACGTGCGCGACGACGCGACTGCCGAAGCCGGCCGCCTTCTCCCACAGCTGGTCGACGGCGTCGAGCACGATCTCGTTCAGGCTCAGAACCTCGTGCGCGCGGCGCTCGGACTGCGCGCGCGTCAGATGGATGAACCCGTCGGCGAGCGCGAGCGCGCGCCGCGCGTGGCCGGCAATGCGCTCCATGATCGCCGGCATGTCGCCGTGCTCGTTGCGATAGACCTCGAGCAGCGCGAGGATCGACGTCTGCGGCGAGCGCATGTCGTGCGACAGGAAATCCAGCGCTTCGTCGCGTTGCCGCGACATCAGATACGAATTCGAGTGATAGCGGATGCGCGCGGTCAGCTCCATCGCGTCGGGGAGCTTCACGAGATAGTCGTTCGCGCCGGCGATGAACGCCTCGCGCTTGACGATCGGCTCCTCCTTCGCCGACAGCACGATGATCGGCACACGCGCGGTCTCGGCGTCGGCACGCCACGCGCGCACGAGATCGAGACCGTCGATGTCCGGCATCACGAGATCCTGCAGGATGACCGTCGGCTTCACGTCGCGCGCGAGTGCCATCGCCCGGTGCGCGTCGGTGCACACGTGCAGGTCGATATCGTGCTCGCCGCGCAGCGCGCGGCGGATCACCTCGCCGACGAACGGCTGATCGTCAACGAGCAGAACCGACAGTCCCGATTCAAGGCAATCCGGCGCATTTTCACCGCTCGATTCTTTCATAAATACCGTTTCAAACGCCAAATCTCCAATTGATTCTTTCATGGGAGTTGTTTATCCGACTTGGACGCCATCTTGATTTAGCGGTTGAGAAATCCGCCTGTTGTTGCCGATGTGGCCTGTCGGCATTGGCTCGCGGGGATCCGAACGCCGATTTTCCCCGCCGACGGTCGTATTACCTCCGCACGCTTTCTCTCAATAAAGATAACCAGCTGATTCTAAATGAAATTAGAACACAGCATCTATCTCCTTCCGGTTTAGTTTTGCCAAATATGGTGAAAGAGCGGGGTTCGGTTAAATCAGATCATTTCCGGACGCGAACGACGATAACGTTTGCGAAGCCGGCGCCGCGAGGCTTGCATGCGCTGCAAGGGTGGTGCGTCGATCGTATCGGGACCGGGTTCCGCGGCCGCGCCGATCGCGGCGCACAGCGCCGGTGCGCGGCGCAAACCGCAGCGGCCGCAGCGAGCATCGCCGCGCCTCGCGCCGGGCGGAGCCGCGCGACGGGCTTACCCGCGCGCGTGCTGCGCAGACACTTCCTGCAGATCGAGATCGCGCTCGACCATGTGCAGCATCTCGTCGTGGATGTGCCCCGAACGGTGCAGGCGCAACAATTCCGCGCGGCCGGCCTTGATCGCGGCCAGCACGACGTCGTAGTGCGCAACACGGATTTCCGCCGGGTACTCGGGCTCGTTCTTCGTGCGCTCGGTCAGCTCCGCGCGATACGTGTATTGCTCCAGCAGGCGCGGATGAATGACGTTGCCGCTGTCGTCGCGCACCAGCGGCTGGATTGCCGCGAGCTGTGCCGCCTCGATGTACGCCCACGTCTGCGGCTCGGTCAGATGGTGCGCTGCGCGCGCTTCGCTCGGCGGCAGGCGCAGCAGCCGGATCAGCGGCCCGATCGTCGTGCCCTGCAGCAGCACGGTGACGAGAATCACCGCGAACGACGCGACCAGGATCACGTCGCGGCCCGGCATCGCCTCGGGCAGCGACAGCGCGATCGCCAGCGTCACGACCCCGCGCATGCCGGCCCAGCTCATGATCGTCGCGGCCTTCCAGTCGGGCGCGCCGCCGCGCCGGACGATCCCGCGCACGGGCCACTTCAGCGCCTCGACCGCGTAGACCCACACGAAGCGCGACACGATCACGGCAGCGAGCACGGCAAGCACCGCCGGCATCATCGTGCCGAGCACCTGCCCGAAGCCGCCGAGCCGATGAATCGCACCGCGCAGCGACAACCCGATCAGCACGAACACCATCGCCTCGAGCAGGAACACGATCACCTGCCAGAACGCGGTCCCACGCGTGCGCACGGCTGCCGAAAACACTTCGTGCTGGTGCCAGCCGATGATCATGCCGGCCGTCACCGTCGCGATTACGCCCGACACCTCGACCATTTCGCCGGCGATGTACGCGATCCAGCCGGCGATCACCGCGACGGTAATCACCAGATAGTCGTCGTCGAGCAGCTTCAGGAACCACACGACGAGCTTGCCGACCAGAAAGCCCACCACGACGCCGCCGAGCCCGAGCTCCGCGAAGCGGACGACTGCGTGCTCGAGGCTGAACGCGCCCGTCAACGCGGCCGCGACCGCGAAGCGGAACAGCACCAGCCCCGCCGCGTCGTTCAGCAGGCTTTCGCCTTCGAGCAGCACCATCAGCCTGCGCGGCAACGCGACGCGTTCGAGCACCGCTTTCGCGGCGACCGCATCGGGCGGCGACACGATCGCGCCGAGCGCGAAGCACGCAGCCCACGGCAGCGACGGCACGATCCAGTGGACCGCGAAGCCGACCGCAAACGTCGTGAACACGACAGCGCCGATCGCGAGCAGCAGGATGCCGCCCACGTTGCGCTTGAATTCCTCCCACACGGTGAAATACGCACCGTCCATCAGCAGCGGCGGCAGGAACACGAGCAGTACGAGTTCGGGATCGAGATTGACGTGCGGCAGCCCGGGAATGAACGCGATGCCGATGCCGCCGATCAGCAGCGCGGCGGCGGGCGGCAATCGCAACCGCTTCGCGATGTATTCGAGTGCGACGATCGCGAGGAATGACAGCAAAACCAGCTTGAACGCCGAGACGGGGGACATCGATCGACCTCATGAAGAATGAATGCGCATGCCAGCCGGTGTCGTACCCCCGGCGACCATTTCGCGCGATTACATCATGATGCGATGCTTGCAGTCGAGCGCGCTCGGCGCGCGACACGCGGCTGCGGCACGTCCGTGCACGAACGCCGGCCGGCTTTTCGCCCGAGCGCACGCCGGAACGAGAACGGCACGCGGGCCGGCACGAACGCCCGCCCGCCCGCGTGCCGGTCGGCGCCGCCGCGCCGGCGCCCGCTAGCGGCGGCGCACGACCATCAGCCGCGGCTCGGTCATGTCCTCGATCGCATAGCGGATCCCTTCGCGGCCGAGCCCCGAATCCTTCACGCCGCCGTACGGCATGTTGTCGACGCGGAACGACGGCACGTCGTTGATCACGACCCCGCCGACCTCCAGCTCGTCCCACGCGCGCTGCGCATGCGCGAGCGAATCGGTGAACACGCCGGCCTGCAGCCCGAAGTCGCTGTCGTTCACGCGCGCGAGCGCATCGTCGAAGCTGTCGAACTTCTCGAGAATCGCGACCGGGCCAAACGCCTCCTTGCGATAAAGATCCTGGTCGCGGCCGACGTTTTCCAGCAGCGTCGCCTCGAACATCGCGCCGTCCACCTTGCCGCCCGCGACAATCTTCGCGCCCGCGGCCACGGCCGCATCCATCCAGCCCGACAACCGGCGCGATTCGGATTCGGAGATCATCGGCCCGACAAACGTCGACGGATCCTTCGGATCGCCCATCTTCAGCGAACGCGTCTTCGCGATCAGTTTTTCGCGCAGCGCGTCGTATACATCAGCATGCACGAGAATCCGCTGCACGCCGATGCAGCTCTGACCCGACTGGTAGAACGCACCGAACGCGAGACGCTCCACCACGTAGTCGAGCCGATCGCGTTGATCCGCGTCGACGATCGCCGCCGCGTTGCCGCCGAGCTCCAGCACGACTTTCTTCTTGCCCGCCTTCTCCTTCAGCGCCCAGCCGACTGCCGGCGAGCCCGTAAACGACAGCAGCCTGAAACGCTCGTCCGTCGTGAACAGGTCGGCGCCGTCGCGATGCGCGGGCAACACCGAGAACGCCCCCTTCGGCAGATCGGTTTCCGCGAGCACCTCGCCGATGATCAGCGCGCCGATCGGCGTGCGGCTCGCGGGCTTCAGCACGAACGGGCAGCCGGCGGCCAGCGCGGGCGCGACCTTGTGCGCGGCAAGGTTCAGCGGGAAGTTGAATGGCGAGATGAACGAGCACGGGCCGATCGGCACGCGCCGCGTATAGCCGGTGTAGCCTTGCGCGCGTGCGGAGATCTCCAGATTAAGCACTTCGCCGTCGATGCGCACGGCCTCTTCGGACGCGACGCGAAACGTATCGATCAGCCGCGTCACTTCGCCCTTCGAATCGTTGATCGGCTTGCCGGCCTCGATGCAGAGCGCCTCGGCCAGTTCGTCGAAGCGCTCGCGAAAACGCGCGACGCAGTGGTCGAGCACCGCCTGCCGCTTGTAGGCGGGCAGTTCGCGCATCGGTTTCGTCGCGTCGACCGCCGCGCCGATGGCCGCATCGATCGCCTTCGCATCGGCCAGCGCGACGCGCGTTGCGACCTTCCCGTTGAACTTGTCGGTCACTTCCAGATCGGTATTCGCGTAGACGGCCTCGTTGGCGAGGTAGTACGGATAGGTTTCCTTCAACATGGAACGGCTCCTTCCGGTGAACGGGGGATTCAGAGTTGCGCCGACAGGCGCTTGATTTCGCGGTTCAGCACGCGCTCGTTGTCCGAATAGTCGATCGGCACGTCGATCACGTGAACGCCCGGCGTCGAGAAACAGTCGCGCAGCAGCGGCTCGAGATCATCGGCGGCTTCGACGCGATGCCCGTGCGCGCCGTAGCTTTGCGCATACGACACGAAATCGGGGTTCTTCAGCGTCATCGCAAAATCGGGGAAGTTCATGTTTTCCTGCTTCCAGCGGATCATCCCGAACGCGTCGTCGCGGAGGATCATCACGACTATGTCGAGCTTCAGCCGCACGGCCGTTTCGAGTTCCTGCGAATTCATCATGAACCCGCCGTCGCCGCACACGGCGATCACCTTGCGCTGCGGATGCACGATCTTCGTCGCGATCGCCGACGGCAATCCTGCGCCCATCGACGCGAGCGCGTTGTCGAGCAGCAGCGAGTTCGGTTCATGCGCACGCCAGTAGCGCGCGAACCAGATCTTGTACATCCCGTTGTCGAGGCAGACGATCCCGTCGACCGGCAGCGCGTTATACAGATCGTTCACGATCCGCACCGGATACATCGGAAAGCGCGGATCGTGCTGGCCCTTTTGCAGATGCGCGTCGAAATGCTCCTTGATCATCGTGAAGCGCTCGAAATCCCAGTGCGACTGCGGCGTCACCGCTTCCTTCATCTGCCATACCGCGTTCGCGATGTCGCCGACCACTTCGATCTGCGGGAAATAGACGGGGTCGACCTGCGCGCCGAGGAAGTTCACGTGGATCACCGTTTTGTCGTCCGCGCGCATGAAGAACGGCGGCTTCTCGATCACGTCGTGGCCGACGTTGATGATGCAGTCGGCATGCTCGATCGCGCGGTGCACGAAGTCGCCGTCGGACAGCGTCGCGTTGCCGAGCCACAGCGGATGCGTTTCGTCGATCACGCCCTTGCCCATCTGCGTCGTGAAGAACGGAATGCCCGTCTTGTTCACGAATTCGAGCAGCATCTTGCAGGTCGTCTTGCGGTTGCCGCCCGCGCCGATCATCAGCAGCGGATGACGTGCTGCCTGGATCGCGTCGATCGCATGCGCGACCGCCTTCTCCTCGGCCACCGGCCGCCGGCTGTAGCTGCGCGGAATCGGCTTGCCGTCGCCCTCTTCATGCGCGATGTCTTCCGGCAGTTCGAGGTGCGCGGCGCCCGGACGCTCTTCCTCCGCACGGCGAAACGCCTCGCGCACGGCCGCCGGAATATTGCCGATCGACACGATCTGCCGCGTGAACTTCGTAAGCGGCTGCATCATGTCGACGACGTCGACGATCTGGAAGTGACCCTGTTTGCTCGACTTGATCGGCTTCTGCCCGGTGATCATCAGCATCGGCATGCCGCCGAGTTGCGCATACGCGGCGGCCGTCACGAAATTCGTCGCACCGGGCCCGAGCGTCGCGAGACACACGCCGGTGCGCCCCGTCAGACGACCGTACGTGGCCGCCATGAAACCGGCGGCCTGCTCGTGCCGGGTCAGCACGAGCTTGATCTTCGATCGCCGCAGCGATTCGAGCAGATCGAGGTTTTCCTCGCCGGGAATGCCGAACACGTACTCGACGCCTTCGGCTTCCAGCGCCTTCACGAACAGATCCGATGCTTTCATGGGTGGGGACTCTCGGTTGATGCCGCCTTGCCCGGCTTACAGGCGCGCGGCGTTCAGAACGCGCGCCGGCCTACGGCACGCGGACGCTTTACCTACCGGATGCAACCATTGCATTGCCCGCCGCGCATCGCACGGCGGCGCCTCCGTGAGCAGGAGGACAAACGGATCCGCCCGCGCGCAGCAAACAGCGAAAACATGCGCGGGCGGCAGGGACGTTTTCGATTGTAGACGGATTCGCGGCATCGCGACTTCGACCGGATGACCAGCGGCCGGCGCCCGCGCAGCATCGGCCTGACGGCCAATTGGACGTCAAACGGCGCGCACGGCCGTACCGTATCGGCACCGAATTCGATTCAATCTATCTGTGAACCATGGTTGACATACTGAAATCCATGCCCTACAGTTCGCCTTCGTACAGTATCCGGACCACAGACGTCTTCGACGCGTGGTTTGCCGCCCTTACGGATCGCGTCGCGCGGCGCCGCATCCAGGCGCGCATCGACCGTCTGTCGATGGGCAACCCGGGCGACTGGAAATCCGCCGGCTCACCGATCGTCGAAATGCGTATCGACCACGGCCCCGGCTATCGCGTCTACTACGCGAGGCGCGAAACGATATGGGTGATCCTGCTCTGCGGCCGTGACAAGTCGACACAACAGGCGGACATCCGCGCCGCGCACGCGATGCTCGAACGGCTCGACCTGGAGTAACGGATGGACAAGATCAAGACCCGGCCGTGGGATTCGGCCGAACACCTGAAAACCGACGACGACATGGCCGAGTATTTCGAGGCCTGTCTGCAGGAAGCCGGCGACGACCCGGCCTTCATCGCGCATGCGCTTGGCGTGATCGCGCGCGCGCGCGGGATGTCGCAG
Organism: Burkholderia latens; assembly: GCF_001718795.1. Taxonomy (NCBI): domain Bacteria; kingdom Pseudomonadati; phylum Pseudomonadota; class Betaproteobacteria; order Burkholderiales; family Burkholderiaceae; genus Burkholderia; species Burkholderia latens. Next base: position 485,284 of record NZ_CP013438.1, on the reverse strand, counting down.
GTCGCGCGCGACGCCGGCCTGTCGCGCGAAGGGCTGTACAAGGCGCTGTCGCACGACGGCAATCCGAGCTTCGGCACGATCCTGAAAGTGATCAAGGCGCTCGGCCTGCAGCTGCACGGCGCGAAGGCGCACGCGTGAGCCGGCCGCGCGCTGCGCGCCGGGCGCAGCCGCGTCAATGCAGCCAGGCAGCCGCCCATCGCGGCACGAGCGACACCACGTAGAGCCCGAGCCCGATCAGCCCGCCGACCAGCGTGCCGTTGATGCGGATGTACTGCAGATCCTTGCCGATGTTCAGCTCGATCTGCCGAGACATTTCGCGCGCATCCCAGTTGCGCACCGTATCGCGTATGTGACGCATCAGGAAATCCGCGAAATCCGGCGCCATTTCGTGCACGGCCCGCTCGATGTGCTCGTTCAGCGACGCGCGCAGCGCCGGGCTTTCCGCGAGCCGCGCGCCGAGCCAGCCGCCGAGCGTCGCGGCCTGCCGGTGCAACGCCGAATCCGGGCGCGCGAGATCGGCCTTCAGCCACGCGCGCAACTGGTCCCACAGATCGCGCACATACACGTTGAACGCATCGCCGTCGCGAATGTAGCGCTTGATCTCGTCGCCTTTCGCGATGAACGCCGGGTCGTGCTTCAGCCGCTCGGTCAATCGCGCGACCGTGCGGTCGAAGCGCTGCCGCAGTTCGTGTTCGGGATCGGCCGCAACGCCTTCGAGCACGCGGCTCACCGCGCTCGCGAGCATCCGCGCGCCGTTCTCGCCGAACCACTGGGTCGGCATGATCTTCTCGACCTTCGGGTATTGCGTCTTCAGCCATTCGACGATGAAGCCGGCGATCACCTCGCGGTTCTCCTCCTTGTCGAGCACGTCGACGACCTGTTCGATCGCATCGTCGAGCAGCGTCTGGTGGCGGCCGTCCTTCGTCAGCGTGTCGAGGATCGCGCCCGCCGATTGCGACAGGTCGATCCGGTCGATCACCGTGCGGAACGCGTCGTGGACGAACGACTGGATCCGCGCGTCGTCAGTCATGTCGAGCGCGAAGCTCATCAGCTTCGTCGCGTAGCCGCCGAGCGCTTCGGTGTTCGCCGGCTCGCCGAGCCACGCGCCGAGCTTCTGCGCAGGATCGTGCTGGCGAATCTGCGCGGCGAGCGCGTCAGGGCCAAGGAATTTCTCGCGCACGAACACCGCGAGGTTGTCCGCAATCTTGTCCTTGTTCTTCGGGATGATTTCGGTGTGGCGCGACACGAACGGAATCGGCACGCGACGAAACAGCGCGACGACCGCGAACCAGTCGGCGAGCGCGCCGACCATCGCGGCTTCGGCCACCGCCTTGAAGCCGTCGACCCACGGGCCGCGCGGCAACAGGATCGTCGTGACGAATATGGCGACGGCGGCCAGCAGCAGCCATAGCGCGCGGCGCTTGCTGCGTTTCAGTTCGAGGGCTTTGTCTGGCGTCATGGGCGACCGGTGAAACGGCAATGCCGCTAATATGCACCGATCGCCGACCGACGACAAACCCGCACCGCGCGTGTCATGCCGAAACGGGCCTCTGCCGACGTTCCCGCTAACCGACGCGAACGCCGCCAAGCCGGCCGCGTTCGCGCATCACGTCACAGAAACGTTTTCAGGTTCACCGCCGGATCGGCGAGCTTCGCCGGATCGGGCGCGGCGCCTGCCGCGATCAGCCGGCGCGACGCGCCGATGTCTCGCCCCAGGTTCGCGGCGGCCACCGCCACGATTTTCCCGTCGTCGCCGAGCCCGAACACCGTGAACGGTCCATTCGCGGGATCGCCGCGCACGACGGTAGTCCGCTCGCTGCCGAACAGCCCGAGCATCTGCAGGTTGCAGTCGTACTGATCGGACCACAGCCACGGCAGCTCGGCATACGTTTCGTCCGCGCCGAGCAGGTTCGCGGCCGCCACCGCCGGCTGGTTCTCGGCAACCTGCCACGACTCGATCCGCACGTGACGCCCGAGCAGCGGATTGAAATGCATCGTCACCTCGCCCGCCGCGAAGATCGCGCGATCGGCGGTGCGGCATCCCGCATCGACGCGGATGCCGTTGTCGACATCCAGCCCCGCCGCATGCGCGAGCTCGACATTCGGTACGACGCCGATGCCGACCACGACGATGTCGGCCGGCACGTCGCCGCGATCCGTCTCGACGAGCGCGCCGCCCCCCGGCGCGCGGCGGATCGCACGCGGCAGCGTCGCCATCCGGAAGACCACGCCGCGCGCGTCATGCAACTGCCGTGCATACGCGCCGACGACTTCGGGCAACGCACGTTGCAACAAGCGCGGCGCGGGATCGATCACCGTCACGTCGCAACCGAGCTGGCGCGCGGCCGCCGCCACTTCGAGGCCGATGAACCCGCCGCCGAGCACCGCCACGCGACGCCCCGGCGCGAGCCGCGCCCGCAACGCACGCGCATCGGCAACGGTACGCACGTAATGCGGGACGACGCCTTCGTCGACCGGCCCGCCGAACGTGCGCACGCGCGAGCCCGTCGCGAGCACGAGCTTCGCGTATGGCACCGTCGCGCCGTCGTCGAGCCGAACCCGTTGCGCAGCGCGCTCGATCGCGTCGACGCGTGTGCCGAGCCGCAGCTCGATGCGCTGCGCGTCGTACCATCCCGCGTCGCGGATGAACGCCCGCTGCTCGCCGCCGTCGCTCAGCAGCGCGTCCTTCGACAGTGCCGGACGATCGTACGGCAGTTCGCGTTCCGCGCCGATCATCACGATGCGCGCGGCGGCATCGCGCTCGCGCAGCGCCTCGGCGGTGCGCCGGGCCGCATGGCCGGCCCCGACGATCACGAACGGGTCAGTCGACATTGACTTCCACCTGCCCGTCGACGATCCGGATCGGATAAACCCGCACCGGCTCGGTGATCGGCGCGCATTTCGGCGCGCCCGTGCGAATGTCGATCAAGCCCTGGTGCAGCGGGCATTCGACACAGCCGTCTTCCACATAGCCTTCCGACAGCCGAGCGTGACCATGCGAACACAGGTCGTGCATCGCGAACAGTTCGTCGCCGATCCGGAACACGGCGATCGGTTTCTGACCGGCGACACGCGCCGCCGGTTCGTCTTCGGAGAATTCGTCGAATGCGCCCAGCGGATGCCATTGCGCGAGCGTTGCTTCAGTCATGTCGATTCCTTGCTTCGTCAGATCGGTCAGATCGGGGTCGCGAGCAGCGTCTGCACGCGCGACGTGTCGTAGATCACGCGCTTGGTCTTGTAGCGCAGCCCGTCGGGCGTGCGCACGACCGTGTCGTAGTACTTGCCGGCCTGATACACGTTCGATTCGCCGTTGCTGCGCGTCTGCACGACCACGTAGTTGCTTTCGGTGTCGATCTCGCCGTCGCGCTGCGCGACGATCGTCAGGCCCGACGTCATGTGCCGGTACGTGTGCTCTTCATAGATGTTCGCATGCCGCAGCGACACCACGCGGTCGCGCAGCATCCGCTGGTTCGTGCAGTGGACGATCCCGACCGGCAGCCCGAGATCCGCGTTTTCCTTCGGCACGATCTCGTACGTGCAGTCCTCGGTGAACATTTCCGGCCAGCGTTCGAGCCGGTCGTTGTCGAGATGGCCGATGTAGCGGTTCTGCAGCATGTAAATCTCGAACCACGTCTTCATGTCTTCCGTGAGGTTTTCCATCGTTGCGCGCTCCCGCTTCAATAGCCCATCAGCTTCTGATAACCGACCCAGAACTTGCGGATCAGGCTTTCGGTGATCACCGTGTCCTGCTGGTCCGGGTTGCCGCGCGACATCTCGATCACCGACGTCGCGTCGGCGTCGCGTACGGTGCCGCGCTGCACGAGTTCGGTCGCCTCGGTGTCTTCCATCGAGATGTAGCCGGCCGGGCCGACCAGGTTCGCCTGCTTGATGCGCAGCGCGCGCAGTTCGGGCGTGTCGTCCGCGTAGCCGAAAAAGTGGAAGATCAGCTCGAAGTTGTCCGGCCCCTTCGGCAGGATCTGCCGCGCGACCAGCGTGTTGTGGATCTGCTGGATCACGAGCTGCGGGAAGATCGGCTGGATGTGGTTCGTGCAGTCCTCGTCGTATTCCGACACGAGATCGAGGATCGATTCGTCTTCCAGATGGAACCCTTCGTCGAACGAGCGAATGTTCTGCTGCTTGTATGCGGCGGACGTGTCGTCGCCCGTCTTCGTCACCGTGATGATGCTGTGCAGCCCGTGGTTCGCATCCGGGATCGAGCGCGCCTTCATGCCGACGCGGAAAATGTTGAAGGTCGTATGGAACAGGTGCAGCATGCTCGCGTGATACGGATCCTTCACGTTCTCCATGTACAGCTTCCAGTTCGACTTCGAATACTGGCGCGTGCAGCCGAGATACTCGATCGGCTTGTGGAAGATCCGGTCGATCCATGGGCGCATCTGCTCGCCGAGATAGTCGGGCAGCGGCGCAACTTCATCGCTGAAGGTGGCGAACACGAGCCCGCGATAGCTGTCCACGCGCAGCTTGCGCAACCCGTGCTGCTTCGGGTCGAAGTCGGCCGGCATCCCGGTCATGCCCTTCTGGCCGCGCCGGAACGGCACGCCGAGCAGGTTGCCCTGATTGTCGAAGCTCCACTGGTGGTACACGCACGTGTGCGAACTCGCGTTGCCGCGCGATTTGCGGCAAACCTGCGCACCGCGGTGCGCGCAGCGGTTCACCCACGCGGACAGCGCGCCGTCCTCGGTGCGCGTGACCACCACCGGCGTGTCGCCGACGAACGTGCTCTTGAAGTCGCCGGCCTTCGGAATCTCCGCCTCCAGCGCGACGAAGTTCCACGTCGGCCCGCGGAAGATGCGTTCCTGCTCGCGATCGTAGACGGCGCGCGAGCTGAATACCTTGTACGGCACGCGCGAACCGTCGTCGTGCGGAAAATGCACGTCGGATGCGTCGTCGCGCGCGGCGAAGACGACGGGCGATTCTGTCTGCTCCATGTCGGACTCCTTGTGGTTCCGTGTCGTTGATTGCATGGAGCCGATTTTTGAAAAGCTAATATTCGGCGTCTATCCGGAAAGTGCGATTGCGGCGGCGCAATATCCACTTTCGGCGGATTTCTGCGCTAGCATGGCGACACACGCGACCCGCGCACGATCGCGACCCATTCGCCGGATCGAAGCGCGCGTCTATTCCAAGGCCGATGCCCATGTCCCCAACGTCGTTCGAGCCGTTTGCACTGCGCGCGCACCGGCTGTTCGAATCCCGCGATCTCGACGAGACGCGCGAGCGGATCTCGCGCGTGATGCAGCCGCACGCGCTGCTGCCGAGCGGCCGCGTGCAGGGCGCGTCGCATATGGATTTCGTGCGGCTCGGCGGCCTCGGGATCGGCACCATCGCGTTCGGCGACGCGATGCGCGTACAGGTCGACGCCGTCGACGGCTATTACCTGCTGATGTTCTGCCTGTCCGGGCAGGCCGAAGTCCACGCGATGGGACGCCGGCTCGGCGTCGACGCGCACACGGGCGTGCTGTGTGCGCCTGGCGAGCGCTTCGACGCGGTGCTGTCGGCCGACTGCGAACAGTTCGTGCTGCGCATCGACGCGGCGACCGTCGGTGCGCTGACCGGCGACCCGCGCGCGACGCTCGACCCGGTGCTGCACGTAAGCGACGCCGCGCTCGCCGCGTGGCGCCAGCAGCTGATGCTCGTGGCCGGCTCGCCCGAACTGCTCGAACGCGCGAATGCGAACCCGCGTGTCGCATCGCAACTCGAGCATCTGCTGATCGACCTGCTGATCGAAGGCCACCCGCCGTCGGTGCTGCAGCGCTCGCGCCACGATCCGGCGCCGGGGTTCGTGCGCCGCGCGCAGGAGTTCATCGCCGCGCATTACGCGCAGCCGCTGCAACTCGCGGACATCGTCCAGGCCGCCAACGTGCCCGAGCGGACGCTGCGCGACGCTTTCCTGCAATTCCGCGGGATGAGCCCGATGCAATACCTGCGGGCGACGCGGCTCGAGCACGCGAGGGAGTTGCTGCGCGGGCCGCGATCAGAGCGGCGGATCGCCGACATCGCGCTCGATTGCGGGTTCACGCACCTCGGGCGATTCGCGATCGCTTATCGGGAGAAGTTCGGCGAATCGCCGTCGGAGACGCTCGACGGGAAGCGGTAGGTGGACGTGGGGTTGCAGCGTTGGGCGCCTTGGCGATTGCGGCGTTGCCGTTTGTCGCGTTGCCGTTTGTCGCCTGTCGCCTGTCGCCCTGTCGCTTGCCGTTTGCCGTTTGCCGTTTGCCGTTTGCCGCTTGCCGCTTGCCGCTTGCCGCTTGCCACTTGCCGCTTGCCGCTTGCCGCTTGCCGCCTCGCCAGCCGCGCGCAGCCTTGCCCGGCGCCTAGCCTGTATCGGGCGCGGATGACCGCCGCGTCGCACCGCCCGTTCCACACTCCGCCGACCACGTCGAAATAGACCGTTAGTTGCAGCACTACGAGAACGAACGCCGCTACCCTGCCGGCGCGATCATCTCCCGCGCAATCGCGCAGAATGCGGTCGTCGCCGCGCTCTCGCCGTGCAGCCGGCGGCTCATGATGATCGGCGACGTCGCCGTGGGCTCCGGCAACCGCCGGTACACGACGCCCTTCACCCGCACGCCGTCGACGCTTTCCGGCACCAGCGACACGCCCACCTGCGCGGCGACGAGCCCGAGCGCTGTCTGCAGCTCGCGCACCTCGTGCACCGCAGCCGGCACGAGCGCGCCGTCGCGCAGCGCGGACAGCTGCTGGTCGGCAAAGCTCGGTCGCGGCGTGCTCGGATAGACGATCAGCGTTTCGTTCGCGATGTCGGCGAGCGTCAGCGGCCGGTCAGGATCGGCAAGGCGGTGCCCGGCCGGCAGCGCGGCGATGAGCTTTTCCTCGATCAGCGCCTCGCGCACGAGCTGGTCGTCATCGAAGCGCAAGCGGCCGAACCCTACGTCGATTCGGCCGCCCTTCAGCGCGCCAAGCTGTTCGAGCGTGAACATTTCGATCAGCGACAGCTCGACATCCGGGTGCGCCTGCCGAAACGCGCGGATCACGTCCGGCAGCGCGCCATAAAGCGTCGACGGCACGAAGCCGATCACGATCCGCTCCGACAATTGCGCGAGTCGCCGCGTCAGCGGGCCTAGCTCGTCCGCCTGCTCGACCACGCGCTTCGCCTGCGCATAGAACACGCGGCCCGCGTCGGTCAGTTTCAGCGGCCGCGCGCCGCGCTCGAAGAGCGGCAATCCGAGCTCGTCCTCGATCGCCTGAAGCTGCCGGCTGAGCGGCGGCTGCGTCATGTGCAACCGCTCCGCCGCGCGCGTGATGTTCATTTCCTCGGCGACGGCGATGAAGTAGCGGAGCTGGCGCAATTCCATTTCATGCCTCAAAGGTATGGAAGTAGTCGGAAAGAGTGTTGGACGACGCCGGGCGGGAATTCCTACCATGTGCACCAACAGGAGGAATCGCATGATAGCAACAGCCGCCACCATCGAACGCATCGAGACGCTGCTCGTCGACGTGCCGACGATTCGGCCCCACAAACTGTCGGTCGCGACGATGAATTGCCAGACCCTCGTGCTGGTGCGCGTTCGATGCACGGACGGTATCGAAGGCGTCGGCGAGGCGACCACGATCGGCGGTCTCGCGTACGGCGAGGAGAGCCCCGAGAGCATCAAGGTCAATATCGATACGTATTTCGCGCCGCTGCTGCACGGGATGGACGCAACACGCCCCGGCGCCGCGATGGCGCGTGCGCGCAAGCTGTTCCAGGGCAACCGGTTCGCGAAATGCGCGCTCGAAACCGCGCTGTTCGACGCGCACGCGCGCCGCGTCGGCGTGCCGCTATCCGAACTGTTCGGCGGCCGGACAACCGACGCGGTCGACGTCGCATGGACGCTCGCGAGCGGCGACACGCAGCGCGACATCGCGGAAGCCGAGGCGATGCTGGACGCGCGCCGCCATCGCGCATTCAAGCTGAAGATCGGCTCGAACGCGGTCGACGACGACGTCGCGCACGTGATCGCAATCAAGCGCGCGCTCGGCGAGCGCGGCGACGTGCGCGTGGACGTCAACCAGGCATGGAGCGAAACCGACGCGATCCGCGCCGGCGCGCGCCTCGCCGACGCCGGCGTGAGCCTCGTCGAGCAGCCGATCGCTGCGACCAATCGCGCGGGACTGAAGCGGCTCACCCAACTCGCGCACATCCCGATCATGGCAGACGAAGCGCTGCACGGCCCGGTCGACGCATTCGCGCTCGCGCAGGACCGCGCGGCCGACGTGTTCGCGGTGAAGATCGCGCAATCGGGCGGGCTGCTGGGCGCCGCGAGCGTTGCGTCGATCGCGGCCGCGGCCGGCATCGGCCTGTACGGTGGCACGATGCTCGAAGGCGCGGCCGGCACGATGGCGTCCGCGCAACTGTTCAGCACGTTCGGCGCGCTGAAATGGGGCACCGAACTGTTCGGCCCGCTGCTGCTCACGGAGGAAATCCTCGTCGAGCCGCTGCGCTACGAAAATTTCCAGCTGCACCTGCCGGCCACGCCCGGCCTCGGCATCACCTTCGACTGGGCCCGCATCGATCGGATGCGACGCGGCGCCCGCTGATCACACACGACACGACAACCGAACCCGGAGACACAGATGAACAAGCAAGCCATCGACGCCCTGCTGAAGACCTTCGACGACGCCGCGGAAAAACCCGGCAACCCGCGCGTGCGCGCGATCGTCAATCGGATCGTGAAAGACATCTGCTACACGATCGAGGACTTCGACGTGCAGCCGAGCGAATTCTGGACCGCGCTGAACTACCTGAACGAAGCCGGCCGCGAATTCGGGCTGATCGCGGCGGGCCTCGGTCTCGAGCGCTTCCTCGACGTGCGGATGGACGAGGCCGAGGAGAAGGCCGGCTTTCACGGCGGCACGCCGCGCACGATCGAAGGGCCGCTGTACGTCGCGGGCGCGCCGGAATCGGTCGGCCATGCGCGTCTTGACGACGGCACCGATCCGGGCCAGACGCTGGTGATGCGCGGCCGGGTGCTCGGCCAGGACGGCGCGCCGCTTGCAAACGCCCTCGTCGAGGTGTGGCATGCGAACCATCTGGGCAACTACTCGTACTTCGACCAGTCGCAGCCGGCGTTCAATCTGCGCCGCTCGATCCGCACCGATGCCGACGGCCGCTACAGCTTCCGCAGCGTGCTGCCGGTCGGCTACAGCGTGCCGCCGGGCAGCAAGACCGAGCAGCTGCTCGATCTGCTCGGCCGACACGGTCACCGTCCCGCGCACATCCACTTCTTCGTTTCCGCGGACGGATATCGTAAGCTGACGACGCAGATCAACATCGAAGGCGATCCGCATATCTGGGACGATTTCGCATTCGCGACGCGCGAAGGGCTGATCCCGAAGATCAGGCAGGCCGAAGGCGCGGAAGGCAAGCCGTACGGCGTCGACGGGCAGTTCGCGCTGATCGACTTCGATTTCACGCTTCTGAAGGACAAGCAGGACGTTCCCGCGAGCGAGGTCGAGCGAGCGCGCGCGCAGGCCTGAGCGGCCGTCCCGTTCGACGAATCGATAACGCAAGGAGCGCAGGATGCTGTTTCATGTGGAAATGACCGTCCGCCTGCCGGCGGACATGGACCCGGTCAAGGCGGCCACGTTGAAGGCCGAAGAAAAGGCGATGTGCCAGCGGCTGATGCACGAAGGCGTGTGGCGGCATCTGTGGCGGATCGCGGGGCAGTATGCGAACGTCAGCATTTTCGACGTCGAGAGCGTGCAGCAGCTGCATGACGTGCTGAGTCAGCTGCCGTTGTTTCCGTATATGGAGATGGAAGTGCGCGCGCTATGCCGGCATCCGTCTTCGGTGCGGGAGGATGATCGGTAAGTCACGTTGAAGCGCGCCGCCAGCCGGCCGCGCGACGGGAAGCACACGGGCGACCGGCGCTTTGCTCGCTGGCCGCCCGTGTCGTTTTGCAGCCCGGGATGCCGGTGTCGTCCCGCATCGCGACGATGCGGGGACGATCACGGCTCCAAGGCGAGATGCGCGGCGAATCCGACCGCTCCCGGCGCGATTCCCGGCTTCAGCGTCAGCGCCGGAATCTCGTAATCGCCCGCATTCTGCCGCCGGAACGGGATCGGCTGCGCCGTCCAAAGCGCATCGAGACGCTTGCCCAGTGCCGCCCGGATTTCGTCGAAGCGCGCATCGTTCATTTTTCCGGCGCGGTAGATCACGAACGGCGGCAACACGTCGAACCCGGGGTAATACAGAATCCCGTGCTGGATCGGAAACAGCACGTCGTCGATCGGCCCGTTGATCCCGCGCGCACTGTAGTGCGACTCCCATCCGCCCGTCGTCACGATCACCATCGCACGCTTGCCCGCGAGCGATCCTTCGCCGTAACGGTCGCCCCAATGCCGGTCGGAATGCTCGCCAACGCCGTACGCGAATCCGTACGCATACACACGCTCGACCCAGCCCTTCATGATCGCCGGCATCGAGAACCACCACAGCGGAAACTGCAGAATCACCGCATCGGCCCACTTCAGTTTCTCCTGTTCGCGTGCGATGTCGTCGCGCTGCGTGCCCGTCTCGAACGCACGCTTCGAATCGAGCGCGGGATCGAACCGGGCGTCGGGCGCGCGGTCGGGCACGTCGTCCGCGTCGAATGCGGCCTTCCAGTTCATCGCATACAGATCTGTGACCCGCACCGTGTGGCCGGCCGCTTCGAGATGCGCGACGGCGAAATCCCGCAACGCACCGTTCAGCGATCGCGGTTCCGGATGGGCATAGACGATCAACACATTCATTTTCCTGGCTCCGTGGATGGAATGACTGCAGGATGCCGTCTCAACCGATATAGTTGAAATGAATTCCTGACATTCCAGGTATAGCCATGAATAATCTCAGACGACTGGATCTGAACCTGCTGGTCACACTCGACGTGCTGCTCGCCGAGCACAACGTCACGCGCGCCGCGGAAAAACTGAACATGTCTCAACCGTCGGTGAGCGTGCAGTTGCAGAAGCTGCGCGACCTGTTCGGCGACCCGCTGCTGCTGCCTGGCCCACGAGGAATGCGGCCGACCGCGCGCGCGGAATCGCTGCGCGAGCCGCTGCGGGACGCGCTCGAGGGGCTCGAGCGCGCGGTGCTGACGGCCACGCCGTTCGATCCGGCGACTGCGACCAACACGTGGCGCGTGGCCGCGACCGACTACGGCGAATCGACGATCGTCCTGCCAACGCTGAACACGCTGCGCTCGGCCGCGCCCGCGACCCGGCTCGCCGTCGTCGAGCTCGTGCCGCCTCGCATCGAGCAGGATGCCGAACGAAACGGCATCGACCTGGCGTTTCATACGACCGAAGGCTCGCCGGAAGGGATGCGGCGCCTGCCGCTGTTCACCGAGCGCTACGTGCTCGTCGGCCGAGCCGGGCATCCGAAGCTGAAGCGGCGGCCCACGCTCGCGCAGTTCGGCGCGCTGGAACACGTGATCGTATCGCCGGACGGCGGCGGCTTTTTCGGCGTGACCGACGAAGTGCTCGCGCAAGCGGGCGCCACACGGCGCGTCGTGCTATCGGTGCCGCACTTCCTGTTCGTGATGTCGGCCATCGCCGGCACCGACCTCGTCGCGATGCTGCCCGAGCGGCTGGTGCGCAACACGCCCGCGTTGCGCGTCGTCGAAGCGCCGGTCAATGTTCCCGGCTATGAAATGTCGATGCTGTGGCACGAACGCGTGCATCGCGATCCCGCGCATCGGTGGCTGCGGGAAACGATCGCCGCGTCAGTGTGAATGGCCGCGCCGAAGCGAACGACCGCACGCTCGTGCGCCCACCGGCCGGTCGTCCCAAACCGGTCGCCACGCACGCGGGTTCATTCGGGACTTGCTGTCGCGCCGAACACTGTATATATTTACAGTGCTTTTGCACCATTTGACCCGAATTCCGTCATCCATGACGGACGGACTTTTGTGAGGCGACCATGTTCCAGTCATCCGCATTCGATCCCGAGCAACCCGGCTTCAATCCTGTCCACTTCGAACGCGCCGCGCAGCGGGCGGTGGTCGACCTGCAGCGCGTCGTCGGCGGCCCCGCGCAGCGCGCGCTCGGGCTGCGACGCCGCACTCACCCGGCCGCCACCCGCACAATGAGCTGGCAGGCGCTGCTGAACGTGGAGGAACTCGCGTTCTCGAATGCCGGTTTCCTGAGCCGCAACGATCCGGCGGTCGTCAATGCGTTCATTCGCCTTCGCGACAGCCGGCTCGTCGCGGCGGACGTCGACGAGCCTGTCGACTGGCGTCGCGACGACGACGACCTGCCGGCCGTCTACCTGATCGTCAAGGCGATGCTCGAAGCTGAAGAAGAAGAGCGGGCCGAAGCGGCGTGATGCACGCCGGCAAGGAGCGGGCGCGATCTGCCGGAATCTGCCGGGATCGCGTCGGCGCGCCGCAGGGCGACGCCGCACGCAGTTGCGTCATGCTGCCGACGTCGTACGAACGGGCAATGGTCGGAGCGCGCGTCACGGGCCATCGCGCCGCGCGCGCCGCCGCGACACCCGAAGCCGCACCGCGTTACAACCGCGCGGCCAGCCGCGAACCCTGGTCGATCGCGCGCTTCGCATCGAGTTCGGCGGCCAGTTCCGCGCCGCCGATCAAGTGCACCGAGCGTCCGGCCGCCTGCAGCGGCGCGAGCAGCGCACGCTGCGGCTCCTGGCCCGTGCACAGCACGATCGTATCGGCCTCGATCAGTTCGCGATCGGTGCGCTGCTCGCCGTACGACACGTGCAGCCCGCGCGCATCGATCAACTCGTAGTTCACGCCGCCGATCATCTTCACCTGCTTCATCTTCAGCGTCGTACGGTGGATCCAGCCGGTCGTCTTGCCGAGGCCCTTGCCGAGCGGCGCGGCCTTGCGCTGCAGCAGCGTCACTTCGCGAGCGGGCGGCGCGACCTGCGCGCGCGTCACGCCGCCGCGCGTCGCGGCCGGATCCGTCACGCCCCACTCGGCTTTCCATTCCTCGAGATCGAGCGTCGGCGACGCGCCGTCCTGCACGAGGTATTCGGCGACATCAAAGCCGATACCACCCGCGCCGACCACCGCAACTCGCCGCCCGACCGGCTGCCGGCCGGCGAGCACGTCGATATAGCTGAGCACGTTCGGCCCGTCCTGACCGGGAATTTTCGGGTCGCGCGGCGCAACGCCGGTCGCGAGCACGATCTCGTCGTAAGCGCCCGCGATCAGGTCGCTCGCGTCGACGCGGCGATTCAGATACAGATTCACGCCGGTGAGCTCGAGCTGCCGGCCGAAGTAACGCAGCGCTTCGTCGAATTCCTCCTTGCCCGGAATCCGCTTTGCCATGTTGAACTGGCCGCCGATCTCGGCCGCCGCGTCGAACAGGTCGACCTGATGGCCACGTTGCGCGAGCACGGTCGAGCAGGCAAGCCCGGCCGGCCCCGCACCGACCACCGCGATGCGCTTCGGCTGCTGCGCCGGCGCGTAGATCAGCTCGGTCTCGTGGCATGCGCGCGGGTTCAGCAGGCACGAAGCGATCCTGTTCTTGAACGCATGATCGAGACACGCCTGGTTGCAGCCGATGCAGGTGTTGATTTCGTCGGCGCGCCCCTGCGCCGCCTTGACGACGAACTCCGCATCCGCGAGCAGCGGACGCGCCATCGACACCATGTCCGCGCAACCGTCCGCGAGGATTTGCTCGGCCACTTCGGGCCGGTTGATCCGGTTGGTCGTCACGAGCGGGATGCCGACCTCGCCCTTCATCTTCTTCGTCACCCACGCGAACGCGCCACGCGGCACCGACGTCGCGATCGTCGGCACGCGCGCCTCGTGCCAGCCGATTCCCGTGTTGATGATGGTCGCGCCCGCGCGCTCGACGGCCTTCGCAAGCTGCACGGTCTCGCTCCAGTCGCTGCCGTCCGGAATCAGGTCGAGCATCGACAGCCGATAGATCAGGATGAAATCGCGCCCGACCGCTTCGCGCGTGCGCTGGACGATTTCGATCGGCAGCCGGATCCGGTTCTCGTACGAACCGCCCCACTGGTCGCGGCGCTTGTTCGTATGCATCGAAATGAACTGGTTGATCAGGTAGCCCTCGGAGCCCATGATCTCGACGCCGTCGTAGCCGGCCTCGCGTGCGAGCTGCGCGCAGCGGACGAACGCGCGGATCTGCCGCTCGACACCGCGCGCGCTCAGTTCATGCGGCGCGAACGGCGAAATCGGCGACTTGATCTTCGACGGCGCGACGGCAAACGGGTGGTAGCCGTAGCGGCCGGTATGCAGGATCTGCAACGCGATCTTGCCGTCGTGCTCATGCACGGCGTCGGTGATCACGCGATGCCGGCGTGCGCCGGCCGACGTCATCAGCGTGCCGCCGAACGGCTTGGTCCAGCCGGCCACGTTCGGCGCGAAGCCGCCGGTCACGATCAGGCCGACGCCGCCGCGCGCGCGTTCGGCGAAGTAGTCGGCGAGCCGCGGCAGCGTCTTGCGGCTGTCCTCGAGGCCCGTATGCATCGAACCCATCAGCACGCGATTCTTCAGTGTGGTGAATCCGAGGTCGAGCGGCGCGAGCAGGTGCGGAAAAGAGGTTGTCATCGTCGGTCTGCGGTTTGCGATGAATGTGATCGTAGGCCGCGCGCCGCCTTGAACGTGAGGGGTCAAACAGCCATAATGCTTGTCATTTCCGGCCAAAAACACATGACCTCCCCGCCACGCAAGGACTCTCTCGGGCTACGCCGGCCGACGATTCCGGTCGCCTATACGCGCCTGCTGCTGCAGGCGCTGGCCGCGCGCGGCGTGGATCTCGCCGCGGTTCGCGCGGGCACCGGGTTGCGCGACGCGGTGCTGGCCGAACCGGACGCGCGCGTCGCACCATCGCAATGGGGCCGGCTCGTGCTCAACGCGATCGAGATCGGCGGCGATCCGGGCATCGGGCTCGCGTTCGGGTTGCTGCTGAAGCCGACCGTTCACGGCTTCCTCGGCTATGCGACGCTGACCGCGCCGGACATCCGCGCCGCGCTCGTCGTCACGCAGCGCTACTTCCGGATGCGCAATCGCCAATACCGTCTGACCTATACCGAAGACGAACACGGCGCGACGCTCGAGCTGCACGGCGTGCAGGCGAGCCCCGTGCTGCAGCATCATGTGATGTTCGAGTTCGTGCTGACCGGGCTCGCGCAGAACATCGCGCAGTGGTCGGGGCGCGCGTCGCCGGCGATCGCCCTGCGCTTCGCCTGGCCGGAACCCGGCTATTTCGCGCGCTATCGCGACACGCTTCCGCCGGTCGAATTCGGCTGCGCGGCGAATGCGCTGTGGGTCGCGCGCGACGTGCTCGACTGGCCGCTGCCGCTCGCCGACGAAGTCGCGCACCGGCAGGCCCTCGTGCAGGTCGAGCGCGAATATGCGCAGGTGCGCCAGGACGAAGGCGATCTCGTCGAACGCGTGCGCGCGGAACTCGCGAGAACGGACGGCGGCTATCCGGGCCCGGACGCGCTCGCCGACGCGCTGCTGGTGTCGACGCGCACGTTGCGGCGCCGGCTCGAGGAAGCCGGTTCGAGCTATCGGACGCTGCTGGACGAAGCGCGGTTTCGCGACGCGAAGCAGTTGCTTGCCGCATCCGATCTCGACCTGAAGACGATCGCCGAGCGGCTGCAATTTACCGACCCGGCGAATTTCACTCGAGCGTTCCGGCGCTGGGCCGGGCAGACGCCCAGCGCGTATCGGGAAACGGCCGGCGCGCGCGCGCGCGAATAAGCCGGACAGTCAGTTGCCGACGTAAATCCGCGCGCCGCCGTCGCCTTCGCGTGCATCGATCCGCACGTCGCCGCGCGCGGCGACGATCGCGTCATACACGGCATCCGTCACGCATACGACCGGCACCGCGATCGCATACAGTTCGGCGGCGACGATCGCGCCGATCGAAATGATCAGGTCGCGCTCCTTCAGCACGATCCCGACCGGCCCCGTGCCGTTGCGCACCGCTTCCGCGAGCACGCTGCTGCTCGAACTCGATCCCTTCGCGTGCGGCATCACCATGATCCGGCCGGCGAGGCTCGCGCCGGCCTGCGGGTGCCCGCGATCGACGATCTGTCCGGCGCCGGAGTCGTAGCCGCCCCAGAAGCTGAGCGGCTTGTCGAGGACGATCGTGTGCGCGCACGCGCCGCCCGGCACGAGCGTGTCGCCCGTCAGTGTCCGAATCGTTGCGTCAGTCATCGAATCGCACCTTTCCTTCGAACGCGGAACGCACGCACTCGCGCATGCTGCCGTAAGCGACCGTGACGCCGATGTTCGCGGGCGCATACGACGCCCATTTCCCCGAATTGGTCATCACGAGGCCGGACAGCTGTTTCATCACCGGCGTGATGTACGTGCACGTATCGACGACGATCTGGATACCGCGCGCGTCGAATTTCTCCGCAAGCCCGAGCTCGCCGAGCTCCCACAGCACGAAGCGGCTCGTGTTCACGTAGAAATCGCACTTGGGCTTGCCGTCGAACTGGTCGAGCAGCGCATCGAGCGTACGGAATTCGGCCAGCGAGAAGTGCGGCGTGCCGAGCGCGACCGCGACGAGCGTGTCGCCTGCCGCGCCGTGGTTCAGCGTGCGGCGGACGTTGTCCAGATCGGCGAGCGCGACGTTGACGACGCGCTCGGCCGCGCGACCGTGCAGCGCGGCGTCGAGCGTCGGCGCCTCGGGCGTGACGCCCACCGCGTGGAACAGCGCGACGGCGCCGCTCGACGCGGCGGCCGCGCCGAGCGCCTTCAGTTCGTCTTCCGTGGTATCCGGCGGCAGCCCGACGATCGCGGGCACGACCGCGCCCGCGATACGGCCGACCAACAGCCCGAGCGCTGCGAAATAAATGTCGCGCGACGGCCGGTCGCCGAAATCCGGCGCGTTGAACACGATCCGCGCCGCGCGATTCGTTTCGACGTGCAGCCCCGCATACGGCGCGCGGCCGGTGATTGCGGCGGCCAGATCGAGAAAATCGCCGTAGCGGCTGGTGCGCGCGCCGAGCACGGAGTTGGCGAACACGATCGCATTGGATTCGGCCCATGCGATCTGCTCGCCGGCACGCGGACGATTCTTCAGCTGATACGGCGCGCACGTGAAGCTCGATTCGCAACCGAGCTGCAGGTGCGCATCCATCAGCCGCTGCGCGTCGCGCTGAATCGCGCGGTCGCCGTGATAAAGCTCGGGATGGATCAGGTCGAGCGACCCGACGTTCAGCGTGGTGGGCACCGCGACCTGCGCGCCGGTGTCGACGAAATACTCGACGAAGTCAAGGCTCGTCCGGCCGTGATAAAGACAGCCGTCGATATGCGCGCACGTGATGTCGATCAGATGCGGCGCGGACATCACGTCGGCCGTGCGCGCGACGATGCGCATCGCGCGTGCGACGCCGTCGCCGAATGCGCCGCGCAACATCGCGTCGTCGCGCTCGCTCAACTGCAGCATGGGTGCTCCTCGTGTCTCGTCCGGTGGGTCCGGATCGCTTTCGCGATACTACCGCGCGCGTTGCGCCTAGCGCAGCGCCGTCACGCCCGACAGTTCATCGCGCAGCGCCTTGGCCCGGCTGCGGCCGAACTGCGTCTCGAACTCGTCCTGCGCGGCCTGCCATGCGACTTTGGCCTGCGCGTAGGTCCGCTCGCCGAGTTTCGTCAGACTCAGCGCGTGCGCGCGCGCGTCGTGCTCGGACGCCGTCGCCGCCACGAATCCGTCGCGCTGCAGCGGCTTGAGCGCGCGCAGCAGCGTCGTGCGGTCCATCACCAGCGTATCGGCGAGTTCGCTCATCACGAGGCCGGGCCGGCGCGACAGGTTCGCCATGATCGAGAACTGCGCGGGCGTGACGCCAACCGGGGCCAGATGCCGCTCGTAGAGCTGCGTGACGAAGCGCGCCGCCTGACGCAGCGCGAGGCAATTGCAGGCTTGGGCGATCTGGGTATCGTTCATGTCCGGCAATTTATATGTGCATATGCATAAAGTCAATGTACACTCGCCCGTAACGGGTCGCGGCGGGCCGTCGCGGGCATCCGGCGCACCGCAATCGCCCGATCGGATCGAGGAGACGAAGATGGACTACATCGACAAGTTGCGGATCTTCCGGTCGGTGGTCGAAATGCGCAGCTTCACGCGCGCGGCGGACATGCACGGCCTCGCGCGGCCCGTCGTGTCGCGGGCGGTTGCGGACCTGGAGGCGCGCTTCGGCAGCCGCCTGCTGCACCGGACCACGCGTCAGGTGTCGCTCACGGAAACCGCCGAGCGCATCTACGAGCGCTGCGCAGCGGTGCTCGACGAACTCGATTCGCTGGAAGCACAGGCGCAGTCGCACACGCGCGAGCCCGAAGGGCTGCTGCGTCTCGTCGCGCACACGACGGCCGCGCTGAACCGGCTCGTTCCGCTGATCGCCGGCTTCAAGGCCGCGCATCCGAAGGTGCGCCTCGACGTCACGCTGACCGAGCGCCCGGTCGATCTCGTCGGCGAAGGCTACGACATCGGCATCGTCGTGCCTTACATGCTGACGAGCGAGACGACCGTCGTGCGGCTGATCGAACGCATCCCGGTCGTGATCGTCGCGACGCCGGCGTATCTGCGCACGCATCCGCGCCCCGACACGCCGGCCGCGCTCGCCGGCCATGCGTTCGTGCCGATGTCGCCGTCGCTGCGGCGGCCCGCGCTGTCGTTCCGGGTCGACGGCGACACGCTCACCGTGCCGCTCGATTTCGACATCTCGTCAAACAGCCCCGTCTTCAACCGCGAAATGGTGATGCACGACTTCGGCATCGGCGTCGTGCCGAAGACGCTCGTCGAAGCCGAACTCGCGTCGGGCGCGCTCGTGCAGTTGCTCGAAGGCGCCGATCTCGTCGATGCATTCGTCGAGATCAAGCTCGCCTACGCGAACCGCGCGCTGCTGCCCGCGAAGGTCAAGGCGTTCCTCGACTACACGGCCGCCTACTCCGCCCGCGAAGGCGGGACCGTTCCGGCCGCCGCGTAATCCGGCGCGTCCACGCGCCGGCCGGCCGTCGATTGGTACAGCCACGACACCAATCTGATCCTGCGCCACCGCTCGCTTCGCGCCGTCGCGCCGCCTAACATGTGCACATGCACAACACTACGCTGACCGATGACGATTGCTTCGCGGTGCGCCAAGCCGCGCGACGGATTTCGCAGTTCTACGAGCGCTATCTGTCGCAGGCGGGCGTCACGCCGTCGCAGTACAGCATCCTCGCGCTGCTGCGCGAGCGCCCGGGCCTGACGATGGCGACGCTGTCGGCGGTGCTGGTGATCGAACGCACCGCGCTGCTGCGCGCGCTCAAGCCGCTGATCGGCGCGGCGCTCGTGACCGGCCGGATCGAGGCGCGCTGCCGCCGCCAGACGTTCGCGCTGACCGCGCACGGCGAAGCGAAGATCGCCGACGCGCATGTGCACTGGCTCGCCGCGCAGCAAGCGTTCGAGCAGCGGTTCGGGCCGGCCCGCGCGGCCCGCCTCAGAGACGAATTGTTCCGGATCACGCACAACCTGCCGGAACGCGATTGACGACTTCCCCGATCGGCGACGTGTCGTCGATCGCCTCAATAAGTGCATATACATAGGTGATTCGATGGAAACGACCTCAACCGCTGCCTCACGCGAGGCAGCCACAATCGAGCGGCCTGCGACGCAACGGCGCCGCGTGCCATGGATGCGGATCGCGGTGGCGGCCGTCGTCGTCGCGGTCGCGGCGGCGGCGCTCGACTGGCTGTTCGTGCTGCGCTTCCAGGAAAGCACCGACGATGCGTATGTCGGCGGCGACGTGACCGTGCTCGCGCCGAAGGTCAGCGGCTTCGTCGACCGGATTCTCGTGACCGACAACCAGCGCGTGAAGGCCGGCGACGTGCTCGTGCAGCTCGATGCGCGCGACTACGATGCGAAACTGGCGCAGGCCAGCGCGGAAGTCGACAGCGCGCGCGCCGCGGTGACCGAACTCGAAGCGAAGCAGCAGTTGCAGTATGCGGTGATCGGCCAGCATGCGGCGGACAAGAACGCGTCGGCGGCCGAACTCGCGCGTGCGTCGTCCGACCGCGTGCGCTACCGGGAGCTCGTCAAGTCCGACGCCGTATCGAACCAGATCGTCGAACGTGCGGACGCCGACTATTCGAAAGCGGATGCGGCGGTCGCGCGCAGCGACGCCGCGCTGCTCGCGGCGAAGCGCCAGCTCGACGTGCTCGGCGCGCAGCTTGCCGATGCGCGGGCGCGCGTAAACACGGCGCTCGCCGCGCAACGCGCCGCGGCGTTGAACGTCGAGTACACGACGATCCGCTCGCCGGTCGACGGCTATGTCGGCAACCGCACCGGCCGCGTCGGGATGCTCGCGAACGTCGGCGTGCCGCTGCTGACGGTCGTGCCGGCTGCGGGCCTGTGGATCGATGCGAACTTCAAGGAAGACCAGCTGCGCAAGATGCGCGCGGGCGATCGCGTCGACGTCGCGCTCGACGCATCGGGCACGCGCCTGCACGGCCGCGTCGACAGCCTCGCGCCCGCGACCGGCGCCACCTTCAGCGTGCTGCCGCCCGAGAACGCGACCGGCAACTTCACGAAGATCGTGCAGCGCGTGCCGGTGCGCGTGCATCTCGATCCGCAGCCGGGGATCGAGCACGTGCTGCGCCCCGGTCTGTCCGCGGTCGTGACCGTGCATACCGACCACGCGAACTGAGCGGGAGCCGACGATGACCACCGCGTTTTCCGGCGACCCCGCGTCGCAACCGACGAAGCAGCGCGTGTTCGCGTTCGCGCTGATGTGCGTCGGCTTCTTCATGGCGACGCTGGACATCCAGATCGTCGCGTCATCGTTGCGCGACATCGGCGGCGGGCTGTCTGCGAGCCAGGACGAGCTGTCGTGGGTGCAGACGGCTTACCTGATCGCCGAGATCATCGTGATTCCGATGTCGGGCTGGTTGTCGAAGGTGATGTCGACGCGCTGGCTGTTCGTCGCGTCGGCCGTCGGCTTCACGATCACGAGCATGCTGTGCGGGCTCGCGTGGGACATCAACTCGATGATCCTGTTCCGCGGGCTGCAGGGCGCGCTCGGCGCGGCGATGATCCCGACCGTGTTCACGACTGCGTTCGTGCTGTTCCCGGGCAAGCAGCGGCTGATCGCGTCGACGACGATCGGCGCGCTCGCGTCGCTCGCACCGGCGATCGGGCCGGTGATCGGCGGCTGGATCACCGATCAATGGTCATGGCACTGGCTGTTCTACCTGAACCTGCTGCCGGGCATCGTCGTGGCCGTGCTCGTGCCGCGCTACGTGCACATCGACGAGCCGGACCCGAGCCTCGTCAAGCGCGGCGACTATCTCGGCATCGCGCTGATGTCCGGCTTTCTCGGCTGCCTCGAATACGTGCTGGAGGAAGGCCCGCGCAAGAACTGGTTCAGCGACGACGTGATCGTCTTTTGCGCGTGGATATCCGCGATCTGCGGCGTCCTGTTCGTCGTGCACGCATTGACCGCCGACGATCCGATCGTCGACCTGCGCGCGCTGGTCGTGCGCAACTTCGGGATCGGCAGCCTGCTTTCGTTCGTGACGGGCATCGGGATTTTCGTGACGGTGTTCCTCACACCGCTCTTTCTTGCGCAGGTGCGCGCATTCAGCTCGCTGCAGATCGGCATCGCGCTGCTGTCGGTGGGCGCGTTTCAGCTGATCGCGCTGTGCGCGTATGCGTTCGCCGCGCGCCACTTCAGCATGCGCGCGCTGCTCGTGTTCGGGCTGATCTGCTTCGGACTCGGCTGTTATCTTTACACGCCGATCACGCACGACTGGGGCTGGCGCGAACTGCTGCTGCCGCAGGCGCTGCGCGGCATCGGCCAGCAGTTCAGCGTGCCGCCGATCGTGACGATGGCGCTCGGCTCGCTGCCGCAGTCGCGGCTGAAATCGGCGAGCGGCCTGTTCAACCTGATGCGCAACCTCGGCGGCGCGATCGGCATCGCAGTGAGCGCGACGATGCTCAACGACCGCGTGAACTTCCACTATCTGCGCCTGAACGAGCACGTGAGCGCCGGGGAGCCGCAGGTCGCGTCGCTGCTCGATCGCCAGGCCGCGTACTGGGGCGCCGTCGCCGGCAATACGCTCGACACCGCGCAGGCCGGCCTCGCGAACCTGCACCGCCTGATCTATCGCGAAGCGCTGACACTGACCTTCGCCGATGCGTACTACGCGCTGTCGCTGTGCTTCGTCGTCGCGCTCGTCGCCGTCGCGTTTTCACGCCCGATCAACCTCAACGCGCCGCCGCCGGACGCACACTGAAGCGAAGGTCATCATCATGAAAAAGCTACTCGTCGCGCTGGCCGTCAGCGCATTCGCCGCCGGGTGCGCGGTGCAGCCCGCACAGCATCCGGCACTGCCCGATTCCGTCCAATCGCTCGCGCCCGCCGCGTGGGACACCGACGTGCCGCGCGCGGACATCGACGCCGCCGCGTGGTGGGCGCGGTTCGACGATCCGGTGCTCGACCGGCTGATCGCGACCGTGCTCGACGGCAATCTCGATCTGCAGGCTGCCGCCGAACGCGTGAAGCAGGCACAGGCGCTGACCGTACAGAAGCGCGCGGTGCTGCTGCCCGAACTCGACGCGACCGCGCATGCGGCCGACGCGCGCCAGAACACGCCGCCGCCGCTCGGCTATGTGCGACAGGCCGGTGCGGGGCTGGCACTGAGCTGGTCGCCGGACGTGTTCGGTGGCGAACGGCTCGACCTGCTGGCCGCGCAGGCGGGGCTGGTCGGGGAAAAGCATGCGGAAGACGCGATGCGGCTCGCACTTGCGGCCGATGCGGCGTCCGCGTATGTGGACCTGCGCTGGGCGCAGCAGGAACTCAAGATCCTGCAGGACAACGCGGCGATCCGCCGGCATGCGCTCGAGCTGACGCGCAAGCGGCAGGCGTTCGGGCTGTCGACGGAGCTCGACGTCACGCGCGCACAGAACCAGCTCGACGCGCTCGAAGCGCGGATTCCGCCGACGCAGGCGCAGATCGCGCATCAGCTGAACCTGATCGCCGTGTATTCGGGCCGCACGCCCGAATCGGTCGACCGGCTCGTGCTCGCGCAGGGTGGTGCGATTCCGGCACCGCCGGCCGGCTCGCCGCGTACGTTGCCGTCACAGGCGCTGCTGCGCCGGCCGGACGTGCTCGCCGCGTATGCGCAAGTCGAGCGGCGGGCGGCGCAGGTCGGCGTCGCGAAGGCAGAGCGGTATCCGAAGTTCTCGCTGAATCTGACGGACGGGATTCTGGCCGCGTCGTACCTCGGTTTGCCGACGCTGACCGACAACCTGTTCAGCGCGGCGCTGAGCGCGACGAGTCCGATCTTCAATGCGGGGCGCATCACGGCCGACATCGCACAGAGCGAGAGCCGGATGCGCGAGTCGGAACTCGGCTTGCGGCAGACGATGCTGCAGGCACTGCGGGAAGTCGAGGATGCGCGTGCGAACCTCGTCAGCAGCGACGAGGCCACGCGGCGGCTCGGCGATGCGCTCGCGGCGTCGGACAAGGCGCTCGGGCTCGCGAACCAGTTGTACAAGGGCGGCGCGACGGATTTCCTTGACGTACTGTCCGCGCAGGAGGTGTACCTGCGCGATTCGGACGCGCTCAATCAGGTCAGGCGCGAGCATGCGCTGGCGGCGGTCGCGCTGTATCGGTCGCTTGGCGGCGGGTGGAGCCGCAACGACACGGCGGGCGGGAGCGAGACGGAGGCCGTGGCGGTCGCGGGCGCCGGCGGAGCACACTGACGGCCGCCGCCCCCGGGCTGCGGCCCCGGCGAACGCGCGGGGATCGGGCCGGTGCGAGCTACCGCGCACCGGCTGCGTCATGCGCCGCGTTCAGCCCGCATCGGGCCACCGGTAGCCGATCACTTCGTGCAGCGGATACGCGAGCTCGCGCACTTCTTCGAGCTGATTGCCGCCGAACAGGTGCACGTGCCGGTCGTCGTGACGCAGGTAGAAGCCGACGTGGCCCTTCCAGCTCGCCGGATCGTCGCGCGTCAGGATCGCGATGCAGCCGTACACCGGCTGTTCCAGCGGGCGGCCCCAAGCGAGCCACGAGCGCGCGAGCGCGGAACCGGTGCCGCGAATGCCCGCGTGCGTCATGCACCAGTTGACGAACGACGAGCACCACGAAATCTTGTCGTCGTACCCGGCGAGGTTCGTTTGGTTGTTGTATTCGACGATGCGCGGATTGATGCTGCCGGGCGGGAAACGGCGGATGCCCAGTTCGGCCAGCGCGACGGCCATCCACGGCGGGTGGCCGGCTTGCGGGTTGTGGTCGGCGTTCGATCGGGTCATGGCGGCGGCGGGACCGGGCGTCGGAGCGAGGCGTCAATCTTCGCACGAATGATCCGGCATGACACCGCCAGTTTGGCCGGCTGCACGCGCCGCGCGATCGCCGGCCCCCTCTCCCGTCACTCCACCGTCACCGATTTCGCGAGATTTCTTGGCTTGTCGATATCCGCGCCGCGCAGGCACGCGGCGTGATACGCGAGCAGTTGCAGCGGCACGACGTGCAGGATCGGCGACAGCAACCCGTAGTAATCCGGCATCCGCAGCACCGACACGCCTTCGCCATTATCGATTCGCGTATCGGCATCGGCGAAGACGTAAAGCTGCCCGCCGCGCGCCCGCACTTCCTGCATGTTCGACTTCAGCTTTTCGAGCAGCGCGTCGTTCGGCGCGATCGTCGCGACCGGCATCGCGTGCGTGACGAGCGCGAGCGGCCCGTGCTTCAGCTCGCCGGCCGGATACGCTTCCGCGTGGATATACGAAATCTCCTTCAGCTTCAGCGCCCCTTCGAGCGCAATCGGGTAATGCAGACCGCGCCCGAGAAACAGCGCGTTCTCGTGCCGCGAGAATTCCGCCGCCCAGCGCCCGATCTGCGGCTCCAGTGCGAGCACGTCCTCGAGCGCGGCCGGCAGCCGCCGCAACTGCGTCGTGTAGCGCGCGAGCTGCGCGTCGTCGACGTAGCCGCGCAAACGCCCGAGCGTGACCGCCAGTATGAACAACGCGACGAGCTGCGTCGTGAACGCCTTGGTCGACGCGACACCGATTTCCGGGCCGGCGCGCGTGAGAAACCGCAGCCCGGTCTGCCGCATCATCGCGCTGGTCGGCACGTTGCAGATCGCGAGCGTGTCCATGTGGCCGAGCGCCTGTGCGTACTTGAGCGCGGCGAGCGTATCGGCGGTCTCGCCGGATTGCGACACGCTGACCACCAGCGTATTCGGCAGCGCGAGCGCGTCGCTATAGCGGTATTCGCTCGCGATCTCGACCTGCGCGGGCAGCCGCGCGATCGTCTCGAGCCAGCGGCGCGCGGTCAGCCCAGAATAGTGGCTCGTGCCACACGCGAGGATCAGCACGTTGTCGATCTGCCCGAACGCGCGCGCGGCATCCGGGCCGAATGCGGCCGGGTCGAACAGCCCCGCATCGGGAATCGTCGCGGCGACGGCCTGCGGCTGCTCGAAGATTTCCTTCTGCATGAAATGCCGGTACGGTCCGAGCTCGACGACACCTTGCGTCGATGCGACGGTCTGGATCGGGCGCTCGACCGGCGTGCCGTCGCGCGCGAGCACCCGCACGCCGCCCGGCGTCAATTCGACGACGTCCCCTTCCTCGAGAAAGATGAACCGATCGGTAATGCCGGCCAGCGCGAGCGCATCGGACGCGAGAAAGCATTCGTCGTCCTTCAGGCCGACGACCAGCGGCGAGCCGGCGCGCGCGCCGATCAGCCGCTGCGGCTCGCTCTTGCTGAACACCGCGATCGCGTACGCACCGTGCAACTGCGCCGTGGCGTCGCGCACGGCGGCGAGCAGGTCGCCGCGATACTTGCTGTGGATCAGATGCGCGACGACCTCGGTGTCGGTCTGCCCGTCGAACTCGTAGTTCTCTTCCGATAGTTGCCTGCGCAACGTCTCGTGGTTCTCGATGATGCCGTTGTGCACGAGCGCGATCTCGTCGCGCGAGAAGATCGGATGCGCGTTGCAGGTCGCGGGCGCACCATGCGTTGCCCACCGCGTGTGCGCGATGCCGGTGCTCCCCGCGAGGCCGGCGCTGCGTACGTGCGCGTCGAGATCGGCGACGCGCGACACGCTGCGTTCGCGGCGCGCCTGCCCGTCGACGACGGTCGCGACCCCGCATGAGTCGTAGCCGCGATATTCGAGGCGGCGCAAACCTTCGATCAGAACCGGAACGATGTTCCGTTGCGCGACCGCGCCGACGATGCCACACATGACACGTCTCCTTCCCTTTGTCCGTTCATGGACCGTGCGCCGTCGTGTCAGCGCGATCCGGTCACCGTTGCCTCCGCCGTCGTGAACCCGCAGGTGGCGGGTGCGAGCGGATCGGCCATCCGGCTTTCGAATGCCAGGTACAACGCCTCCTCCAGTACGTTCCAGTGCGCGCCGTGACGATAAGGTCCCGAGCGCGCGTACCAGCACGCAACGGTGCTCCAGTCGTTCATCTTGAATGCGACCAGCGCGATCAATCCCCACGGAAAATCGGAGCCGGCGAGCTGCATCCATGTCTTGCCGTACTTGTGCATCCACTGCGCATAGATCGTCTCGTTCGACTGGTCGGGCACACGGATGCCCGACAGGATCGGAAAGATCTGCGCGACCTTCGCCGGATAGAAGCTCGCGTCGCTGATCTTCTGCGTGCTCGCGCGAAAACCGGATTGCGTGCCGCGCCAGAACACTTTCACGATCGCCGCCGCCAGCCGGTCGGCCCGCTGGCTCCAGGGCGCCGCACGTGCGTAGTCGGCGCGGCGCACGTAATACGCGGCGAGCGCCTGAAACGCGCTGTGCACTTCGACGTTGTCCATCAGCAGCGCGACGTGCAGCGTCGACGAAATCTGGTAAACGCCGGTCGCGCTGTCGAGCAGCGTGTCGAGGTGCGCGCCCGCGCGGCTCATGCTCGCTTCCCATGCGGCGGGCATCCCGTCGGGCGGCGCAAAGCGCGCGAGCAGTTCGATCCAGGTCGCCATCATCGCGTCGTCCGCGTCGGCTTCCGCACACGGGCTGACGAGCCCGCTCTTCACGCAATAGCGGTCGAAGCCGCCGTCCGGACGCTGGCGTGGCAATACCCACGCGATCCAGGCGAGCGCGGACTGCCGGGCGTCCATCCGCGTATCGGCCGCAGCCAGCAGCGCCTTCGCCGCGAAGTACGGGTCGATGCCCGCGCCGTTCAGCCGCACGGTGATCGCGCCATCCGGACGTTGGTACAGCCCGTTGAGCTGCAGTTCTGCGGCGTCCGCGTGCGGCATCGAGCAGCACGCGGCGACGCAGCAGGCGATGCGCGCGAAACGCAGCAACCTGGCGATGGCCGCCACGCATGCGCGGGCGGCGGGGAAAAGCGCGGGCCGATTCATGATCTGGGGCTCCTGCGCGGTTATGCTGCGCAATCGGCGCCGGGCGCGGCGTTGGCCGCGCCGCGTCCGGCGCACGCGTCGGCGTTGCGGTTCAGTTCACCTTGGCGCTCGTGAACTTGAGGCTGGTACCGGTGCTCGCGGTGACGAGCCAGTACTTCGAGTCGGTGATGCCGACGGTGCCGATGCCTTGCGTGATGATCGGCGCCGCGAATTTCGCCTTCGGCAGCAGCCACGTCATGTTCGCGAGACTCGTCGGGTGGCTGGCCGAGAATGCCCAGCTGGAGCCCGTATCGGTGGCCGACCACGTGACGTTCAGGCGCGACCGGTCGAACACCGTGATGTCGGTCATCGTGTACCAGCGGAACTGCCCGGTAAGCTTCAGCGAATTGGCTTGCGAGAAGATCGCGGACAGCGTCGACGTATACGACGATGCGCCGAGCGGATGCGCATAGATCAACCGGCTCGTGCGGTTGGCGACGACGAAGTTCATCAGCGCCGCATACCAGTTGTTCACGTCGGTCGTCGGCACCGCATACTGCTGGAACTCCTCGAACGTCGCGTACTTGCCGAACGGCATCACCGGGTAAGCCCACAGGCCGGGGTTCAGCAGCGCGCCGTTGCGATACGCGCGGGTCGGCGCCGAGCCGGTGTGACCGGTGAAGTAGTATCCGTTGAAGCCGTTGCTTTCGAGCCAGTTCACCGACCACGTCGGCGTGTTGCCTTCCGGCGCCGCGTATTCGACATCGGGCAAGCCCGTCGCCGTCTGAATCGCCTGATGGTTCATCACCAGGTACTGCGTGAACGTGCTCGCGTTCGTTTCGCTCGCATTCGCCCCCCAGTAGTCGTGAATCCATCCGCCATGGCTGCCGACGTGTTGGCCCTTGCTGACGAAGTACTTGAGAAGGCTCTGCGCCGTCGGATTGTTGGCGAGATTGATACCGTTGCCGTCACCGAACGTTGCCTCGTCCGGGCCGGCCGTCACCACGATCGAGAACGGCCCGTTGTTCCATACGCCGAGGTTCTTCAGCTGGAGCGCCGGCTGGATCTGGTCGCCCGCGCAGAAGTGCCAGTTGAACACGAGGCCGGCCTGCGCGTTCGGCAGCGGCGACAACGACGGCAGATTCAGCATCTGCGTGCCGAAATAGTGCAGGTAGCCGTGGATCAGCATCCCGTCGGTCTGCCCGTCGAGGTACGCGAGCGGCAGGTTGACGAACAGCACGCCCCCGTTGCCGTACGGGTTGTAGCCGGACACGAGCCCGAAATTCGGCGACGTCAGGATCGTCGTGCCCGAATACGTGCCCTGAGTGACGAAGCTCGGATACGTCAGGAACCCGTACACGTAGCCGGAGATGCCTTCGAGCGTGTCGGTCGTGGTCGCCAGCGTCGACGCGAGCGCGTTGGCGGTCGTACCCGTCGCGGTGCTCAGCAGCGAGCCGGCGCTATACGACGTGGTCTTCTTCAGCTTGCCGGCGACGGCGCCCGTCAATTTCGGCACCGTCTGGTTCAAGAGCCCGCTGCCGGTCGGCGGCGTCGTGTACTGGAACCATGCGCCATGGTTGTAATTGGCGAGGCCGCCCGGGTTCGACGGGCTGGCGGGCAGGAACAGCGCGCTGGTGCCGGATGTCGATGCCGAAGTCTTCGACGTACCGGAGCTGCTCGTCGACGCCAACGACATCGTCGGGCTGGCGGCCGTGGTCGTCGACGTGGTCGTCCATGCCATCGACTTGCCGGGAGGCACCTGCAGCGTGCGCAGCCAGCTGCTCATCCCGGTCACGTTGCCGAGGCCGATCATGTTGCCGCCGTATTGGTCATACAACACGTAATCGACGCCGGCCATGCTGCTGAAGCGCGATTTCGGGCTCACGTAGAAGCCGGCCGAATTCAGCACGCCGAAGTCGTAGACGAGCATCACCTTGCCGCCGTTCAACGCGTAGTTCTGGATCGCGGTCACCAGCGTGTCGGCTGCCGTCGTATGAACCTGGTCCGGCAGGATCAGGCCCGGGTACTGCGACAGCGTCGACCCGGCGGCCAGGAACTGGCTGTCGGTCATCACCTTGATCTGTAGCCCCTCCTCCTGCGCGGTGTCGAGCCAGGCCGATACGCGAGGATCGGGCAGCGTCAGCGTATCGGGCACCAACAGCAGCAGCTGGTTGGTGGCTGCCAGAACGCCGCCCGGACTGAATGCGAATGCGAGCGCGAACAACGCGAACAGAATCCGCAAGAACTTGCCTGACTTTGCCAACATGGTGTGCTCCTCGCTTAAGGAATGGGTTGTGCGCGGCAGCGGTGCGCGTGCCGGGCGATCAACCGACCTTGTCCGGTGGAAGTGTGGGGCTGCCCAATTCGTCGAGCATCGAACGACGCCGGCGCCGGCCGCCGGACTCGCGAACGGGCCCTGGCAAACCGCACCGTCTTCTCCGCTGCAAACGCATCGATGCGACGTGGTGACTCAAGCGAACAACGTGCCATTGGCGCTGGAGGCCCGGTCGTGCTCGCTTCGCGTGCCGCGGTGCCGCACGAACGGGCCGAAAACGCGGCCGAATCGTTTCATCGCTGATACGGCGGTTTTTCCCGGCGATCTCAGCGCGCGTCGCCGGACGGATTCGTCAGCGCGCCTGGCCAGCTCGCGCAGTAGGTGTACAGCGTGACCAGCAGGCCGATCAGCAGCGGGCCGCCTAGCAGGAAGTAGCAGAACGGCAGGAACAGCAGCGAGCCGTGATGGACGACGATCGCATGCAGCAACATCACGAACGGCAGCGCGAACACGAAGTAGCCGACCACGAGCACCGACGCGGCAATTTTCTGCGGCAGCGAGAAATCGAGCGGATAGTAGAGCGCTGCCATCACCAGCGGAATCAGCGTGATCGCCGCGCCGTGCAGCACGAACATGTCGCGCAGGTGCAGCATCGGTACGTACGGAAACGCGCCGGGCGCGAGCCAGAAATACGCGCAAATCAGCAGCTGCGTGAAGCTCGCGATACGTAACAGATATGCAACGGGCAACCAGCTCGCGCGGCGATAGAACGACGCGCCGAAGCCGGCCGCGCAGATCGCCGCGGTGACGGCAAGCTGCGTGCCGCTCGGCATGCGCGCGGCGACGTCGATCGACAGCAGCGGCACGCGCGGCGCATCGGGCGGATAGCCGAGCACGATCACGTGCAGTGCCGGATCGATCTGCCGTGCACCCCAGATCATGACTGCACGCCAGTAGCGCCACGCGAGCGGCAAGCCGGCCCACAGCAACGCGTAAAGGGTCGGCGTCAGCAGCGCGATCGACGTGAGCCAGCGCTGCGGATGCGGGTGGGTCCGCAGCGAACGGTCGACGGCGGAACGGACGGGACGCGTCTGCATGGCCCCCGCCCCCGCTACCAGCGGTAGAACACGCTCAGCTCGCCGCCGATCCGTGAATAGTAGGGGTTGTGGTAGTAGTCGAATTCGAGCTGCGTGCCCCACTTGCGCGTGACCCAGTAGCGCCATTTCGCGATCACTTCGTGGCTGCGGAAGTCGGCGATCTGCGAACCGGAACCGGTCACCTGGTACGCCTCGCGGCCGAACCCGGCGCGCAGCACGATCACGCTCTTGCCGACTTCGCCGTAAGTGACGGCGCCGTAGTATTGCGGCGCCTTCACCGAGCCCGGCGAATCGACCGTATAGTTCGTGCCAGCCTCGAAGATCCACTTCGGCAGCGCATACCAGATCAGGCCGGCGTGATACAGCTGATCCTTGTGACCGCTGCGGTTCCATGCGTAGCCGGCTCCCAGCGACACGATCAGCGACCGGTTGGACAGCAGCTTGCGGTTGATCGACAGGTCGACGCGTGCGCTCGGCAGGATCGTGCCGGACGTCGTGCCGGAAAAGCCGATGCCGCCGAACCAGTCCGGCCCCATGTCCTGCACGTACGTCAATGAGCCGAGCTGCGTGTTTTCGCCGAAGCGGTGCAATTGCGCCAGTTCGCCGAGTATCGTGCGGCCGCCGTCCTGATAGACGCCGCGCACGTGCACGCCGTACCAGTCGCCGTAGCCGTGCGTCAGGTGCGCGCTCGACACGCCGAGCGACATCTCGGCATGCGGTTCGCCCGGCGCCTGCACGTGCGCGATCACCGCATCGGGCAACGGCGGCCGGTTCGTTTCGTCCGGCGAAAACTCCGCAAGCGACGTGCCTTCCGGCACGCCGCCGGGCGACACACGCACGAATGCGGGCCCGTCGAGCGTGCGCGGCACGATCACGGGCGTCGCAGCGTCGGCCGTTTGCGCGGGCGGAGAAGCATCGGTGTCATCCGGTTGCGCCGCGCGCACCGGGAGCGGGCCGGCGGCGACGCCGCACAGCATCGCCAGGGCGGCGACCGGCGCGCGCGAGCGGCGACGGCGGAAACGATCGGACATGGGGCGCTCCTTAACGGGATGCGTGAAACCAGCCGCTGCGGCACGCGACGAGGTCGCCGTGCACGCACGCATGGCCGATCACCGAGACGTCGCGCGCGCACGCGCTGACAGGATGGCCGGCCACGCCGATGCGCGCGCCGGTCACGCGCAGCAGGCCGCCGGCCGACACGACGCCGTCGATGCAGCTGCCGCTCGCGAGCAGCACGTCGTCGCGCGCGAACACGCCGCCATGCAGGAACGCGTGGCGTTCGAGTTCGACGCGATGCGCCTTCACGCTGCCGTGCAGCACGCAACCGTCGCCGAGTACGAGCGTGCCGTCCACCACGAGGTTGCCCTGCACCGCCGTGTGCGCAGGCAGCCGCACGTCGCAAGGCAGCAGGTAACGGCCGTGCACGTAGCGGTGCGGCAGCTTCGCGAAGTGGCGCGTCAGCGACACGGCGCGACGCGGCGGGTCGGGCATGTCGGCCGACGCGGCGTCGGGCGCGGCGCCCGCCGTCTTGCCGAACACGATCGGCTCGCCGTACAGGCATGCGAAGCCGCCGGCGCCGTGCAGGCACACCGTCCCGCCGACCACGGCGCCGCGCAACACTGCGCTGTCGACGTCGATGTGCGGCGCGTGCGCGAGCATGCCGACCGTCGCGCCGGCGTGAATGTCGATGCGCTGCTCTGCGAACGCGTACGCGGCCCGCGCGCCGCCATCGAGCGTGATCGTGCGGCGCGCGTACAGCACGTCGTCGCACTGTTCGTCACGCACGACGCGAATCTCGTCGTCGTCGCACACCAGCAGCCCGAGCGCGTGCCACGGCGGCGCGGCCGGCGAATCGGCCGGGTGCGCGCCGCCGGCGTGCGTGCGCAGCGCATCGCGCCAGCGCGCGGCGAGCAGCGCCTGATCGACGAACGGCCCGTCGCCGATCGGCAGCGCGGCCACGTCGCTGCGCCGGATCAGTTCATGCAGCAACGGCAGGAACGGCAAGGTGAGCACACCGGCCACCGGCACCATCACGTTGAAGGTCGTCATCGTTCATCGTCCCGGTTTCAATTGCCGGCGAAAGCGCTCGGTCTTGTCCCATTTCAGTTCGCGACGGAACGCGGCGTCGAGCGCGAGCCCCCACAAGGCGGACACCACCGCCGCGATCGTCACGCAAAAGCCGACCACGTTGACCGGCACGAGCCGCAGCCGCGTCGCGCGACCGTCGAGGCGTGCGGCGACGACGATCTCGAAGAACACGCCGAAGTTGCCGAAGGTGCTGAACCCGAACAACGCGAGCAGCGACACGAGCAGGCCGAGCGCCGTCGAGTTGACGCCGTTGAGCAGGTACAGCGCGATCGCGGTCGCCCATGCAATCGCGAGCAGCGCCGGCATCAGGAACACGCCGAGCAGCAGCGCGCCATCGAGCCGGCAACGCGGCGAGATCAGCGGATTGCGCAACACCGGGCCCAGATAGCGCAGCAGCGTCTGGTTGTGCCCTTTCGCCCAACGCGTCAATTGCCGCGCGCGCACCGCCCAGCGCTCGGGCACCTCCTCGTAGCATTCGGCGTGATTCAGGTAGACCGTGCGCCAGTCGCTCAGCAACAGGCGGTAGGTCATGTCGGTGTCCTCGGCGAGCGTGTCGTCGCACCAGCCGCCGACCGCATCGAGCGCGCCCTTGCGCACGCCGCCGACGGTTCCGCCGTACTGCGGCACCAGGTTCAGGTTGTTGCGCGCCTGCTGATTGACTTGATAACCGCCCGCGCGCTCGAGATCGAGCAGCCGTGCGAGCAGATTGCTGTCGGCGTTCTGCGGGACGACGCGCCCCATCACCGCGCCCACTTCGGGGTCGAAGAACGGCGCGACGAGTTCCTTCAGCAGGCCGGGACGCGGCAGGTAGTCGGCGTCGAATACCACCATGATGTCGCCGCGGATAAAGCGCAGCGCGTCCTTGAGCGCGGCCGCCTTGCCCGGCTTGCCGCTTTCGCGGTGAAACGGCTTGATCAGGTCGGGGGCCAACGCTTTCACCTCGTCGATCAGCGCGCGCGTGTTGTCGGTCGATCGGTCGTTGACCGGAATGATCGTCAGCCGGTCGTGCGGATAGGTCGTCGCGAGCAGCGCCATCAGGCAATCGACGACAACCGCTTCCTCGTTGTGCGCGGCAACGAACACGGTGAGCCGCGGCCATTCGCCATGGGTAATCGTCTGATAAGGCGCATGCTGCGGCTTGAACAACCGGTCGAGGCTGAACATGTAATGCCGCGCGGCATACACGCACGTCAACAGCGTGAACAGCCACAGATACGCCACGCACGGCATCAGCAATGTTTCCGGATCGAACATGATGCGGGGCGCGTCGGCGAGCGGCGGCTCGAGCAGTGCGGACGTATCGGTCGACGTGAGCACGGCAAGCGGCGCGGGACCGCCGTAGCCGCCGACACGCTCGGCCGCATCGGCGGCCGGCATGCCGACCTGCACCTGCACCGCTGCGGCTGCCGGCCGCGATGCGGTGTCATGCAGCGCCTGTGCACACGCGAGCACGATCAGCAGCAGAATGCCTTCGACACACAGCGACATCGTCCGACGGTTTTTCATGTGCTGCCCCCCGTGCCGGCGACGCCGGCCGATGAACGCTGGGGCACGGCCGTGGATCGCGCGGATGTCAATGGCAAGCGGCACACGTCCGTCGCGCGCGCGGCCATGTTCCGCGCCTGACGAGCGTGCCGTGCCGCTTTCCGGATTCGTTGCTCTGGCGTCCCGGTTCGCCTGCTGCCGGTCGAACGCGTCGGGATGCGCCTTGTCCGGCCAGAACAAGCAAGGGGCGAGCCATCGGCCGCGCGGCCCCGTGCGGCAACGGAGGACACCGTCGCCGCGAGCGCCGGCCGCGCCGCGGCAGCAGCTTTTTGATTCACCGACGAATCAGCGTCGACGCATGCGCAGCGGCCGCGTCTCGCCAGCCGTTTGCATCGGGCGGCGAATCGTCTGCTGATCGGCGCACGCATCGCTTTGCGCGACGCGGCTTCGACGTGAAATCAATCGTGAATCGTCCACGGACGAATCGCGTCCGGCAACCGCGCAGGCGGCCTGCCGCAGCGCGGCGCCGGCGGCCGTCATGCGAATATCGCGTCCGCGCACTGCCCTTACGTTACAGATACGCAACATTTCGCAGCAGTCGGCCCCGGCGACGACGTCGCCACGCACTGCGGCGAAAACCTTCGCGAAAAGGCCGAAGCCGTCAGATCGATGTCGCTCCATTCATTGCGCAGATGAAATTCGCCGGGCAAAGCGATCCAACGCAATTCGTAAATTGCGTGCCCCGCGCGCGGCGGCCGACGCAGCGCACGCACCACCATTCGTCGAACCACGGGACCGGAGCGGCGCTGCGATGCGTCGAACGTTTTTCAGTCACGCGGCATGCGGCCGATACGGTGTCCGTAGCAGTTGTGAAACGTTCCGGAACGAATCGTGCGTGATGCTTGAAGCGGACCCGGCAGCACGAGCGGCTGGTTTGAATATTGCTGTATCGGAATCGGGATCTACGTCGGTCGCGCCGCCGTATGGCAACGCGAACGATATGACGAAGACGTTGCGACCGACATAGCGAGGAACGCTCATGACGTGACGGATCAGGGTCAACGGGACGGCCGTCGTCCGACGATTGCGTGGCACGGACCGCGCGGACAAGAACGGTGCGCCCGCCCCGCCACACCGCAGCATGTCGCGCGGCCCGCATCGGCCGGTGCGATCGCACGCGGGAGCGGTGCGGGTTGCCCGCAACCATGCTTGGCGCCAGGTGCCGGGTCTTCCGGCGCAAAGAAGCTCAACGAGGATAACGATGAAGAAGATCTTGCTTGTGTTCGGGACGCGCCCGGAAGCCATCAAGATGGCGCCGCTCGTCCGCGCGCTGAAGGCGCGCAAGGATGTGGACGCCAGAGTCTGCGTGACCGCGCAGCATCGGGAAATGCTCGACCAGGTGCTCACGCTGTTCGACATCAAGCCCGAGTACGATCTGAACCTGATGCGCCAGAGCCAGACGCTCACCGACGTGACGACCGGCATCCTTCAGGCGATCGGCATCGTCTTCGACGACTTCCATCCGGACGTCGTGCTGGTGCACGGCGATACGACCACGACACTCGCCGTCAGCCTCGCAGCGTTCTACCGCTATCTGCCGGTCGGGCACGTTGAAGCCGGGCTGCGCAGCGGCGACATCTGGTCGCCGTGGCCGGAGGAACTGAACCGCCGCGTAACGGATGCGGTGTCGTCATGGCATTTCGCGCCGACCGGCCAGGCACGCGATAACCTGTTCAGCGAAGGCGTGCCGGTCGGCGCGGTCGTGATGACCGGCAACACCGTGATCGATGCGCTGCATGACGTCAAACGGATGCTCGACCACGATGCCGAGCTCCACGGCAAGGTTGCCGCGCATTTTCCGTTTCTCGAACCGTCACGCCGCGTGGTGCTGATCACGGGCCACCGGCGCGAAAGCTTCGGCGAACCGTTCCGCAATTTTTGCGTGGCGCTGTGCGCGCTCGCGAACCGCTATCCCGATGCGCAGTTCGTGTATCCGCTGCATCTGAATCCGAACGTGCGGGAACCGGCGCGCGCGCTGCTCGGCGGCGTGCCGAACATCTACCTGATCGAGCCGCAGGAATATCTGTCGTTCGTGTTCCTGATGTCGCGCGCGCATTTCATCATCACCGATTCGGGCGGCATCCAGGAGGAAGGGCCGGCGCTCGGCAAGCCCGTGCTCGTCACGCGCGAGACGACCGAGCGGCCCGAAGCGATCCAGGCCGGCACCGCGCGGCTCGTCGGCACGGATCAGGAGCGGATCCTGTGGGAAGCGTCGCGGCTGTTCGACAGCGAGAGCGCCTACGAGGAAATGTCGCGCGCGAGCAATCCGTATGGCGACGGCCATGCGAGCGAGCGGATCGTTCACGCACTGCTGCATATGCCGGGCGCGAGCGCGAATGCGTCGAGCTTCCTGATGGGCGCCGCGGCGATGCCGTTGAACGCGCTCACGCTGGGGCTGATGACATTGCGCTCGCCCTGAAGCCCGGCGTCGGCCCGCGGACGCCTGTGCGGCGGCGCATTGTGCCGCCGCGCGTCAATCGTCCGACTTCGGCATTCGTGCATCGTCATCGATCTTGAACGCCGATACGAGACGTGTCAGCTCGGCCGCCTGCTGCTTCAGGCTCTGCGCGGCCGCCGCGCTCTGCTCGACGAGCGCCGCGTTCTGCTGCGTCATCTGGTCGAGCGACTGCACCGCGCCGCCGATCTGATCGATGCCGGCGCTCTGCTCGATGCTCGCCTCCGCGATCTCGCTCATCATCGCGCTGACGCCCTGAACCTGCGACACGACATCGCGCATGACGTTGCCGGCCTCGCTGACGAGACGCGACCCGGTGTTCACCGTGCCCGCGCTGTGCTCGATCAGCACCTTGATTTCCTTTGCCGCGTGCGCGCTGCGCTGCGCGAGATTGCGCACCTCCGACGCGACGACCGCGAACCCGCGGCCCTGCTCGCCGGCGCGCGCGGCTTCCACCGCCGCATTCAGCGCGAGAATGTTCGTCTGGAACGAAATGCTGTCGATCATCACGATGATCTCCGAGATCCGTCTCGACGCGTCGCTGATCTGCTCCATCGTGGTCACGACTTCGCCGACCACCCGCCCACCGCGCGTCGCGGTATCCGCTGCGCCGGTGATCAGCTGCGCGGCCGTCGTCGCGGTTTCGGTGTTGTTGCGCACGACCGCCGTGATTTCCTCCATCGACGACGCCGTGCGCTCCAGATTGCCGGACTGCGCTTCGGTGCGCTCGCTCAGGTCCGCATTGCCCGACGCGATCTGCGCGGAGCCGGTCGCAATCGACGCGGACGCCGCGCGGATCCGGTGCACAAGCGTCGACAGCGACGACACGAAACGGTTGAACGCATCGGACAGCTGGCCGATCTCGTCGCCGCTCTCGACCGTCATCCGGCGTGTCAGGTCGCCCTGGCCGCTGGCAATCTCCGACAGCAGCGTCGCCGCGCGCCGAATCGGCGCGGCGATCGCGCGTCCCACCAGCCAGATCACGACGAGCGCGACGCCGAGGCCGGCGATTGCGGCAACCAGCGCCGCGCTGCGAATCGCGCGCGTCACCGGGCCAAGCAATTCCGCCTGCGGCACTTCGACGACCACGTACGCATTCAGCTCCGGGATGAACGACGTCGCGATGAATCGCGCGCCGTCTTCGCCGTCGACGCTCAAGTACGCATACGGCTTGCCGGCCAGCAGCGTCGACGATGCGTCGCGCGGCAGGCCCGGTGCGTCCTTCAGGAAATGCTTGCCGTCGATCAGCGACGTATCGCGATGCATCATGATCGCGCCGTCCGGCCGCACGAGATACGCGAACCCGGTGTCGCCGATCCGGTACGCGGCGATGCCCTTCGCGAGCGCATCGACGGACAAGCTCATGCTGGCGACGCCGACCGCCGCGCCGTCCAGCTCCACGCGGCTGTTGATGAACATCATGTAGCCGCCGAGCGTGACTTCGCGATCCATGTTCACGTCGTAGGCGTTGCCCGACGCGAGAAAGCTGGTCAGCCACTGATCCTTGTCGGTGACCTTGCGCTGCAGGCCGGCCTCGTTGTAGTAATTGCCGCTCTTGAGCGACGCCCACTGCACCGACGCGGCCTTCTGCTCGTCCTTCACGTTCTTCGCAAGCTGGATCCAGTTGCGCGTGCCTGCATCGGGCTCGCCGTCGGCTTCCCATTGCAGCAGGAACGCATCGCGCGCGAGGAGGCGCGACGCGGCGATCGGGCCGGCCATCTGCCGCTGCACGTCGGCGCGGATGCCGTTCACGGCAGTCGGCAGTTCCTCGCGGACAACGCGCTCGCGCACCGCGTCGCCGATCAGCCGTATGCTCAGCCCGCTCGAGATTGCAACGAACACGAGCAGGCAGCTCGTCATGCTGAAAATCAGCTTGTTCTGAATGGACAGCTTGCGCCAGAAGTGCATGGAATATCCCCGATAACCGCTCGATTCGAGCCAGCTCGGGTTATCGGCACGCGGCGCGCGAAATCGCATCGCCGCCGTCACATGGTCGACATTCGGGATTCGTTATGCCGGCGGGCCGACCACGCGTCGCGCGACGAACCGCCGCCGCGCGATGCACATCTCAATACGCGACGAAGATGGTCACGCGCCGGTTGCGCGCGCGCGCAGCCGCATCGTCGCCGGCGACGAGCGGCTGCGTATCGGCCCGGCCGATCGCCGCGAGCCGATGCGGCGCGACGCCGCGCTCGGCCAGATAGCGCACGACGCTGCCCGCCCGCGCGGACGACAGCTCCCAGTTCGATTCGTATTTCGCGTTCGCGATCGGCACGCTGTCGGTATGCCCTTCGACGAGGATGTCGCCGCTCGCGTGCTCGCTCAGCGCGCGCGCGATCTGGCTCAGTACCGGTGCGGCGTCCGGCAACAGGTGCGCATCGCCGACGTTGAACAGCACCTTCGCGTCGATGCCGATCTCGATCCCGTGCGGTGCGCGCACGAGCGAAATGCGGCCGTTCTTCTTCAGCGCGTCGAGCGAAGCGAGCCATGCGGGCGCGCGATCCGGCATCGCGGGCGCGGCGGCCGTTGCACTGGCTGCGCCGCTCTCGTGGCGCGCGAGCGTCTGATACCGCGCATCGAGTGCGTTGTATTTCGCGAGCTGCAGCACGTACAGCGCGAGAAACAGCACCATCAGCGTCGTGATGAGGTCCGCATACGAGATCAGCCAGCGCCCCGATTGCGTGCCTTCGGCTTCATCGTCGTCGCGCGCGCGCTCAGGCGCACGCACGCGCGCCGCGTCAGTTCGAGCGGTCATGTCGAAGCTCCTCGCGCATCATGCGAGCGACTCGGCCGCACGTCCGCGCACGTCGCCGGTCAGACGCGTTTCGATCGTGTGCGGTGATTCCTTGCGCGAGATGGCGAGCAGGCCGTCCAGATACAGCTTGCGAAACCGCAGCTCGCTGTCGATCTGCGCACGCAGCTTCCCGTAGAGCGGCAGAAACACCAGGTTCGCGAACGCGAGGCCGTACAGCGTCGCGATGAACGCGACCGCGATGCCCGGCCCGAGCTGCGCCGGTTCGAGGATGTGGCTCGTCACCTGCACGAGCCCGAGCACCGAGCCGAGAATGCCGAACGTCGGCGCATAGCCGCCGGCCTGCTGCCACACGCGGGCGGCGGCGAGCCGGCTGCGCTCGTATGCATCCAGGTCGCGATGCAGCGCGTCCTCGAGCACGGCGGTCGGCACGCCGTTCGCGAGCAGTTCGAGCCCGCGCCGCGCGAACGGATGAATGCCGGTCACGTCCATCGATTCAAATGCAAGCAACCCGTCGAGCTTCGCGCGATCGCCCCATTCCAGCACGTCGGTCAGGTGCTTGCGATCGACTTCCTGCGCGCGCACGAACGCGAGCCGCAGCTGCTTCACCGCGTCGAAGAAGCGCGCCCACGTGTTCTGGATCATCACCGCGCCGAGCGTTCCGCCGAGCACGATCACGAGCGCTTCGAACTGGAACAGCATCGAAAAATGCCCGCCTTCCAGCGCGAAGCCGAACACGATCGCCGCGCCGCCGACTACCACGCCAACCAGGGTCAACAGGTCCATATGCGTCTCCGTCGTGCGTGCGTCATGCGTCGGACGAAGCCAGCGGCGCGACGGCCGCCGGCGCCTTGGCCGCGCGCACGGCGTCCAGCACGCGGCGTTCGATCTCCTCGACCTCGATCGGATCGAGCTTCAACTCGCGGCGCATCACCCACGACACCTCGTTGCGCCGCGCTTCCGTCATCACGGAGAACAGCTTGTCCGCCACCGCGCGGTCGTCGAGGCTCGCGATCAGCTTCGCGAGATCGTACGTGTCGAATGCGCTGATCACGTCGAACAGCGTGCGCTGGTCGACCCACACGATGTCCTCGAGCGAGCGCACGTCGCCGCCGGCGCGCGGGCTGCGCCGCGAGAAATACGCAACGCCCTTCTGCTCGACATAGCCGAGCACTTTCGACTTGCGGAACGCGAACACTTCGTCCGCGATCTCGCCGTGCGACAGCTTGTTGAGCAGCAGCTTCCGGTCGACGCCGATCAGCGCTTCGAGATCGACGAGTTCGATCAGCTCGAGTTCGCAGTTGATCGATACGTCGAGTTCGTGATCGGCGACCTGCTGCGCGCGATCGACCACGCGCGCGGCATCGAACGTGACGACCTGGCGCGCATCCGCCGACGCGCCATGTTCGACCGCACCGCCGGCGTGATCGGCGTGCGCGGCGCCGATCGTGACGAGATTGAGCTTTTCCATGCGGCGCAGCATCGCGAGCACGTGCGGACGCGAATGACCGGCAATCGCGCGGCAGCGGCGAATCACGTCAGCGAGCGGCACCGACGTCTCGGCCGCATGCGCCTGCATCGGCCGCCGCGACCACGCGTCGTCCGAGCCGCGCGTTTCGGCGCCCGCCATCAGCGACAGCACGTGCGCATACGACACCACGCCCGGCATGAAGTCCGCGTGCGTATAGGTCGCGAGCTGGTCGTCCTTGCGCTTCACGCGCCGGATCATCGTGCGCACGATATGACGCAGCAGCGCCGACACGTGCTCGATTTCGTCGTCGAGCGTCGCGGCCGGCACGACCGTGAGCTGGCAGAACGACAGCGCCTTCGCGGTATGCGCGCGCGGTTCGGATCCGAGCAGTGCCGCTTCGCCGAAGAATTCGCCGCGCCCGAGCGTCGCGACGACGACGCGCTTGTCGTCGCAGCGCGTGGACAACTCGACCTTGCCGTCGGCGATCAGAAAGATGACGGGCTCGCCGGCGAAGCCCTCCGAGTAAATGATCTCTCCGGGCGCGGCCGTACGCGTCCACGATTGCTGACGATTCAAGTTGGTTCCCCTGCTGCGCTGGTTGTTGCGGACTGCGCGTCGCATGTCGGATGCGTGCGATCGCGAGTCGTCCCCGTGACCCGTTTACGTCATCGCGCGCAACATCCTTTAGGGAATTCGCACTCGCCAGCGTGCGCAATCGAAGCCAAACGTTTGCGGACTGATGGACCGCCGAGTGGATTCGTTTCGAACCGCGCGCCTGTCGTCAAATTGAAAGCCGGGGTAGCGGCGCAGCGGATCAGAACTCCATGTCGAGTTCGTCGATATCCTCGTGCTCCGCCTGCGCCGCGTCGATCCATTCGGCGACGAACGGATGCGCGAGTATGCGCATGCAGTAGTCGGCGATATCGGGCGGGAGTTTCACGTCGTAGGTCAGGAAGCGCGTGACGACCGGCGCGTACATCGCATCGGCGATACCGATCTGCGCGCCGAACAGCCAGGGGCCGCCGTACGCGGACAGGCATTCGCGCCAAATCGTCATGATGCGTTCGATGTCGTGCTGCGCACGCGACCAGATCCGGAAACCGGGAAAATGCGCACGCAGGTTCATCGGCAGCGCGGAGCGCAATGCGCTGAAACCGGAGTGCATCTCGCCGCAGATCGACCGGCAATGCGCACGCGCATGGCGATCGTCGGGCAGCAGCCGCGCATCGGGCCGGATTTCGTTCAGGTATTCGGCAATCGCCAGCGTGTCCCACACCGTGCTGCCGTCGTGCGTCAGGCATGGCACGAGTATCGACGGCGACAGCAGCAGCAGTTCCGCGCGCGAGGTCGCATCGATCGGCACGCTGACCGTCTCGAACTCGAGCCCGCTCAGCTTCGCGAGCAGCCATCCCCGCATCGACCACGACGAATAATTGCGGCTGCTGATGGTCAATGTCGTTTGTCGGGTCGATTCCATGTCGTTCCCCTGCTGATTGCCGTTCGCGCCCCTGCACCGAAAGCGCCCGCCGCGCCGCACGCGCCGCACCACGCTCGTGCGGCGCATTCGCCGAACTGGCGCAGCGTCGCACCGCGCCGCGGCCGGATCCGCATGCACAACCCGCGCTCGAGGTGCAGCGCGGTCGCGCGTCCGCGCGCACGTGCCGCCTGAACCGCCGCGGATCCCGCGACGCGCAGGAAGCGCTGCAACCCGCGTGCCAGGGCGATACTGGCACACCGCTTGCCTCGCACAATGCAACGTGACGCACCGAGCGACGGACATGAACCTGCTTGCCTATCCGCTTTACCAATGGTCTGCGGAATGCCTGCGTCCCGCGCGCGCATGGGCCGCCGCCACACGCGCGGCGATGTCGCTGTGGCCGCCCGCCACGTCGACCCCGACGGGCCGCATGATCGACGCGCTGTGCGAACTGCTCGAATGCTGCGCGTTCTCGCACCGGCGTCCGCCGTTCGGCATCGCATCGGCCGTCGTCGACGGCCACACGGTGCCCATCGTCGAGGAAGCCGCCGCGGCGTCGCCGTTCGGCACGCTGCTGCATTTCCGA
Organism: Burkholderia latens; assembly: GCF_001718795.1. NCBI lineage: Bacteria > Pseudomonadati > Pseudomonadota > Betaproteobacteria > Burkholderiales > Burkholderiaceae > Burkholderia > Burkholderia latens. Next base: position 442,240 of record NZ_CP013438.1, on the reverse strand, counting down.
AAGGCGGGAACAGTCGCACGGCAGCCGCGCGTGCTGATCGTCGCGCCGATGTCCGGACATTTCGCGACGCTGTTGCGCGGCACGGTCAGCACGATGCTCGCCGATCACGATGTCTACATCACCGACTGGCATAACCCGCGCGACATCCCGCTGTCGGCCGGGCGCTTCGGTTTCGACGAATACGTCGAACACGTGATCGATTTCATTCGGCAGATCGGGCCGGACGCGCACGTGCTCGCGATCTGCCAGCCGACCGTCGCCGCGCTGTCGGCGGTCGCACTGATGGCCGCCGCCGGCGATCCGGCACAGCCCGCGAGCCTGACGCTGATGGCGGGGCCGATCGACTGCCGCGTGAATCCGACGAAAGTCAACGCGCTCGCGACGAGCCGGCCGATCGAGTGGTTTGCGCGCAATCTGATCAGCGTCGTGCCGCCCGGCTTCGTCGGCGCGCAGCGTCGCGTGTATCCGGGCTTCGTGCAGGTCGGCGCATTCATGTCGATGAATCCGGACCGGCATGCGGCGTCGTTTGCCGATCTGTACTTCGAGCGTGCGAAAGGCGACCCGGCGAAAGCCGACACGCTGCGCAGCTTCTATGACGAATACTTCGCGACCGCCGATCTCACCGCGGAGTTCTATCTGGAGACCGTCGAGAAGGTGTTTCAGCAATACGCGCTCGCGCGCGGCGAACTGATGGTGGGCGACCGGCTGGTCGAGCCCGCCGCGATCCACCGCACCGCTCTGCTGACGATCGAGGGCGAGAAGGACGACATCTGCGCAGTCGGCCAGACCGTGGCCGCGCAGGAGCTGTGTTCGGGGTTGCCGTCGTACCTGAAAACGCATCACGTGCAGACGGGCGCGGGCCACTACGGGGTGTTCAACGGCAGTCGCTGGGAAACGCAGATCTATCCGATCGTGCGGGCGACGATCCACGACAACGAGCCGTACGACCGGACCGCCGATCCCGCTGGCGACGCGAGCGGCGCGCACTACGTGACGCTGCGCGCGTTGCTCGATGCGCGCACGCGCGTCGACGACGCGGCGACATCCGTCGCGCAATGCGCTCAGGCGCGCTGAACGCGCGCCGTCGCGACGAGCGGCGTGGCTACCCCGGCCCTCGCGCGAACTGCCCCGCCGAGTCGGCGGCGGGGCGCGCTACCGTGCGGTGTGCGGGCCGCGCTGGCCCGCGCGTGCCGCCGGCGTTACGAACAGGCCTTCCCGTGCGACGCGTGATAACCCTTCGCTTTCGCATCGGCTTCCGACATGTAACTGCCGTGCTTGGTCTTGCCATAGTATTTGTCGGTCGAGCAGTGGTAGACCTTCGTGCTGTCGTTGACCCATACCTTGCCCGCGCCGCCGCCGGGCGCCGCAGCGGGTGCGCTCTTCGCGGGCGCGGCGCCGGACGCCGCGGAAGCCGAAGCAGCAACCGCAGGCGCTGCAGCCGGCGCGCTGGCCGCGACTGCGGCCGACGCGCCGTACCATGTCTTCACGCCCTTGTGGCCCGCGCACGCGCCCTTCTTCGACGCACCCGAGTAGAACGAGCCGTCCTTGCACAGGCCCGTCGTGCCGGCCGGCGCGCTCGCCGGAACCTGCGCGAACGCACCGATCGACATACCCATGCCGGCGGCGAGCGCGGCGATCAACATCGTCTTTTTCATGATCCTCTCCTGATTTGCCTGGATGCTCGCAGCATCCCCGACGCGGTGCCGGGCATGCGCGTCGCGGGTCAACGTACCCAGCGGCACGTACGGTGATGGTGGTGATCGAAATGGCACACGCGGTGCGAATGGGCTTCGGCAAGCGCCGGCATGAGGACGGCGCCCGCGACAGCCGCCGCGGCCAGAATCTTCGCGATGCGGGTCATGACTTTCTCCTGGGTTGATCAGCCGGTGGCCCGGCTGTTCTCCCTTAACGCCCGTCGCGCAGCTGCCGTGCACCGCACGGCGTCGAATTGACCATCTTTGACACGGTGTAACGGAACGTCACACGAACCCGGCGAGGACTTACGCGCCCGCGTCGCCCCACGGCGTCGGCGCGGGAACGTCGCACGGCCCTTCGACGTCGATCGACTTGAAATCGGCGGGCCCGACGATTTCCAGATACTCCATGTCCGGCGAGTAGTCGAACAGGTAATGGACGATGCCCGGCGCCTGGTGCACGCAGTCGCCGGCATTCACGAGTGTCTCGCGTTCGCCGTACATGAAGCGCGCCCAGCCCTTGAGCATGATCACGATGTGGAAATCCGCCTCGTGACGGTGCCAGCCGGTGCCCGCCGCCGGTGCATGATTCGCCCTGACGAGTTGCGCGACGACCCGGCCGTTCGTCGCGCCCGCGATGCCGAGATCGCGATACAGGAAGAAGTCGCGCAGGCCCTCGCCTCGATACGGCGTGTCCTGCGGCCTCACATGGGAAAACGCGGTAGGTGTCGGCGTGCTCATCGCGGCGCTCCTCGATCGAAAGAGTCGTCCGGGACAAGCATTTAGCGTTCCAGTTTCAGCAGCGCCTGCCTACTTCAGTCGCCCCGACAAAAACTGTCCGAGCCGCTCGCTCTTCGGGTTGACGAGAATCTGTTGCGGGTCGCCCTCTTCCTCGATCTTTCCCTGATGCAGGAAGATCACGTGGTTCGACACGTTGCGCGCGAAACCCATCTCGTGGGTGACGACGACCATCGTGCGGCCTTCCTCGGCGAGCTGCTGCATCACCTTCAGCACTTCGCCGACGAGTTCCGGATCGAGCGCCGACGTCGGCTCGTCGAACAGCATCACCTCCGGCTCCATCGCGAGCGCACGCGCGATCGCGACGCGCTGCTGCTGGCCGCCCGACAAGTGCGACGGATACATCCCTTCGACGCGCGGCGCGAGCCCGACCTTCTCCAGATACTTGCGTGCGCGCGCAACCGCCTCGTCTTTCCCGATTCCGAGCACGGCCATCGGCGCCTCGATCACGTTCTCCAGCACGGTCATGTGCGCCCACAGATTGAAGTGCTGGAACACCATCGACAGCTTCGTGCGCATTCGCTGCAACTGCTTCTGGTCGGCCACGCGCAGCGCCCCGTTGCGGTCGCGCGTGGTCTGGATCGGCTCGGCGCCGATCGTGATCTGCCCCGAGCACGGTTGCTCGAGGAAGTTGATGCAGCGCAGGAAGGTGCTCTTGCCGGAGCCGCTCGAGCCGATGATGCTGATCACGTCGCCGGCCTTCGCCTTCATCGACACACCCTTCAACACCTCGTTGTCGCCGAACTTCTTGTGCAGGTTTTCAACGGTGAGCTTGTACATGCTTGGTCTTTCCTTGCGAATCGTGCGAATGCATTAGTGGCCGCGCGGCGACAGGTACGCGAGCCAGCGCGTCTCGAGCTTGCGGAACGCCCAGATGAGCGTGAATACGACGACGGCGTACAGCACGGCCGCGATGCCGTATGCCTGGAACGACATGTACGTCGCCGAGTTCACGTCGCGCGTGACCTTCAGGATGTCGGGCACGGTCGCGGTAAACGCGAGCGTCGTCGCATGCAGCATCAGGATCACTTCGTTGCTGTAGCTCGGCAGCGAGCGGCGCAGCGCGGACGGCAGGATGATGCGCGTGTAGAGCTTGAAGCGCGACATCCCGTATGCCATTCCGGCCTCAATCTCGCCTGCCGACGTTGCCTTGATCGCGCCCGCGAAGATCTCGGTCGCGTACGCGCACTCGTTCAGCACGAACGCGAGCAGCGTGCAGTTCATCGCGTTGCGGAAGAACGTGTCGAGCAGCACGTGGTTGTGCACGACCTGCAGGCTGTAGATGCCGGTGTAGCACATCAGCAGCTGCACGTAGAGCGGCGTGCCGCGGAACACGTACGTGTAGAGCCACACCGGGCCGGAGATCCAGCGGTTCGACGATGCGCGTGCGATCGCGAGCGGCACGGCCAGTGCGAAGCCGAGCGCGATCGACACGACCAGCAGCCACAGCGTGATCGCGAGGCCGCTGAAGCGGTAGCCGTCGGTGTACAGATAGTTCTGCCAGTACTGACTGATGAGTTCGATCACAGTGCAAGCCTCCGGACGCCGACGGAATAACGCTTCTCGAGGTGGTGCAGCACGACGTTCGACACCGTCGTGATCGCGAGGTAGATCGCGCCGGCCGCAAGCGTGAAGAAGAAGAAATCGAGCGTGCTCTTGCCGGCGTCCTGCGACGCCTTCACCACATCCGCGAGGCCGATGATCGACACGAGCGCGGTCGCCTTCACGAGCACCTGCCAGTTGTTGCCGATCCCGGGCAGCGCGAAGCGCATCATCTGCGGAAACAGGATCCGGTGAAACACGCGCCAGCCGCTCATCCCGTATGCGAAACCGGCTTCGAGCTGGCCGCGCGGCACCGCGAGGAACGCACCGCGAAACGTCTCGGTGAAGTATGCGCCGTAGATGAAGCCGAGCGTCACCACACCGGCGACGAACGGGTCGATGTCGATCTGATCCCAGCCGAGCAGGTCCGTCGCGTTGTTCAGCAGGATTTGTATCCCGTAGAACAGCAGCAGCATCAGCACGAGGTCGGGCACCGCGCGGATCAGCGTCGTATAGAACGTGCCGACCGACTTGAGCACGCGATTGGTCGACAGTTTCGCGGCCGCGCCAGCGAGGCCCAGTACGAGCGACGCGGCGAGCGACAGCACCGCGAGCTTCACGGTCTCGACCGTGCCGGCCCACAGCAGCGGGCCAAATCCTTGGAAAATCATATTAGGGATCCAGAACGATGTGGCTGGATTGTCAATAGCCATTAACCGCGCAGCAAACGAGTTCTGCGCACGACATGATGCGGCGTGCTCATCAAGCCGTGCGCATCAGGCGACGCGAGCGGCATCCGGCAACGGATGCTGTGCGCGCCGTCAGCGACGCACATCGTGGCGGCAGTCAGCCGCCGAGGACGCCGAATCGCCGAGCCCGATCGTCGATCGATCGTTGGCATGGGCACCGGCCGTGATGCAGGCGGCGATACTGAGCGCGAGTTTCTTCATGGCGTTCCTGTCATAGGCGAACTGGGCTCGGGTCCCGTCCGGCGGCGCGGCCACCCGAGCCCTGCCAACCCGGATGCCACTCATCGAGCGGCACTCAAAGTTGTACATACAACTTTGCCTTTTCAGGACCATCACCGGCAATCCGTGTTTCTCTCTAATTGTCTGATTATTTCGCGGATGCGCAGCTCACCCTTATATTTCAGGCATCTTCCCGTTATGTACTGCTGTAACGCGCCTTTCGAGGCGGAGTCCGGACAGCCGTCGACGTGCACGTATTTGTCTATACTTTTATTTTTGACGCGTGCGCTCGACAGGCCGGCCGCGATTCGCGCCCATGCGCCGGGCGAGCGGCATCGGGACGGACCGATGCCGGGATAACCCGGATCACCGCTCACGGGCGGGCCGTCGCGGCGTCGAACCCGGTACACTCCGCCCGGACACCGATACGATGGCCGCGCTGCGGCACGCGGGCCCGTCTCTTGACCAGCAATGCAATGACCACACCGATCTATCAGGAAATCAAGGATTTCATCCTCGCGCGCATTCATGCAGGCGAGTGGGCGGAAGGCGACCAGGTGCCGTCGGAGAACGAACTCGCGCGCGAATTCAACGTCGCGCGGATGACGGTCAACCGCGCGCTGCGCGAGCTTACCGCCGAGCAGGTGCTCACGCGCACGCGCGGCTCCGGCACGTATGTCGCGTCGCCGAAGTACGAATCGACACTCGTCGCGATCCGCAGCATCTCCGACGAAGTGGCCGCGCGCGGCCATGCCTATCGTGCGCAGGTGCTGGAGGTGGGCGCGGCGGTCGCCGACGCGAAGCTCGCCGACGAACTGCAGCTCGATGCAGGCAATCCGATCTTTCATTCGCGCGTGCTGCACTTCGAGAACGACACGCCCGTGCAACTCGAGGAGCGCTGGGTCAATCCGGCCTGCGCGCCCGAATACGCACTGCAGGATTTCACGACGACGACACCGAACCAGTACCTGACGCGCGTCGCGCCGCTGCAGCGCGTCGAATACCGGATCGAGGCTGCGATGCCCGACGCGGGAACGCGCCGCCATCTTGCGATGGACGAACGCGAGCCGTGCCTGCTGCTGCACCGGCGCACGTGGTCGCAGGGGATGGTCGCGTCGGTGGCGAACCTGTGGCACCCGGGCAGCCGCTACCGGTTCACCGGACATTTCTGACGCACGGGCCGCGCGCTCGGCGCGGTCAGCGCGAGCGGCCGCGCACCCAGCGCTCGAGCGCGTCGACTGCCAGCCGCACGCCGTCTTCCCGCGCGATGCGCGCACCCAGTTCGGCGGCACGCGCCCGGGTGTCCGCACGGGCTGCGAACGCGATCGCACGGCCGAGCGCGGCACTGTCCACGCGACGTCCGGCCACCGGCGCGTCCGCGACACCGAGCCGCCGAAGCCGGTCGGCCCAGAAAAACTGATCGCCCACGAACGGCACGACGACCGACGGTATCCCCGCCCGCGCGGCCGAATGCGTGGTGCCCGAGCCGCCGTGATGGATCGCCATCGCGATATGCGGAAACAACTCGTCGTGCGGCGTATCGCCGATCACGTGCACGTGCGCGGGCAGCATCGACGCATCGATTCCGCTCCAGCCCGGATAAAACAGTGCGCGCCGGCCGTCGAGCGCGCGCACCAGCGCGTCGGTCATCGCGGCCCGATCGAATCCGGCCATGCTGCCGAAACCGATATACACGGGCGGCTCGCCCGCTTCGAGAAAGGCCGACAACGCGGGCGGCGGCATCCACGCCGGCGCGTCGACGCGCCACTGACCGCATGCCAGCGCGTTCGGCGGCCAGTCGGCCGCATCGGACAGCAACGCGGGCGACACGCCGTACAACATCGGATGGCCGGTCCACACGCGCCCGCGCGGCGGCAGTCCGCACACGCTTGCGCGCGCAGCATTGGTCGCGCTGCGGAACGCCTGCCACAGCAGCGCATTCACGAACCGGTGGCTCGTGCGATTCAGCCAGCGCGGCACCCTGCCGGGCGGCAGGAACGGCGACGCGAATGCCGCGGTCGGCGTGATCGGAATCATACCGGCGCCGATCGCCGGCACGCCCCGATATTCGGCAACCGACAGACCGACGAACGACGCGAGCCCCGACACGAGGATCGCATCGCAACCGGCCGACGCGTCGGCGACCTCGCGCATCCATGCGGCCGTATTCCCGTTCGCAATCGCGACGAGCGCCTTCGACGTGTCGTTGAAACCGCCGCGCCGGTTCAGCGCGCGGGACAGCGCGCCGTTCGGCGCGATCACCGCGCGGATATCGCCGGACAACGGTGCGCACGGCACGCCGAGTGCGGTAGCGGAGCCGAGCGTCGCGGCATCGGCCAGCAACCGGACTTCATGGCCCGCGTTCATCAATGCGCGGCCGAGCGCCGCGAGCGGACGCGTGTCACCTTCGGTGCCGTAAGTGGCGATGACGAAATTCATGTGGGACTCCTCGTTCCGCGATGCATGCGGGTGGATTCTCAAAAGTGCACGTCGTATACTAATGCAATTCGTACACTTTTCGTAAGACCCGCGCCATGGAGCCACGCCTATGACGACCGACGAACCGGGCCGCCGCGCGCGCAAGCGCAGCCAGATGCTCGCGCACCTCGCCGATACCGGCGCCCGCCTGTTCGACGAACACGGTTACGACGCCGTCACGATGGAGCAGATCGCCGCGCACGCGGATGTCGCGAAGCGGACGCTGTACAACCACTTCGCGACGAAAGAGGCCGTGCTCGCGCACTGGCTGGAAGGTGAACTCGCGCGCGATCTCGCGCATCTGCAGCGCGACGTCGCGCGGCGCAAGACGTTCGCATCACGGCTCGCGTGCGTGCTCGATGCGTCGGCTGCGTGGTGCGAACAGCATCCGGCGTACCTGCTCGCGTATTTGCGGCACCGCTTCCTGAGCATCGGCGCGGAACACGCGGACGGCGGCAAGACGAACGGCGCCGACATCGCGCTCCTGTGGCAGCAACTGATCGGCGCGGGGCAGCAGGCGGGCGAACTGAATGCGGCGCTCGCAGCCGACCAGCTCGCCGCGTGGTTCCATCACCTGTATCTTGCGGCGATGCTGCGCTGGCTGACGGTGCCGGGATTGTCGCTGAAGCGGGAGTTCCGGTCGGTCGCGAAGCTGTTCATCGAAGGCGCGCAAGCGAAGGCGTGAACGACGACCGTCGGCCGGCGTAGCCGCGCGCCACCGGAAATGCCGTGCGATCCTCGGTGATTCAGGGTTTTTGCGACGAACGCGCGTGCGGGATGCGAAATTTCCCGCGCAGCAGTATGCTGATGTCGTACGGCTGCGCACGATGGATCGGGCAATCCGTTGGTCCGCACGTCGCCGCGCCGCCGTCGCGACCGCAATCATGCGTTGCAAGGAGGGCTTCGTGATGGCTACCACGCATCAGCACTTCCACCTCGAACTACGGCACGCGACCGCGCCGACTTACTTCATCAGCTACCTGTTTCCCGCCCTGCTGTTCGTGTACGAACTGCTGCGCGTCGGTCAGTGGATCCGCGATCACGGGATGCAATTCGCCGCGTTCAAGCAGATGGGTTACGAGTATCTGCTGATGCTGCTGTTCGTCGGCTTGCAGATCGTCGTCGAAGCGATCTTCCTGCTCGGCGCGGCGATGCGCCGCGACCATCGCGATTTCGAGCACCGCCTGCCGAACGTGGTGCTCGGCATCGGCTGCTCGATCGCGCTGCTCGCGATCGACCTCGCGATCCAGCTGGCGTTCTGAATTCCGGCGGGCCCGGCCCCGCCGATCGCATCGCGCACGGGCGTTCGCGCGCTCAAGCAGGCGCGTCGCGCAGCAAGGCCGCGACCGCGGCCAGGACGTCGTCGGTACGCTCGCGATGCGGCATGTGTCCGCATCCGTCGAGCATCAGGTACGACGACGGCCCCGCGACGCGCGCGGCGATCCGCTTCGGATGCGCGTCCGATCCGTATTCGTCCTGCGCGCCGTGAATCGCAAGCGTCGCACAGCGGACACGCGGCAGCGCGTCGTCGAGCGTCCAGCCGCGAAACGCAGGCGACAACCACGTGTCGACCCATGCGCGCAGCACCCATTCGGCCTTGTCGCCGTGATAGCGTGCGAGCCGGTCGAGCTGGCCGGGCGCGGCGAACTGCTGCGCTGCTTCGCGAATGCCGTCGCGCGTGCGATCCTCGACGAACGCCTGCGCGGCGACCGTCACCAGCGCGCGGCAGCGTTCGGGATGCGCAGCCGCACAGCAAACCGCCATGCCGCCGCCGACGCTGTGCCCGAACGCGACGAACGACTCGATGCCGCACCATTCGAGCAACGCCGGAAATCCGTCATCGGCCTCGTCGCGCACGAACGTCGTCGCGAGTTGCCCCGGATGGCGATCGGAGCGGCCGAAGCCGAGCCGGTCGTACGCGATCACGTCGCGCCGCGTGGCCTGCGCAAGTTGCGCCGGGAAGTCGCGCCATAGTTCGACGCAGCCAAGCGAATCATGCAGCAGCACGATGGGCGCGGCCGGCATAGGCGCGGCCTGCATAGGCGCGGCCGCCCCAGGCGCGCGCTGCCCGAATGCGGTCGCGTGCGGCGCACGTGCCACGCCCCAGCGTTTCGCGAAGAGACGCCCTTGCGGCGTCTCTACCCAGATCTCCTCGGTCACGATGTCGGTCATGTGTATGTCGTGTGCGTAAAGGCGGTCGCGCGCGCGTGCCGCATCGAATACCGGTGATCGCGGCTCCACGGCGCGCGCCGCGCGGAGCGAGCCGCCATCCGCCGCACGCTCATTCCGGCTGCGGCGGCAGATACTCCATCTGCGCCTCGTCGTAGAGCCGGTAAATCAGCGCCTGCATCGCGCGGATGTCCCCCGATTCGTCGAGCATACGCATGCTCATGATGATCGGCGATACGAGATTCGGGTCGTCGAGCGGCTTGTAGCTGATGTCGTCGCGCTTCAGCCCGTACACGCTGTGCGGCACGACGGACACGCCCTCGCCCATCGCGACGAGGCCGAGCGCGATCTGCAGCTCGCGCGTCTCATAGATGCGCCGCGGCTGCAACGCGCGATCGTGAAACGCCGCGAGCACCTGGTCCGCATAGCTCGGCCGCGGCGCCTTCGGAAAGATGATCAGCGTGTCGTTGACGAGATCGTGCAGCGACAGCACGGGCTTCGCGCCGTCGAGCGGATGGCCGACCGGCAGCGCGACGATCATCCGCTCCTCGCGCAGCACGACGCGCCGCACGCTCGGATCCTCGTGACGGATGCGGCCGAAGCCGACGTCGATGCGCCCTTCCTTCAGCGCCTTGATCTGATCCATCGTCGACATCTCGTGCAGGCTCAGCTCGACGGCCGGATACTCGCTGCGAAAACGGCGGATGATCTTCGGCAGCATCCCGTACAGCGTCGAGCCGACGAACCCGACCGACATGCTGCGCTCGATCTTGCCGACGCGCTTCGTCATCGATTCGAGCTCGGTCGTCTGCGCGAGCAGCTGCACCGCATGCGAATAGAAGAACCGTCCCGCGTCGGTCAGCTTCAGCGGCCGCGCATTGCGCTCGAACAGCGGAACGCCGAGCGACTCCTCGAGCTGCTGGATCTGACGGCTGAGCGGCGGCTGCGCGATGTGCAGGCGCTCGGCCGCACGCGTGAAATTCCGCTCCTCGGCGACGGCGACGAAGTAGCGGAGGTGTCTCAACTCCATGTTCGAATCCTCCCGGACAGGCAACGGGCGCTCATTGGGCACCGCGCCGGCAACGCCAGCGCCGGTCGCTGCCGCCGGCTATCCTCAGCGGCTTCCTCGATCGCCTGCTTCCCGATTCCGTCACGATACCTCAGCCGGCGCCGATCCCTGCGCGAGCCGCACTGCATTCGCGGCGACGCCCGAAGCCGCGCAAAGCAAAACGGGAAGCCGCGAGGGCTTCCCGTTCGTTCGCCGGCGCCACGCCGCGGCATCGTGCCGGCCGCGCGTCACGCCTCGGTCGCGTACAGCGCGTCGCGCTGCGCGTCGCTCAGCGAATCGAGCGGCACGTCCGGCAGCCGATAGCAGATCATCGCGCCGTACAGCTCGGCCAGGCAATTGCTGCCGGCGTCGAGCGCGTAGCCGTCCTCGCCGTCCGGCGCCGGCGGATACACTTCGCGCCACGCATTGATCGCGGCTTCGATTCGCACGATGGAAACGGGTCCGGCCTTCCGCTCGGCGGGTGATGCGCTCATGAATTCCTCTGGGTTGCGCGCTCCGCCGGCCGTGCACGCGCCGCCGGAACGATGAAAACGCCGGGCGCCGCCGGCCGCCGCTCGACGCGCGCGCCGGATGCCCGATCCGCGCCGCGCTCGTCGCGCCGGCCGGGCCGTCGCCCGGTAGGGTCGGGAAATATAACCGGCTTTGACCCCGTGCAGCGGAAAACCGACAAAAAAATGGGGTTGCGCGGTATCCGCGCACACGCCGATGCGGTTCCCCCGGCACGCGGTGCGCGCGCCGCCGCCATGCGCGCCCACGCGCCCGAAAACAAACGGGAAGCCCGCGGGCTTCCCGTCTTCACTGCGTGCTCGCTCCGCGTCGCGCGGCGGCTTGCCGCGTCGGCCTCAGGCCGCCGTTTCGCGGTTCGTCACGCGCTGCGCGTGCGCACCGCGATTCGCGGCGACCCACGGCGCGATCTCCATGTCCTCGTAGCGCACGAAGCGGCTCTTGTTCAGCAGCCGGTAGCCGAGCCACACGACAACGAACAGCGGAATGCCGACGTACGTCGCCGCAACACCGGCCCAGTCGATCCGGTTCGCGAGGAACGCCTGGTAGTCCTGCCCCAGCGCGATCACGAGACACAGCACGAACGCGAACAACGGGCCGAACGGGAACCACTTCGACTGATACGGCAGCTGATCGAGCGCGTAGCCCTGCTTCACGTAGCCCTTGCGGAACCGGTAATGGCTGATCGCGATGCCGAGCCATGCGATGAAGCCGGTCATCCCCGACGTGTTCAGCAGCCACAGGTACACCGTCTTGTCGCCGTACAGCGACGTGAAGAAGCACAGCGCGCCAACCGCAGTCGTCGCATAGAGCGCATTGCGCGGCACGCCGCCGGGCGACAGCTTCGCGAACAGTTTCGGCGCGCGGCCTTCGGTCGCGAGGTTGTACAGCATCCGCGTGGACGCATACATGCCCGAGTTGCCGGCCGACAGCACGGCCGTCAGGATCACCGCGTTCATCACGCCGGCCGCGAACGCCAGCCCCGCGTGTCGGAACACGAGCGTGAACGGGCTCACGCCGATATCGGTCACGTCGCTCTTCAGCAGGTTCGGGTCGGTGTACGGAATCAGCACGCCGATCACGAAGATCGCGAGCACGTAGAACAGCAGGATCCGCCAGAACACCTGACGCACCGCGCGCGGAATCGTGGTGCGCGGGTGCTCCGATTCGCCGGCCGCAACGCCGATCAGCTCGGTGCCCTGAAACGAGAAGCCGGCGATCATCGCGACGCCCATCAGCGCCGGCAGGCCGCCCGCGAACGGCGCGTCGCCGATCGTCAGGTTGCCCCAGCCGTTGCCCGGCGCGCCTTTCAGAATGCCGAAGATCATCAAAAGCCCGACGCCGATGAACGCGACGACGGTGACCACCTTGATCAGCGCGAACCAGTATTCGGCCTCGCCAAAACCGCGCACCGTCAACGCATTGAGCAGGAACATCACGGCGAGGAACGCCGCGCTCCACCACACGCCCGGCACGTCCGGGAACCAGTAGTGCATCACGAGCTGCGCGGCGACGAGCTCGACTGCGATCGTCACCGCCCAGTTGTACCAGTAGTTCCAGCCGAGCGCGAAGCCGAAGCCTTCGTCGACGTATTTCGCGCCGTAGGTCGCGAACGAGCCCGACACCGGCATGAACGCGGCCATTTCACCGAGGCTCGTCATCAGGAAGTAGACCATCAGGCCGATCAGCATGTACGCGACCATCGCGCCACCGGGGCCTGCCTGCGAGATCGACGCGCCGGACGCGACGAACAGGCCCGTGCCGATCGAGCCGCCGATCGCGATCATCGTCAGGTGGCGCGCCTTCAGCGCGCGATGAAGCTTGGGTGGGTTCGCGGACGAACCGGGTTGGTCGGAATTCGGAAGTGCGGACATAAACGAGACGAACGTTGAGCGGGCCGGCATCCGGGGCCGGCACATGCGGGAGCGGGGCGCCGTGCGCCGCCTGCGATGCATTCGATGCGGCCCCGATACGCGTTGCGCGCCGGGCGCCGGCGGCGAAGCGCGGATTCTACCTGATTCGTCATGGGGGCCGCTCGCGCCCGGATGCCCGAGCGTCGCGCGCAGGCGCCGCGGAATCAACAGCCTGGAGGTGCATTCACGTGACCGCCGGCCGCGACGCGCCGTCCGTCCTGCGAATACGCAAATGTCCGATGAATCGGTTACGAACAACGGCCGGCGCAGGTTTTAAAACGCCAATTTGTTTCGCCCACCATGAAATAATCAGACAAAATAGTGCCAGTCGAAATTGATTGAAATCAAATCGCGGCCGAGAATCGCCGTAATGATGCGTAACCGTTTCCAATGATGGTTTCCCATGCATGTTTTGCATCGCACGGCGAGATACGCGAATTCGCGAGATAATGCGGTTTAAATCGAAATAATCAGCGTGCGGAAGCGTCGAAGACGCAAAATGCCCGCCGCTCCGCCCCCGCCGAGGATGAAGTCACCCCCGTTGATCGCCGCGCTGCGCCGCCACACCGCCTTGGCCGTGGCGCGCATTCTGTCGCCCCGCGGCGTCCTCGCGGCCGGTGTCGTTCTGCTGCTGTTCAGTTGGGGACTCTCCGCGTCGCTGTTGATCGAAGCGCGTCACGACGCATACGACCATGCGGTTGAAAACGCGCGCAATCTGATGCTGCTGATCGAGCGCGATATTTCCCGCAATATCGAGCTGTATGATCTGTCGCTGCAAAACGTGGTCGATGGTCTCGCCGATCCGGAATTGGCCACGCTGCCGCCGCATCAGCGGCACCGGCTGCTGTTCGACCGCGCGGCGACCGGCGCGTTTCTCGGCGCCATTTTCGTGATGGATGCACACGGCAATATCGTGATCGATTCTGCGGAGTCGCCGCCGCGGCAAGGCAATTTTGCCGACCGCGAATATTTCGCCGTCCACCGCGACGGGCTCGCAACGGGCCTCTACATCAGCCGGCCCTACCCGTCGCGGCTGCGCGGCGGCGCACTGACGATCGCGCTCAGCCGGCGCATCACGCGCGCCGACGGCACGTTCGGCGGAATCGTCGTCGGCACGCTCAGCATCGACTACTTCCGCGCGCTCCTCGACGGGCTCGCGGTCGGCCGGCACGGCAGCGCGGCGATCGTCGAGGACAACGGCACGCTCGTATCGCGGCTGCCGTACGATGCGCGCGCGGTTGGCGTCGACCTGCACGACTCGCAGCTGTTCATCGACGCGCAGCGCAGCCGCGAAGGCGCACTCGTCGGCACCGGCCCGATCGACGGCGTGCGGCGCATCTATGTTTACAAGCATCTCGCGCATCTGCCGCTGACCGTCGACGTCGCGCCCGCCGAGGTCGACGTCTATGCATCGTGGAACCATCGAGCGATCTGGACCGCCGTGCTGATGGCGCTCTTTACCGCGTTCATCGCGTGGGGCTCGCTCGCGCTGTCGCGTGAACTCAGCCGCCGGCAGATCGCCGAATCGAAGCTGTACCGGCTCGCGCACACCGATTCGCTGACCGGGCTCGACAACCGCGGCACATTCGACGCGGTGCTCGCGAACGAAGCGCAGCGCGCATCGCGCAGCGGCCGCCCGCTGTCCGTGCTGTTCGTCGACGTCGATCATTTCAAGGCATTCAACGACTATTACGGCCACCTCGCCGGCGACGACGTGCTGCGCGACGTCGCGCAAGCGGCGTCGCGCTGCCTGCGCCGCGACAGCGACCACGTCGCGCGCTACGGCGGCGAGGAATTCGTCGTCACGCTGCCCGATACCGATGCGCACGGCGCGGCGACCGTCGCCGAAGCGATCCGGCGCGCGATCGCGGGCCTCGACATCGAGCATCGCCGCAGCCCGTACGGGCACGTGACCGCGAGCATCGGCATCGCGACCGCCGCCGGCCGTGTGAATGCCGCAACGCTGCTGCGCCAGGCCGACGACGCGCTGTACCGCGCAAAGTCCGGCGGCCGCAACCGCGTGTCGGACGCCGAGCACGCGAGTGCGGCCGACGCGTGACACCGGCTCATATCGGCTGATATCGGCTGATATCGGCTGATATCGGCTGATATCGGCTGACGCCTGGCGACGCTGGCTGACGCCACGTGATGCCGCGGCGCGACGACCGGCGCCGCACCGGCGTGGACAGTCCGCGTGCGTTCGGCTAGCGTTACGTCAGCTGCGCGAGCGGCGCGGCGCCGGCCCGCGCAGGCCGCCCGCGCGTGTTCCGGCCATCCCCACTCCGTCATGACCGCCCAGCTCCCTGCCCGACTGCCTCCGTTCCTGCGCCACGCGCTCCGTCCGCTCCTCGATCCGTACCGCCGCTACCGGCACGCAAAGCTGATCCACGCGGCGCGCGTCGCGCTCGCGATCCTCGTGTCGATCGCGCTGTCCACGGGGCTGAACGTGCCGCATGGCGAGTGGTCGACGATCACCGTGCTCATCGTCGTCGGCGGGCTGCAGCACCACGGCAACATCCGCAAGAAGGCGGCCGAGCGAGCGCTCGGCACGTCGATCGGCGCGCTGGCCGGGCTTGCGCTGATCCTGCTGTATTCCTTTTTGCATGCGCCGCTCGCGATCTATCTGCTGATGGCGATCGCGTGCGGCGTGTGCGCGTATCACGCGATCGGCAAGGCCGGCTACATCGCGCTGTTGTCCGCGATCACGATGGTGATCGTCGCCGGACACGGCGACAACGAGATCGTCGACGGCCTCTGGCGCGCAGTGAACGTGCTGACCGGGATCGCGATCGCGCTGGCGTTCTCGTTCGCGCTGCCGCTCTATGCGACCTATTCGTGGCGCTACAAGCTCGCCGACGCGCTGCGCGCGTGCGCGGCCGTGCATGCGCGACTCGCCGGCGACCGCCCCGTGACCGACGACGCGCACCTGAAGGAAATGGCCGCGCTGAGCGCGCTGCTGGTGCAGTTGCGCTCGCTGATGCCGTCGGTGTCGAAGGAATGCGACATCCCGGTCGCGCACCTCGAGGCGATCCAGCGCAGCCTGCGTCTGTGCATTGGCTATCTGGAGATCCTGTCGAGCGCGGTGCCCGCCCGCGACGACCTCGCCGCCCGCGACTACATGCGCACCGCGATGAAAGCCGTGAACCGGCGCATCCGCGACACGCTGGTCGGCGCGAGCCGCGCGCTCAAGTTCGGCACGCCGAGCCGGCTCGCACCGCGCCGCCGGCCGGCCGCGGACGCGCCGCACGACGTGCTGCATGGCGTGCCGCCGCTGCAGTTGTCCGGGTACGTGTCGATTACGGCCAAGCTGGCCGGTGAAGTGGATCAGTTGCGCGAGAAGCTGCTCGAAACCGCGCGCGCGTGGAATATCTGAACGTCGATCCGAACGCCGGGCGTTCCGAGGGCGGGATCGCACAATATTTCATTTTGCTTTCATATGCGGCGCCGGCGGGCGTTGACCACGGCATTCGTACTGGATGCTCTGATCCGTCCCCGGAAAAGGAGCGCGCATACCGCGCGCAGGTCTGCCGGATTCGCCGGATTTTCCGCCGGCCGTCACGCCGCTTCGCGACGGATTCTCGGGCCGGTTCACGGCCCGGCGGGCCCGCCGCGACGGCCGCGGCGACGGATTGCCGCGAAAATCAGGTCTTGCCCCAACTTCCCGGACAGCCGATACTCGCATATTCCGCGAAATACGATCCCACCGGCTTCAATCCACGGTAATTCCTATGAGCACGATTCTCGAAAGCCTCCCGACCGGCCAGAAGGTCGGTATCGCCTTCTCCGGCGGCCTGGACACCAGCGCCGCGCTGCACTGGATGAAACTGAAGGGCGCCGTCCCGTACGCATACACGGCGAACCTCGGCCAGCCCGACGAAGACGATTACGACGCGATCCCGAAACGCGCGATCGAATACGGCGCAGCCGGCGCCCGCCTGATCGACTGCCGCGCGCAGCTGGTCGCCGAAGGCATCGCGGCGCTGCAAAGCGGTGCGTTCCACATCACGACGGCCGGCGTCACGTACTTCAACACGACGCCGATCGGCCGCGCCGTGACGGGCACGATGCTCGTCGCCGCGATGAAGGAAGACGGCGTCAACATCTGGGGCGACGGCAGCACGTACAAGGGCAACGACATCGAGCGCTTCTATCGCTACGGTCTGCTCGTGAATCCGGATCTGAAGATCTACAAGCCGTGGCTCGACCAGACGTTCATCGACGAGCTCGGCGGCCGTGCCGAAATGTCGGCGTTCATGAACCAGGCCGGCTTCGCGTACAAGATGTCGGCGGAGAAGGCGTATTCGACCGACTCGAACCTGCTCGGCGCGACGCATGAAGCGAAGGATCTCGAAAGCCTCGAAAGCGGCATCAAGATCGTGAACCCGATCATGGGCGTCGCGTTCTGGCGCGACGACGTGAAGATCGCCGCCGAAGAAGTGACTGTGCGCTTCGAAGCGGGCCAGCCGGTCGCGCTGAACGGCGTCGAGTTCAAGGACCCGGTCGAGCTGCTGCTCGAGGCGAACCGCATCGGCGGCCGCCACGGCCTCGGCATGAGCGACCAGATCGAGAACCGCATCATCGAGGCGAAGAGCCGCGGCATCTACGAAGCCCCGGGCCTTGCGCTGCTGTACATCGCATACGAGCGTCTCGTCACCGGCATCCACAACGAAGACACGATCGAACAGTACCGCGAGAACGGCCGCCGCCTCGGCCGCCTGCTGTATCAGGGCCGCTGGTTCGATCCGCAGGCGATCATGCTGCGCGAAACGGCCCAGCGCTGGGTCGCGCGCGCGATTACCGGCGAAGTGAAGATCGAGCTGCGCCGCGGCAACGACTATTCGATCCTGAGCACGAAGTCGCCGAACCTCACGTATCAGCCGGAGCGTCTGTCGATGGAGAAGGTTGCGTCGACGTTCTCGCCGCGCGATCGTATCGGCCAGCTGACGATGCGCAACCTCGACATCACCGATACGCGCGACAAGCTGCGCGTGTATTCGCAAGTCGGCCTGCTGACGCCGGGTGAATCGTCGGCGCTGCCGCAGATCAAGGGCGACAGCGGCGAGTAAGCCAGTCGCTTTCACACGCGGCCGGGCGGCATGAAAACCGCCCGGCTGCACGCAGTACTTCCCTCCTCCGCTTTTTCTTCAAGCGCTGCCGGATTCGAAACGCGCGTCGTGACGGTTCTGCACGCGCGTCGCGATCATTTCGATGCGGTGGCCGGCGCAGTGGCCGTCGCGGTCGCGGTGGCCGCAGTCGTCAACGCCGTGGAAGCAGTGGCATTGGCATTGGCCGATGCCGATGTAGGCGCAGATGCCGGCGTGCGCGCCAGATCCTGCCCGATCATGTCCGCGACCGACTTCTCGCACGACTTGATCCCTTCCACCGACTTGTCGAAATTCTTCTCGAGATCGCTGAAGCTGCCATACGTGTAAGCGAAATCGCTGTCGATGTGCACGCTGTTCGCCTTGATGTCGTAGCCGCACGCGAACGTCTTGTAATAGATGTCCTGCTTCGTCTTCGCGTCGAGAATGCGCGCGCGTATGACCACCCACGGAATGTAGTCAGGCTGGTTGGCCGGCGAGATATAGCCGAACGACGTGAACCACAGGTTCATGATCGCGTCCGCGTCGGTCTGGATCGCCGAGTAGTCGTCCGACTTGCCGTCGTCGGCGAGCTTCGCCTTCTGGCCGGCCAGCTTCACGACCTGATAGCCGTTGCCGGTGAGCCGGCCTGCGACGCCGTCTGCGATGTCGGGGGCGAACACGATCTTGTTGGCCGTCACGTGGTCGGTGTAAGTGCTCGTATGGCTCGCGTTGACGGCCACTTGCGCGAGACCGCCGAGCAGGCCGAAGCCGGCTGCCGCGCCGCCGAGATTGATGACCGCGATACGCTTCGGCTCGGTGACGTCGAGCATCGCGATCGAATGCAGCTTCTCGCGCGCTTCGGGCTTCATGTCGGTGTTCGGCAACGTGACGCAGCCGGACAGCAGCGTCACGAGCAGGCCGCAAGCGGACAGGGTGGCTTTGGTGGAGTTCTTCATTGGGTCAGTGGCTTCTTGTTGTTGACGGAAAGTATTCATCGGGCCGTCGCACGCGGCGCGTGAAGACGCGGAGCCGCGTATGACGGTAGTGCGTTTATTGCTTGATGACCTGACCGTATGCGACGAAGCTGTAATCAGCTGCGCGCAGCACGTACAGGATCGACCGCTGGAAGCCGTTGCTGCCGCGGATCGGCACGAACGTGATCGCGGCGCTGCCCGCCAGCGGCACGCCGTCCGGCAGCTTGCAGCCGGACGATGCCGACGCCGTCAGCGTCATGTCGTACATGTTCTGGTTGGAGTTCGGCGTCGACAGCAGCAGCGTGCCGGTCATGTTGCAGCCGCTCAACGTGCCGGTGACCGAGCCGCCCGATGCGATCGTGAACGATGCGTTCGTCGTCGCCCATGCGCCGGTGACGCTGTCTTGCGTGACGCTGAGCGCGTTTTCCGCGTTGTACGTCCACGTGAAGTTCGATGCGGTACCGCCGCGGCTGATCGTGCCGGACAACGTCTGTTTCGCGCTGTACGCGCCGGAGCCCGAGTCGATTTTCGTGACGACGCCCGTCATGCCCGCGAAGTTGAAGCCCGAGCTGAGCGACCACGTCGCGCCGTTGACCGTCAGGGACGTGAAATCGTTGGACATCACGAACGAGCTGAGCAGATTCAGCGTGCTCACGTTGTTGTTCGGGTCGATCAGTGCAATGGTCGAGTAGCCGAGGTTTCCCGACTGCGTCCAGATCCCGGTCGGGCCGCTTGCCGTCGCGGCGGTCGAACCGGCTTGCGGGCTCGTCAGGCTCGGCAGCGCCTCGCCGACCATCACGGGCTGCAGCGATGCGATCGGCGCGCTTGCGGGCACGGCCGCGAGCGGCGTCGATGCGACGGCCGGTGCGCTCGCCGCGTTATTGGCGCCGCCGGTGTTGGCCGGTGCGCCGCTGCTTGCATTCGACGAGCCGTCGCCACCGCCGCATCCTGCGACGACGAATACCGAGATTCCGGCAGCTGCCAGCAAACAAAGAGACTGCTTCTTCAATTCAACCCCCCGATTTTTTGATGCGTTTTTTGGTAGTCAAGATTGGAATCTGCTTGTGTTGCGTTGAGTTGGAATCGCTTGCTGTTTGGGTTTTGGGGCGGCCCCCCTTTAGTGGGCATGGATGGGCTTTTTGATATTTCGGCGATGGGTGATGCGCAGCTCCGCAGGTGGTCGATACGCGGCGCGCAGTGTGGCGGAGATAGGCGTGGATGCGCGGTCGCGCGAGGTGGCGCTCGCGGCCATGACGGCGCAAGGCGACAGAAAAGCCGCTGCGCTGGAGCAAAAGGAAGCGACGCGCTGGCCCCCGCCCGCTCGCCGAGTGGAATCGGTGCGTCTCATGTTCTGATCAAGTACACGGCTTCGCCGGCCGTGCGCCCCTCGTCGGTTGGTCGTGTGGTTGAGTCGTTTTGGTCTTGTTTTTTTGCGGTATTGAGGAAGAGTAACGGCAGGGATTTCGTATTCTTTAGGGCGGAATTGACCTGACCCTGAACCAGAATTAGTCTCGGTCGGAAGTGGAGATTTCCGGCTTGGTTGAGTTGTCAGGCGAGGCGGATTCCCTTGCCCGACGGGCGAATTCTGCGGGTGTCATCCACTGCAATGCGGAGCAGGGGTGTCAGGATTTCCGTGTTCAAGGTAGTTGAGTAATTACACGGAAGGGGGACGGCCGCATCAGTTCAATGACGGACTGGCGCCGGCTGTCGCGGACGAAAAACTTAACGCAGTGTCCGGAATCAGTTGACCACTATAGTTCATCGCGGACGACACCATAGCCCCCACGATCGGCATACCCATCGTGGACAACGCCACGGCAGCTGCCATCGAAAGAAGCTGCTCCGGCCCGAAGCCCCCTTGCTTCACGAACTCCGAATGCAGATGGTCGGTCGGCGTCTCTTGCGTAAGCTCACCGCCGAGCTGCTGCTGCAGCGATGCAAGCATCGCCTGCGTCGACGCCGCGCCAACCGTCCTATCCGCCGCCAGCTTCTGCAACGCCCCACCGATCTGGTTCGGCGTCTGCACGTTCAGGCCCATGTTCGCCGCGCTAATGAACCCGCCCGGATGCACCATCGTGCTCGCCGTCTCAGATACGGCACAAGCAGATTGCCATGTTCACGACTGTCTCGGCGATTTCGGCGCCCGGCCGTGCTTCTGACGTAGTTATCGCAACAAGTCCCACCCTCAATGTAGAAGAATTCTCTTTACTGCTCTTGTATCAAGCTCTATCGCGATGGACGCTTGTCAAATCGCTTGTCCCTTTCCGATTCAGACTTGAACTCCACAAGCAGTCCCACCTCCAGAAGTTTTACCGCTGCCGCGCCGGTCACTCTGAACGGAATGCTCTCCAATGCTCCCACAATGTACTCGTATGCGAGCCCATACTCTCCAGCATGATCAATAAACTCGCCGATCTGAGCCAAATGCTCCGCATAGGTGAGCCCATCCGGCGGGTAGTATTGGGAAACTTCGGGTTGAGCCCTCATCTCATTAAGAATAAAATTTAAATTACCTTCAATCAACGCATCGTCAGAAATTTCATTCATTTCGGATTTCTCGGCAAGTTTGTAGGATAGCCAGTAACAATTCGACCTTTCGCGGGGTCGATAACAACTTTAACGTCAACGCCTTTGATCGTACCAGTGCCAGTTATGTAGCCATTTTTTGGTGCCGGTTTCGACCAAATTGTATTGGGATTCGTCGCGATATCAGAAATAGCGTTAGCTATATCTTGTGCGCTCCAGGTCGCTGGAAATTCAGACTTCCCTGGTTTTCCAATCCCAAACAAATGCCCTCCGGAAGTAGGTCCATCACCATAGAGAACATGGGTCTCCGCTTTAGGATCCAGCAAAGAATAGTTGCCGGCTTCTGGGGTGGATGACGTTCCTTCCTTGTCGCTCGCCGTGCTACCCGATTCGTTGCCGTCATTCCCGCCACTGCCGATAGTCAATATTGGACCAAACTTCGGCAGAGTAAAAGCGGCCGGAGCCGGCATCACGATCGGGATACAGGGCCCTGCTGCCATCGGCATACAGGTCTGTAGTAGAGTCACCCCCGCAACCGTAGAGTTCCCGGCCCGCCGCGCCTGCGATCCGCCACTCAAGTCGTCATCGTTGCCGCCGCCCGACGTATCTGGTAACTGCGGTTGATTATCATGCGAGTCGTTTGATGCCGTGGCCCTAGTCGCCGCTCCGGATCCTGCTATAGCAGACGCCATGAGCGGAGAGGTCAGTAACAGCGCACGACAAAAAGCATTCTGCCCGCAAGCCTGAACGATCTTCTCTACATGGTTTTCGGCGTTATTAGTTGCCTCGTTGCCCGCCCACGTTGCCGCGGCTTGCGCATTAACGCCCGCCAGCCCGGCTGCCAAACCACCACTAAGCATGGACAGCGTCGTCACTTCCGCTAGCTGTGTGGTCGTCAGCGGCGCTCCAGCCGGGTCGAACGCCACGATCGCCAACGGAGCCGCGACGGCGCTGGTCGCTCCGCCGATCGCACCGGCAGCACAGCCAGTTCCCGTTGCAGCGCTCGCTGCGCATCCAAGAAGTCCATTGGCCGCGACGTTCTCTATCGTAAGCGGATCAGTTCCCTGCCCAATCGCATACGCACCAGCCGCGGCCGCATCCCGAATGAAACTATCTCGCAAACTATCGAGGAAACTTCCCCCGCCAATGAGCGTCTGCGTACCGGCCTGAATCGCGGCATTGGCAGACAACGCCAACGCTGCGGTCGGAAGCGACCCCGATACTGCCCCCGCTTGCGGCACCAGCGCATTACCCGTCGTCTGCACACCGGCCAGCGCCGAAAGGGACGGCGCACTTCCTTCGAATGCGGCATTTGCATTGAAGCCGAACGAACCGGTGCTGCTGTCAAACGTGATGCCGTTCGTCAGACCGGCCGTCACCGCTCCGATCAGACCGTTCTTCAAGCTCGCGCCGAAATCGATCTGACCGGTAGCAACGACCTGGCCTAGCGCGCTCGACGCAAAAGAGCTCAACCCGACCGCGATCATCGTGTTGGCCAAGCCGCCAACGGCCAGCGAACCCCCTGCTGCGCTTGCTGCAGCAGTGATGGCAGCCCCCGTCAACCCTTGCTGAGCTGCCATAAACGCTGCCGTGGTCGCCGCTTCAGCGGCCCCCGACATCGACGCAATCGCAGCAGATATCTCCGGTTGCATCATGATCGCTGCAGCAACGGCGACGACCATCGAGAAGATCTGCGTCATCCCGAACGAGCCGCCTTCCTTCACGAAATCCTGATGAAGGTTGTCGCTCAGCGCCGTCTGCGTGAAATTGCCGCCAAGCTGTTGTTGAAGCGCGGCGAGCGCCTGCTGCGTGCCGGCTTGGTCAACCGTCCCATCTGCCGCCAGCTTCTGCAACGCCCCACCGATCTGGTTGAGCGTCTGCACGTTCAGGTCCATGTTCGCCGCGCTCATGAACCCGCCCGGCTGCACGACGGTGCCCGTCGTCTTCAGATACCCGCCATCGACCTTCTGCCAGATCTCGCCGACGTCAACCTGATTCGCCTGATTCGTCAGCGTGTGCGTATCGACGCTCAGCGTCCCCGACGCCGTGATGCTCCCCGTATTCAGAATGCTGCCGCTGCCGTCCTGATTGAACTTCAGCGTGACGTCGTGCCCCGAGATGTTCCCGCCCCCCGACATCGCCTGCGTGTCCACCGGCAGATACACCTGCGGCATCAGCGCGGTGATCGTCGGGCACGTCGCGGTGCCCGTCGCGTGACACGTCGGGTCCGGCACGGTCTGTTCGACGTACCACAGCATCGGCTTGTCGAGCGCGTTGATCTGCTCCTGCGTCAGGGCGGCGCCGAGTTGCAGGTCGTGCGCCTTCGAGTAGTCGATCGCGTTCTGGTACAGGTACATCTTTTCCTGCGCCGTCACCGACAGGTTTTTCTCATTGTCGTACGTCAGCCCATCGACGAAGCTCGACTTGCCGGTCTGCTTCAACGCCGCCTGCTGCAACAGCAGATCCTCTTCCTGCGGGTTGTAGTAGAACAGCGTCGACGACGGCTGCAGCGCAGATGGCAGATTGTTCAGCAAGTCTTGCGGCCCGAGCGAGCCAAGCACGGAACCGCCGAGCGACGCATCGACGTACGACGCGGCGCCCGCTACCGGCGTCGGCAGCTTGCCCGTACCGACTGCACGAGGCACTGACAGGTTCAGCCCCGGCAAGTCCACCGGGCTCAGCGAAATGACCTGCGACGGCGCATTGACACGCGGCGTGTAGGTGTTCGCGGTCGTGATCCCGTTGATCAGCTTCTGGCCCGTCAGCGATACGTACGTGCCGAGCACGTTGCCGACGTTCTGGATCTGTCCGCTCGACGAGATCGACAAGTTCGGCGCCTGGATCGTCGCCGCGATGTTGCCGACCGGCGTCGGCGGATCGATGGTGCCGCCCGTGCTCGTGTATGCGCTTCCGTACAACGCCTTGCACTGTTCGGGCGTGCCGCACGCCCAGATGTCGTGACGCTTGTCGCTGCTGAACATGCCCGTTTCCTGCACCCAATGTGAGTGCCAGTAGGCGTTCAGCACCTGCGCCTCGTTTACCACGGGCCCGGCGACCGCGATCGTCGCGTTGTTGCCGGCCGCGATGAGGCTGCCGATATTCGTCAGGCTGCCTGCGTTGATCTGCAGGTTGTTCCCTGCGCTGATCGCCGACGAGCTGCCCGACTGCTTGTCGACGTAGCCTTCGCAGTAGCTTTCCTTGTAGCCGCCGGCAGTCATGCAGCCCGAGTACTGCTCCTGCTTGCCGTAGTTCTCGTGTACCGGAACGGGCGGGGGCAGGTTGTTCGTGATCGCGCCCGACACGTTCAGCTTGATGTCGTTGCCCGCCACGATGTTGCCCGACGTGTTGTTCAGACTTTGCGCAGGCGTGGTCGAGCTTGCGGTCGAACCGACACCGCCAATGACTATGTCGTGCCCGGCGAGCAAGTTGCCGTATGTGTTGTTGATCTGCCCGGCGGCGATGACGAGATCGTGACCTGCGTAGATCGTCGCGTCGTTCTGGCTGTAGCCGAACGTCGTCGTGGTCGGGTTGTTGCCGCGAGGTTGGCCTGCGTTGCCGCATGCCGAGTTCGGCACGCCGGATGCGCAGCCGACCTGGCTCGAGTAGTTTTGCTGGTTGCCGCCTTGGTTGGTCAACGAGCCGGACGTGATAGCAACGTCGTTGCCGGCGTACAGCAAACCCTCGTTGGTCAGATTGCCGCCACCGATCGTCAGATTGCTGCCCGCCGCGATCATGCCCGTCGGCGTCGTGAAGGTCACCGTGCCAGTGGACGCAGGCGCGCCTGCGCCCTTGTTGATCTGGAACGTGGTCGGCAGGTAAGGCGACCCTACCTGGCAATAGTTACCCCCGTCGCAATTGAACGCGCCGGTCGGGTTGCCTGTGCCCTGAACCCCGATCGTTCCGAGTGCCGCTAGTTGCGCCAGAAAATTCGCGTACTGTGTCTGATCGACATAAGTCGCATTGTTGACCGTCATGGTCGGTGCAACCGCACCGTTGCTCAGCGACTGGACGTTGAGCGCGATGTTGCCTTGCGCCGAGATCTGTCCACCTTTATTCGACAGGGTTCCGGCCGTCAACGTGATCGAACCGCCGGCGGAGATCACGCCTGATGTTCCGGCTTGCTGATTCGTCGTCGTTTGATAGACCGTCGGCAGCGTGAATGTCGCCGATTGGAGCGCGCCGGCAGCAGGCCCCGTTCCGACGAACCAGTAGTTCGAATACTGCGAAACACCGTGGTCATTGACCCCGGTCAAGACACGATACTGATTGAATGTCACCGTGCCCGAGGTCGCGACCGGATCGGAAGCCGTCAACAAGCCGCTGTTTGTAGTCGATCCGGTCGGCGCCAGCAGGCCACCGAGCGTCGCGGACGACGTCACGTAAGCTGCCGATACAGTTTGCTCATGGCCTGAGATCTTTTCGTAGCCGGCCGTCACCGTGCCGATCGACCCTGACATCAGCAGCGCCGGGTCGCTGACCTGTGTGGTCGTCGTGACGGCTCCCTGCGGAGCAGTCTGATCGTTGATCACCTGCGCAGCAGAGATACCAATGTTCCGGCCGGCGAATATCGAGCCGCCCGTATTGACCAGCGAACCACTCAGATTGAAATTCGCGTCGCCGCGCGACTGCGTCGTCGCACCCTGGTTGTCGTAGTTGCCGCCATTGACGGTCAGAACACTACCCGCCTCGACCGTGCCGCGATTCGTGGTATCGCCATTCAGCGTCAGCGCATTGTCCGCATGCATCACCGCGCCGGCCGCATTGTTCAACGTGCCGTTGAACGTCACATCGGCCCCGGTGACCTGCCCGTGATTCTCGAAGCTCCCACCGGCCGTCAGCGTCAACGGCGACGTCCCGGTGATCGTGCCGCTATTCGTGATCCCGTTCAGCCCCGTCAACGAAACGCTCTGCCCGCCGTAATTCCACGTGCCGCCGACATTCACGTACCCGGCGGTGATGGAAAGATTGCCGCCCTGGCTAATCGTCCCCTGCGACGGATCGAACGCCATGTTGACCGCGCTGATCCCCATGTTCCGTTGCGCGAGCAACTGTCCGCCCGCGTTATAGAACGCGCCATTGCCGCCGTTGATCGTCAGCGACACGTCGCCGATCGCGCCGGTCGCGGCCTGCGGGTTCCCTGCAAAAATGATCCCGTTCTGGTTGTTCAGCGTCCCGGTGTTGATGTTGAGCGCATTCACGGCCATCAGCGAGCCGCCGACGTTCGTCAGCCCGCCACCGACCGTGACGTTGGTCGTCGTGCCGTTCACGAGCCCCGCGTTCGCGAAGTTCGACGCGTTGATCGTCGTCGTGCCGATCGATGCGAGCGACGCGCCGGCCGCGTTCGTCAGACTCGACGCCGACACGCCGAGCGATCCGGCCAGCACGTTCGCCGCGTTGTACAACCCGTTCTGCGACGTAAGCGTCGCGGTGCCGACGACGTTCACCGCTTTCCCGCCGGCCAGCGTGAGCTGGTTCGACGCCTGCGCGACCTGCGAACCGCCGACCGTCGCATTGCCGAGCGTCACGTTCGCGCCGTTCACCTGCAGGTTCTGCGATGCGACGAGCGACGCATTGCCGGCATCGACCGTTCCCTGCGCGGAAACGGTCACGCTCTTCGAGCCGGTCGCCGAACCGCTCAGCGTCACGTTGCCGCCGGACACGCCCAACTGCCCCGCGACAACGCTGTTGCCGCTCAACGTAACGGTTTGTCCCGCGTGCAACGCCGTGTCGCCGTTCGACGACACGCCCGCGACGCTCACATTGCCGCTCACGCCGTTGACGTTGACGGAGCCCATCGAAGCCACGCCGCCTGCGAGCGAAACGTTGTTCGCCGCTTGAACGGCGACATTGCCGCCCGACTGCAACGCGCCACCGAACGTCACACTGCCCGCATTCGACCTCGCCGATACATCGCCGACCGCGGTCGTGGCACCGAACGACATGTCGCCGCCCGACACCGCCGTGAACTTGCCGGCGCCCTGAACCGCGCCGAGTACAACGCCGCCGCCGGCATTGACGACGATGTCCTTGCCGTACGTCAGCGCGCCGCCACCGGCGATCGCGCCGCCTGCGTTGATGTCCGCCGCGCCGAGGCCGAACAGTGCGCCGCCGAGCGTCATCGCGCCGCCCGACGTCAGCGTCGTATCGCCGTTCACGAGCCCGCCGGACAGCAGCGCCAATCCGCCGCCTGCACCCGCACGCAAATTCCCCGTCGACACCACCGCCCCACCGACGCCGAGATTGCCCGACGTGGCCGTCAGCGTCGCGTCGCCATTCGAATTGATCGCGCCTGCGATACCGAGGTCGCGTCCGGCGGTCACGCTTAACGCACCGCCGCTCGACGCCCCGCCGCCGACGCCCGCATCGCGCGCCGCCGTGATCGTCGTCGCCTTGCCCGACGCAAGCGTGCCGTTCACCATCGCGTCGCCGGCGCCGTTGCGGCCCTGCGCTTGCAGACCGATCGCGCCGCCCGCCTGCACCGATCCGGCCGAAAGATCGTTGCCTGCCGTCATCGCGAGATCGCCGTTGGTCGCAACGCTGCCCGCAACCGCGATACTGCCGCCCGCATTGACCGTTGCCTGTTGCGCGAACGCGATCGAGCCCGCGCTCACCGAGCCGCCCGCCGTCAACGTGCCGCTTTGCTGCGCACCGATGCCGCCCGCCAGCGTGACGTCGCCGCCGGCATTCATCGACGCGTTGCCGCCCGCCACCGTCTGTCCGGCGACGGCAATGCCTTGCGCCGCGCCGACGTTCAGGTTGCCCTGCGTCGTCAGGCTCGCCGCGCTCGCGCTGCCGCCCGATGCGGTGATGCCGAGATCGCCGGCCGAATTGACGGCCGCAAGTGCGACACCGCGCGTCGCATCGATCGTCGTCGTGCTGCCGGTATTGATTGCGCCCGCAACGGTTACGTCGCGCGCCGCCTGCAGTTGCATTGCGCCGAATGCGGTCGCCGCACCGCCGAACGTCACGTCGCCGCCGCCGGCAGCGCCCTTCGCGGTCACGGCGAGATTGCCGCTGACGGCCTGCACGCTGCCGAGCCCCGCATTGTTCGCGCCGGTCACGTTCACCGTCGCACCTTGCAGCGTGCCGGTCAGCGCCACGTCGTGCGCGGCGTCCACTGTCGCCGCCTGTGCGAATGCGGCCGAGCCCGTCCCGGTGATGTCGCGTCCCGCACTCAGCGTGCCGTCGAGTTGTCCGGCCAGCGCGCCGGTCAACGCGATATCGCGGCCGGCCTGCACGCTGGTTTGTTTCGCTACCGCGATCTGGCCGCCGAGCTGCGTATCGACGCCGGACACGCTGTTGAACGAACCCGCGGTCGTCGTCGTGCCGGTCAGCAGGACGCTCCCGTTCGTTGCGCTCGCGCTCAGATCGCCCTTCGATTCCACGCCGCCGCTAACGGACACGTTGCGCTGCGCAGTCAGCGTCAGCACATCGCCGCTGCCGAGCGTGCCGCCGACCGACACGTCGCGCGCGCCGGTCACGCTCACCGCGCGCTGCGCCGATGCCGCGCCCGTAATGCCCGCGTCGCCTTCGCCGGCGTTGCCGTTCGCGGCCAGCGTCAGCGTGGTCGCCGACGCCGCATCGTGCAGCGACGCATTGTTCCCGCCCGTCACCGTGATCGCGGCCGCCTGCACGCCGCCCGTCAGCGCAACATCGTGCTGCGCCGTGTAGTCCGCGTTCGCCGCAAACGCCTGCTTGCCGCCGCCGTTGATATCGCGACCAGCCGTCACCATGCCGTTCGCCTGACCGACCATCGTGCCGTTCAGCGTGGCGTCGCGGCCGGCCGTCAGCGTCGCATCGCCGATCGCGCTGGTGCTCGCGCCGAGCGACAGGTCGAGACCGGTTGCGATATCGAGCTTGCCGCCGCTATTGATCCCGCCGGTCGCATTCAGGCTGCCTTGTTGCGCGACGAGCGCAGCGTCGCCGACCGACTCGATCGCGCCGCCCACCGCAACGTTCCGCTGCGCGGTGATGCCAACCGTCGAGCCGCTCGCGACCTTGCCGCCGACCGAGACATCGTTCTGCGCGAGCGCGGTGATGGCGCCCGCAGCGGCGACCGAGCCGTCGATGCGCAGGTCGCCCGCGCCGGTCGCGGTATTCGTGCCGTTCGCGCGCAGCGCGATCGTACCGGTCGCTTCGACGTTGTTCACGGCCGCATTGCCGGCCGCCGTCACATTGACCGACTGCCCTTGGATCAGCCCCTGCTGCGCGACATCGCGCGCAGCGTCGAGCGTCGCTTGCTGCGCGAACGTCAACGTCCCTGCGCCGACGATGTCGCGCGCAGCCGTGACGCTGCCTTGCCCTTGCCCGGCCACCGTGCCGCTCACGTTCACGTCGCGACCGGCGATGAGCGTCGTGTCGCGCGATACGGTCGTGCTGCCGCCGAGACGGACGTCGTTGCCGGCCTGCGCGTCGAACGCGCCATTGCTTGCGATTGCGCCCGTCGATTCGATGCTGCCGCCTATCGCCAGCAACGATGTTTTGCCGGCAGACTGCAGCGAACCGCTGACGTCGATATTGCGCGCCGCGGTCAACGCAACGTCTGCGCCGCCCGTCGCCGCACCCGTCACGCTCAGGTCGTTCCCCGCACCGAGCACGAGCGCCGACGCGGCCTGCACGTCATGCAGCGTCGCCGATCCGCCGGCCGCCGTCTGCACGTTGCCGCCGCGCAGCGAACCGGTGAGGTTCGTATCGCCGCCCGAGGTAACGCTGGCCGCGAGCCCGAAAGCAATGGCCGCCGCGCCGCTTATCGCGCCGCCGGCGTTCAGCGTGCCGTTGCCTTGCGCGACGACGGATCCGTTCATCGTCAGGTCGCGCCCTGCGTCCACGCTCAGATTGCCGAGCGACGACGTCGATTGCGCACCGAGATCGACCGATTGCGCGGCGCTCACCGAAAGATTTCCGCCCGACTGGATCGTGCCGGTGCTCGTGAGCGATCCGGCCGCATTCGTCAGTGTGACGTCACCGTTCGACTGAACCGTGCCGCCGATAGACGTATTGCGGCCGCCGCCGATCACGAGGCCGCTCGCGGTTCTCAACGTGCCGTTGACGGTCACGTCGCGCGCCGCGCCGATCGTCCCGCCCGCGAGCGAATTGACGTTGCCGCCGATCGAGATGTCGCCGCCGCGCGTGGCCAGCTGCAGCGCCGCGTTCGCCTGCACGTCGTTCAGCGCGATCGAATCGGCCGCGGCCATCGATACGACTCGTCCTTGAAACGCGCCGGTCACATCGATGTCGCGGCCCGCGTTCAGTGTCGTGTCGCGCACGAAGCCGCTGTTGCCACCGGCAACGATGTCGCGCGCAGCCGTGAGCGTCGCAGCGCCCTGCCCGGCGAATGCGCCGCCGATCGTCAGATCCTGCCCGGCCGTCGCCGCAACGTCGCCCGTCACGGTCGTCGCGCCGGTCAGCGCGACATCCTGCGCGCCCTGCACCGTCAACGCGCCCGCGCCGTTCAACGTGCCGGCTGACGTGACGCTACCGGTCGCCGCCGTCAACGCGAGATCGCCGACGGCCTGCACGGTGCCGCTGCCGTTCACGGTCACGT
Source organism: Burkholderia latens (assembly GCF_001718795.1). Lineage (NCBI taxonomy): Bacteria > Pseudomonadati > Pseudomonadota > Betaproteobacteria > Burkholderiales > Burkholderiaceae > Burkholderia > Burkholderia latens. The sequence goes on along the minus strand of NZ_CP013438.1, from coordinate 410,977 downwards.
TGCGTTGCGCTGCAAGGGCGACCTGCGCGCCGCCGGCCAGCGTGCCGTTCACGACGACGTCGCGCGCCGCATGCACGTCGGCCGCGCCGAGCGCCGCCGCGTTGCCGTTGAACGTCACGTCGCCGCCGCCGGCGACGCCATTTGCCGTCACGCCGAACGCGCCGCCCACCTGAACCGTCGCGAGATTTACGCTGTTGCCGGCGTCGACCTGCAAGCCGTTCGCAAGCAGCTTGCCTGCGAGCGCGACGTCGTGCGCGGCGTTCAATGCGCCGGTCTGGCCGAACGCGATCGAACCGCTGCCGGTGATGTCGTTGCGTGCGCTCAACGTTCCGTTGCGCTGAACGATCACGACGCCCGATGCATCGACGTTGCGTCCCGCGTCGAGCCGCGCGTCGGTACCGATCATCAGCGAGCCGCCGACCGCCGCATCGCGTGCGACATCGGCCGTAAACGTCGTGCCGCTCGCGAGCGAGCCGCCGACGCTCAGATCGCGCCCGGTATGCACGCTGACCGCGTTGTGGGCCGTCGCCTGCGATTCGATTGACGTGTCGAGTCCGGACATCAATGCAAGATCACCGCCGCTCTTCACCGCTGCGCGGGTCGTGAGATTGCCCTGCACGGCCGCGAGCGAGAGATCGCCGGACGTTTGCAGCGCCGCGCTGACGGTCGCATTGCGCTGCGCGCTCGCTTGCAGCGTGTCGCTGTTCGTCTGGCCGTTCACGTTGACGTCCCGCGCCGCCTGCACGGTCGTTGCGCCGGTCACGACCGACGTGCCGTTCAGGCTTACGTCGCCCGCGCCGTCCGTGCCGCGCGCGGTGACGGTCAGTGCACCACCGCCCTGCACGTCGCCGAGCGCGACGTTCGTGCCGGCGGCGATTGCCATGTCGCCCTTGGCCTGCGCATTCGCAATGTTCGCGTTGCCGCCGGCCGAAACGGCAAGCTTGCCGCCCGACTGGATCGAGCCCGTCGACGTCACGTCGCCGTTCGCATCGATCGCATAGCCACCGACGCCGATGTGCGCACCGGTCATCGACACGTTGCCCGTGCTGCGGAGCGTCGCCTGCTGCTGTGCGGCGGAGCCGGCCACCGATACGTCGCCGTTCGCCGACATCAGCAGGTCGCCGGCATTCGCGGCAAGCTGCGCATCGGCCCGCACGCCCATCCCGGCCGCGGTGCTGATCACCTGGATCTGGCCGGCCGTCATCGCGCCGAACGCGGTCGCGTCGATCGCGAGTGAACGATTTGCGCCGCCGTTCGCCGCATTGATTGCCGCGGCGGAGTTGTCGGAGCCGTTCGACGCCGTGCCGTACGTGGTGCCGTAGGCGTCCACTGCCGCCGGCGTCACGAACTGGCGGCCGGCGATCGCGTTGATGCGCGTGCCGGCATACAACGGCGCGTTGATGCCGATCGTCTCGCCGATCAGATCGATCGTGCCGACGGTCCCCTCGATCCCCGCACCCGGCCCGTTGACGCCTGCATTGCCCTCGATCTGCAGATGGCCGCCGGTTACGTTGTAGCCGATGGCCTTCGCATTCGCGAAGTCCGTCGCCGTGCCGCCAACGCCGCTCACGAACTGCGGCACGCCGGTCGACAGCGTGACGCCGATCGTGTTGGTGAAGCCGGTGCCGCGCGTCGTGATCCCGTTCGGATTCGCAATGACGACGGCCGCGGGCGCACCGAACACTTCGAGGGGGCCGTTCAGCAGGCTTGCATATGCGTTGCCCGTCGACGTGACCTGGTTGACGATCACGCTTGCGGTGCGGCCGCCCAGGTTCGGGTTCGCCTGCACGTTGCCGCCGGTCAGCGATGTGCCCGACATCAGGCTGTTGTTGAGAATCAGCCCGACCGGATCGATATTGAATTGCTGATACTGGTTCAGCGAAATGCCGGCCGCATTCGGCGCGGTGATATTGACGACCGGCACACCGCCGCCCGCGCCGGTCGATTGCGTGATCGCCGGCTGGAACGAGATCGGCGCCGTCGGGTCGGTGATCGGCGCGGCGGCCGCGACCTGCATCGAGAAGTGCACGCGCAGCGACGCGAGATCGTGCAGCCGCTGCCATCCGTCGTCGTCGATCCGGCGGTCGCCTGCGCCGAGCACGCCGGCCGCGGCACGGCACTGCTCGACCGTCACCGTGATCGGTCCGATGAACATCGTCAGCGCAACGAGCGCGCTGGTCGCGCGTTGCCACCAGCGATACGAGCGCAGGGTTGGCGCAGCCGCGAACAAACGCGGCGCACATGCCGCCAGCCGCGCGCGCGCGCCGATTCGCGCCGCGCCGGCGGCGGCAAGCTGCTGCAGGATCTTACGCTTGGACGTGTTCATCTTCTGTTATTCGCTTCGTTTTTTGTGGCTTGCTCCGTACGCCATCGGCCGGCCGACCGTGGCGCCGTGCGATGCCGGATTTCCCCGCCCGGCACCGCATGCGTGTTCGCCGGTCGTTACCCGGCGCGACTGCCTGCTCTCTGCGATTTACTGCTATCCGCGGCTTACGCTTACCGCTTACCGCTTACCGCTTGCCGCTTGCCGCTTACTGCTGAATGCGCGCGCCGCGAATCAGATCCGCGACCACCTGTGCGGTTGCCTTCTCCATCGCGACCTGCTCGAGCTGCTGTCGCAGCGTGTCTTTTGCCTGATCGAACGTCGGCACCTGCGTCGGGCGCTTGTCGTCGGCGCGCACGATCCAGTACACGTCGCCGACCTGCACCGGCTCGCGCGTCAGGCCGCCCTGCGGCAGCTTCACGAGAGCTTCGGCAAGCGGCTGCGGCCAGTTCTGCGTGTGGCCGGCTTCGATCGGCGTCTTGAACGAGATCCAGTTCAACGCGCCGCCTTGTGCGGCGGCCGGACCCTTGCTGAACTGCTGCGCGAGCTTGCCGAAGTCCTCGCCCTTCCTGAGCCGCGCAATGATTTGCTTCGCGGTGTCCGCGTCGTTCACGGCGATCACGCTCGGCTTGTATTCGTTGTCGCCGAGCGTCGCGACGATCGCGTCGTAACGCGCCTTCACGTCTGCGTCCGTAACCGGCGCCGGCTTCACCTGATCGCGCAGGTATGCCTGCGTCATCGCCAACGCCTTCGCTTGCTCGACCGCGGCCACGACCTGCGGCTTCGTGTCGTAGTGCTGCTTCAGCGCCGCCTGGCGAAACAGCTCGCGCGCAATCAGCTGATTCTTCAGCGCCGCCCGCAGCGCGGGCGTATCGGGCGCTTTCGACGCGCGCACCGCTTCGTCGATCTGCGCTTGCGCGATCGGCACGCCGTTGACGCTCGCGACCGCATCGGCGGGCATGGCGGCGGTTGCGTCCACGGGTTTCTTCGCCGCCTTGTTCAGCGCGTATGCGTGCGTCGCCACGGTGCAGCACAGCGCCGCGGCGAAAAGCGCGGCGCCGAGCTTGCGCAAGCGCGCCGACAGATTCGATTGCATCGCGACCGTGCGGCCGTTCGACAGGCGATTCATGAGGTTCTCCATCAGTCCGACCAGTTGAGAGTTGCCAGCAGCACGGTGGCCTTCTTGCCGAGTGCTGCCGGTTGCGCGAGCGCCTGTCCGACCAGCACTTCGGCCGACACGGTCCCGCTTTTCAGGCGCCATTGCGCGCGCGTGCCGACCCCGGTGCCGACGAGTGTCGGCCAGCCGCCCTGCGCATTCAGATGCGTCTTGCCGCCGTCGAGGAACACGTACGGTTCGATGCGCGCGTCGTGCCATGCGGGCACGTTCTGCCACGCGAATTCGTTGCGAACAAACACGCCGCTGTCGCCCGCGATGCCGCCTTCCGTGAATCCGCGGACCGAGCTCATCCCGCCGAGAAAGATCTGCTCGTTGCCGAACAGCGCGACGCGGCTGTACTGCGCGCGCAGCGTGCCGCGATACGCCCACGCGGATCCGGCGAGCGTGCCGAGCGCGAACTGCAGCGTGCCGGTCGCGTCGAGCTTCGTGAACTGGCTGTGCGCGTCGTCGATGCCGATGTCCGGTGCGTCGTGGCTGGCGGCCAGCCACGGCAGCCCCTGCGATACGCCGACATCCCACGTCGCGGCCGCGCCCTGATCGCGCATCACGAACCGAGACAGCCCGTTCAGCGCGACGCGCAACACCGTCAGGTTCTGCGGAGACAGCGGAATGCCGTTCACGTCGCGCTCGGTGCGCAGTTTGTTGAGCGTCACGTCGACGCTCATGCGCCCGCGCGACGAGCGCACCAGCACGTCGTTCCAGCCGAGCATCTGGCTGAACGTGCGGCCCGCGAGCAGTGCGACGTCGCCGATCGCCTGCTGGTACTCGGACATCGACGCCGTATAGCTGAAGGTCTGATACCCATACGGCACCGCCGCCGAGAACACGATCGCGTTCGTGTCCTTCGTCCCGACGTAGCTGAACGACAACGATTCCTGCAGTCCGATCGCGTTGTCGGCTTCGACGCCGGCGCGATAGCGCGTCGTGCCCGTCTGCGAGCTGCCGTAGTTGTCGATGCCGAAGTCGTAGTGCAGCCGGTCGCCGTAGCGGTTCGAAATCGCGACGATGGAGTCCCCCGGCGCCTCGCCGGGCAGGATCCGGATTTCGGCCTGATTGCGCCGCAGCCGATTGATCTGGTCGACCCCTTGTTCGAGGTCGGGCAGCCGCAGCGGGTCGCCGGGCGCGCTCGCGAATGCCCATGCGGTGCCGGCTTCGGTCAGCAGGCCGCCGCCGCGCGCCTCGTACCACTTTTCGTCTGGATCGCGCGGCCGCAGCGGCTTGCCGTTCAGCGTCAACGCGGCCACGCGGCCCGGCACGACGTTGATCTTCAGCGTGCCGGACGCGAGATTCTGCGGCCCGAGGTATGCACGCGTCGTGATGTAGCCGCGTGCGATGAACGCTTCGGTCAACCGGCGCAGCAGCAGGTTGATCCGGTTGCGCCCGAGCTGTCTGCCGACGAACGGCGCCGCGATGCGGTCCCGTTCCGATTGCGCGAGTATCGTGTCGCCGCTGAATTCGATACGGTCGATCAGGAACGTCGGCGCCGCGTCGGGGAGCGTTTCGATGTCGGCGCCGGGCGGCAGGTCGGGCATCGCCGGTTGCTCGGGCAACGCGATCTGCGCAGGCGGCTGCGCGATTTCATCGCGGCGCTGCCGGTCGCGCTGCTCCTGCAGCAAACGCTGCGCGGGATCCTGTTCCGCACGCGGCACCGCGAGATTGGGCGGCAGCGCGCCGACGCCCGGCACCGGCCCGGCAGGCAGCGCGCCCGCGAGCTGCGCGTACGCGCAACGCGACGTCGCGCCGATCGTCAGCACGAGCGCCGCGGCAATGCGGGGCGGCATACGCAACATCACAGACCGAACCACGAAACGAGACCCATGTGATTGCCGTTGCCGATCGTCACGAGATCGCGATGCGGCGGCCGGATCGTCACGATGCCGCCTGCTGCCAGCACGCCTTCGGGCGCACTGTATGCGCCGCCTTCGATGTCGGCCTCGCCGGTCAAACGCACCTTGCCGGTTCCGCCAGTGAAGAGCCCGCCGGTGTCGGCCGCATAGATGGCTGCCCAGCGATTGCCGAACCATGCCTTCAGGTCGTGATTGCGGTTGATCACCGTGTAGCCGGGCAGGCCCTGCGCGAGCGTCTTCGGCGCGTCGAGCGTCAATGCGCCGAGCGCCAGCACCGTTCCACCGGTGTTCGTGATCTGCTGGCCCGCCTTCAGCGCGATGTCGGCCTTGGCTTCGATCACGCCGCCGAATGCCTGCACGCTCGACGATGCACTCGCGCGGCAGAAGATGAAGCACGATCGCCGGTACGATGCCTGCCCGGTGAAAATGGCTTGCGTGACGATGTTGTTGCGCGCGGCGATGTCGATCGCGCCGCCGTTCGACAGGATCGATCCGCCGATATTCGTCACGTTCGCGGCACGCATGGTCACATTGCCCGCATCGGCCGTGATGTACGCGAGTTTCGATGCGTCGGCCAGTTCGCCATAGTCGACGGTAAAGCCGTCGCTACGATGCTTGAAGAACAGGAAGCGGCCACCCTGCTCGGAGAAGCCGACCACCGCACCGTTCTGCACGCCGGTGCTGTGGTCGACGATGTTCTGCAGATCTCCGCCCGTGTGGATCGATACGCTCCGGTTCGACAGGATGCGTGCATTCCGGTTGACGACATCGGCGCCCGCAGTCAACGACACGTCGCCCTGAACGCCAAACAGGATGCCGATCCGCGTCTGCGGCTGCGACTGGTTCAGGATGCGGCCCGCCGCATTCAGCGTCACCGCGCCCGCCGAATCGGGGTCCGCATCGATTGCGGTCTGCCCTTGCACCAGCGATCCGACATTCACGATGTCCGCCGCACTCTTGAGGACTACGCCGCTCTGCGACGATGCCACGGTCGAACCCTTCATCGCATCGTCTGGATTTAGCGCGATGCCCGCGCCGTTCAGCTTCACACTGCCCGACGCCATCAGGCTGCTGCCTGTCAATGCAATCGCATCGGCGCCTGACACGTTCGCGTGGCCGCCGTTCGCCTTCACTTCGGTGTCGGTCAGCGTAATGCCGCCCTGCACGGCAACGTCGAGGTCTCGCGCGACGTTGACCTTCGCATTGGACATCTCGACGTTGCCGCTCGACGTCAGCGTGAAATCTCCCAGCGACGCATTCATTGCGCCAGCGCTGCGCACACCGGGGCCACGGTCCGTGACGATCAGCTGCACGCGTCCGCTCGTGACGCTGCCTGCGGCCGTGATATCGATCGCATAGGTCGATGCGGTGTCCGGGTCGTTCGTCGCGGTACGCGAGAGCCAGTCGTTGGCGTTATCGTTCGGCGACAGTCCCGTGTTCAGTTCGACGCGGCTGCGTCCGGCCAGCAGGCGCACGCCGGCCGTCGCGGACGAAAACGTATTGTCGATCGCGCCGTCGACGACGATGTTCTTTGCGATCAGATCCAGCCCGATCAGCGCGCCGGCCAGTCCGCCCGGGCCGACGACGATCGTGCCGGTCGACGTGTCGAGCACGATGTTGCGCTGTATCACGCCGGGCGCGATCTGCAAGTCATTGAAGCTCACGTTGCCGGTGGATAGCGCGACATGCCCCGTATTGACGAACGATCCGCCGTTGATCGTGATGCCGTTCGGGTTCGCGAGCACGACATTCGCGCGGGGTCCGGCTACCTCGATTTCGCCCTCGATCAGGCTGCGGTTCGTGCTCGTCACCTGGTTGACGATCGTGCGCGCGTTGATGCCGGCGTTGTTCAGCGTCGCGCCGGCGGCCGTCACGTTGAACGACGAATACGTGTTGCTCGATACCCCGGCGACCGCCGGTGCGAGGTTGACGAGTTGCCGGCCATTCGGGCCGACCGACACGCTCGTGGGCGTGCCGCCGTCCGGGACAATCCCCGAGGCGGCGGCGCAATGTGGCAGCAATCCGGCTACGGCAACGCAAAGGCACAGCGCGCGCCAGCCCCCGGTGCCTGCGCGCCCCATTGAATCGGTGCATCCCATTCTGATCTCGCGCACGGCTTCGCCGGCCGTGCGCCCTCGGTTTTTAGGTCGTGTGGTTGTACTGCTTTCGTCGTACTTTTATGCGATACCGAGGAAGGGTAACGGCGCAGGCGCGAGTTTCTTTAGGGCGCTTTATCGAATAATTTGCCTAATGGATTCGGGGTCCATATTACAAATTCATTTCACACGGGACACAACGCACCGCCCACCGGCTGCGCCAAGCGCTCACATCCAGCCGATAGATGCACAGCAGCACCGGGCGTCGCCGCAAATCATTGCGTACGTCGATTTTCCGGCCGAAAAGCCCGACCGGTGATGCTGAGCACCGCCGGCAGCCGTTCGCCGAAGCGAATACAATGCGTCGATCCTCGCCGCTGCGCCCATTCTCCCGGAGCCGCCATGTTCGACCTGACCACGCTGACCACCTTCACGGCTGTCGTCCTGGGCCTGTTCCTGATCCCCGGCCCCGCGGTGCTGCTCGTGCTGAGCCGCACCGTGCAGGGCGGCCGCAAGACCGGCATCCTCACCGGTCTCGGCGTGGCAAGTGGCGACTTCGTGCATACGCTGTTCGCGGCCGTCGGGCTGTCGGCGCTGCTGATGACGTCGGCACTCGCGTTCAACGTCGTGAAGCTGGTCGGCGCGGCCTACCTCATCTACCTCGGCGTGCGCGCGCTGCTCGACCGGCCGTCCGATCCGTCGCTGCCGAAGGTGTCGTCCGTCACGCCGCTGAAGGCGTACCTGCAGGCGATTCCCGCCGAAGTGCTGAATCCGAAGACCGCACTGTTCTTCCTCGCGTTCATGCCGCAGTTCGTGCATCCGGAACGCGGTTCGACGTTCGTGCAGTTTGCGGTGCTCGGGCTGATCTTCGTCGTGCTCAGCTCGCTCTACACGACGCTGATCGCGTGCTCGATCCGCCCGCTCGGCCGCGTGGTGAAGCGGCTCGCGTGGCTCACGCGCTGGCAGGGGAAGATCATCGGCTCGATCTTCATTGCGCTCGGCCTGCGCGTCGCGGTGCAGCAGCGCTAATGCGCGTGTCGCATGACGTCCGGCCCGGCATCCTCCGGCGATCTCCTTTATAGCGACCCGCGACTCGTCGCAGTCTACGACCTGTTCAATGCCGGCGATCGCGACTTCGCGTTCTACGCATCGCACATCGGCCCCGCGCGGCAACGGGTTCTCGACCTCGGCTGCGGCACCGGCACGTTCGCACGCCGGCTCGCGGCGGCCGGGCATGACGTCGTCGCGATCGATCCGGCACCGGCGATGATCGACCATGCGCGACGTCAGCCGGGCGCCAGCGCGGTCCGCTGGCTCGCGTGCGATCTCGGCGGCCTGCCGCCCGGCGCGCCGTTCGACGCCGTCGTGATGACCGGGCACGCCTTCCAGTGCCTCCTGACCGACGCCGACATCGAAGCAACGCTGCACGGCGCGCGGCGCGTGCTGGCCGACGGTGGCCGCTTCTTGTTCGAAACGCGCAACCCGCGCATCGAGCCGTGGCGAACATGGACGCCGCACGCGTCGGCATCCCGTGTCGAATCGCCCGAATTCGGCAGCGTGGAACTGCATCATGAAGTGACCGCGGTCGACGGCTCTATCGTGACGTTCGACACGTATTACCGCTTCCGCCGCGACGACACGGAGCTGAAAAGCACGAGCCGGCTGCGCTTCATCGCGCAGCGCGACCTGCAGGCACGCGTGGCGGCGGCCGGATTCTCGTCGACGGACTGGTATGGCGACTGGCAATGCGCGCCGTTCGACGACGCGACGAGTGCGGAGATCATCGCGATCTGCCACGCATAAGCGCAGAGCACCGCTCATGCGCGGCCACCGTGCTTCAAATGCCCGGCGTGTGCCGCGGACGATCGAGATCGGGAATCCATCGTGCACTTTCGCCGGCGACAAACGGCACTCCACACGCCGCGCCGCCATAAGCAACGCACCATTCGTTCTAAAGGAAGCACTGCACGTGCTCCTATAATCGCCCGACGATCACAACAACGAACGGAGCACCCATGACCGAACAGGCCTCTTCGAACTGGCGCCTCGAAACCATCGCCGTGCACGGCGGCTATCGCCCCGACCCGACCACGCGCGCGGTCGCGGTGCCGATCTACCAGACCGTTGCGTACGCATTCGACGACACGCAGCACGGCGCGGACCTGTTCGACCTGAAGGTGCAGGGCAACATCTACACGCGGATCATGAACCCGACAACGGACGTGCTCGAGCAGCGGCTCGCGGCGCTCGAGGGCGGCATCGGCGCGCTCGCGCTGGCGTCGGGACAGGCGGCGGTCACGTACGCGATCCAGACGATCGCGGAAGCCGGCGACAACATCCTATCCGCGAGTTCGCTGTACGGCGGCACTTACAACCTGTTCGCGCATACGTTGCCGCAATACGGGATCGCGACGCGCTTCGCCGACCCGCGCGACCCGGTGTCGTTCGAACCGCTGATCGACGCGCGCACGAAGGCGATCTTCGCGGAATCGGTCGGCAACCCGCTCGGCAACGTGACCGACATCGCCGCGCTCGCGGACATCGCGCATCGCCACGGCATCCCGCTGATCGTCGACAACACGGTGCCGTCGCCGTACCTGCTGCGCCCGTTCGAACACGGCGCCGACATCGTCGTGCACTCGCTGACGAAGTATCTTGGCGGCCACGGCACGAGTCTCGGCGGCGCAATCGTCGATTCCGGCAAGTTCCCGTGGGCCCAGCATGCGGATCGCTTCAAGCGGCTCAACGAACCCGACGTCAGTTATCACGGCGTCGTCTATACGGAAGCGTTCGGGCCGGCCGCGTATATCGGCCGCGCGCGCGTCGTGCCGCTGCGCAACATGGGTGCGGCGATCTCGCCGTTCAACGCGTTCCAGATCCTGCAGGGCATCGAGACGCTCGCGCTGCGCGTCGAGCGCATCAGCGACAACGCGCTGAAGATCGCGCAGCATCTCGCGCGCCACGAGCACGTCGAGTGGGTGAATTATGCAGGGCTACCCGATCACCCCGATCATCCGCTCGTTGCGCGCTATCTGTCGGGCCGTGCGCCCGGCATCCTGACGTTCGGCGTGAGAGGCGGCCGCGACGGCGGTGCGAAGTTCCAGGACGCGCTGAAGCTGTTCACGCGGCTCGTCAACATCGGCGACACGAAATCGCTCGCGACGCATCCGGCGTCGACGACGCACCGCCAGCTGTCGCCGGCCGAGCTCGCGAAGGCAGGCGTGAAGGAGGAAACGATACGGCTGTCGATCGGCATCGAGCATATCGACGACCTGCTCGCCGACCTCGATCAGGCGCTCGCACAGGTGTGAATCGACGCAGGCGCGCCGGGATTGGCCCGAACGCCTGCGCCCTCTGTCGCGACTTCGACAGCTCCAAGGTGCTCGGCACGACAACGTACCGTCGTGCGAGATCCCGCCTCGGTGGTCAAGCAATCAGACGGTTTCAGCCAGCGCGCGGCGTGATCGCCGCACCGCAGGAAGATGAGGTTCAGACACGCCCGCACTTCGTGCGCCGGCGCTGCGCGAGCCAGTCCAGCAGTTGCCGCCCGTCGCGCCCGCCGAACCATCGCGCATGCCCGATCAGATAGCCGTCGTACGCGACATCGACGATGTCCGGCGCATCGACGATGCAACCGAAATACGCGACCTCGGACAACGCGAATTCCGTATGCACGATCGGCAGCATCTCGACCAGCGCCGCATATGCGTGGTCGCCGAGCGGTTCGATCGATTCGTAGCCGTCGAGCAAAGCGTCGATCTGCTCGTATTCGACACGGCGCGCATCAGCCGGCGCCAACCAGTCGATCGTATTGCGTTCGATCGCGAGCGCGACATCCATCACCGCGCACGTGCGATCCGACAACCCGAAATCGAGCACGGTCCGCACCTGCGCGCCGGGCCCGGCGTCGGTCCACAGCAGGTTCGACGCATGCCAGTCGCCGTGTGTCCACAGCGGCGGCAGCGCGGGCAGCAGCGGCACGAGACGCGCGTGATACGGGCCGATCGCCTCCGCGACATCGCCGCGCCAGTCGCGCGCGCCGAGCGCGCGAATCAGCAATGGCTGCACATCGACCCAGCGTTCGAGCGCGCCCGCGAGATCGGCCGACGACAGCACGCGGAAACTCGACAACAGCGTACGCACGGGTCGCGCCGGCGCGTCGTAACCGGCCGACGCACGATGCAGTGCGGCCAATGCGCGGCCGGCCGCGTACGCATGTGACGGATGCGCGAACGGCTTCCACGACATCACGCCGCGATACGCGTCCACGCCCGGCGCGACCACGTGCACCTCATAGGTCCAGTCGCCGAACGCGAATGCAGTCGCGCCGTCGCGCGCAGAGAGCACGTCCGCCACCGGCACGCCGCGTTCGCGCAGATGCGCGATGAAGCGATGCTCCTCCTCGAGCGCGGCAACGTCGCGCAGGCTCGCGTGATGACGCTTGACGAACAATGCGCGCTCATCGTCGGTGCGCACCAGCACGGCCGCGGAAAATGGCCGCGGGCTGTGCCACGTGAGCCGTGCCGGCGCACCGACGCCATCGATCCGCGCGAGCACGCCGGCGACTTCGTCGCGCGTCATCAGCGGCCAGTCTCGTTCGGTCTGCTCGCCGTCGACGCCGAACTGCGGCGGCGCGACGTCCCGCGTGTCGGCGGCGTCGCGCGCTGTACGCGCATCCGGCTCCAGTGGAAATGACATGACCGACGTTGCTCCGTAGTGATTCGATCCGTGGCGCGGGCCGCCGATCAGCCGGCGGCGCTCGCCGTTGCGCGCAGCGCATTGGCCGTGCGGCTCCAGTCGCGCCAGCCGATGACGGCCAGTGCGATGAACAGCGCATAGAGCCCGGCCGTCAGATACAGCGCCTTGAACACGAACATCCCCACGTACACGACGTTCACGACGATCCACAACCCCCACGATGCGATGTAGCGCCGCGCGGTCCAGTATTGCGCGACGAGGCTGAACGCGGTCAGCGACGCATCGACGAACGGCAGCGCCGCGTCGGTCCAGCGCGCCATCATCCCGCCGAGCAGCGCGCTGCCGATCACGGCCGCGACCAGGTCCGGCAGCATCTGCCGCGGCCGCACGCCGGTAACGGGCGCGACGTCGCCCTGCGGCGCTGCGCCGCCGTTCGCTTCGAGCGTGCGCTGCGCGATCCAGCGCCGCCAGCCGTACACCTGCAGCACCGCGAATGCGCCCTGCAGCAGCGTGTCCGAATACAGCTTCGCGTCGAAGAAGATCCAGCCGTACAGCGCGACCGACGCGAGCCCGACCGGCCAGCACAGCATGCGCCGCTTGGCGGTCAGCCAGATCGCGAATGCGCTGACGATCACGCCGGCGATTTCGAGTGGGGACATCGTCAGGGCTCTCCTGGTTGGCTGCCGTAGCCGCGCGTCACGCGGCAAGATCCGGACGGTCAGAAATCATAGGTCAACGATACGCGCGCGGTGCGCGGCGCGCCCGGAAACAGGTATGCGTCGCCCTGCTGCTCGCCCGCATCGCGCCAGTAAAACTTGTTGAACAGGTTGTCCACCGACACGCGCAGCACCGTGCGGTGGCCGCCGATCTTCGTCGTATAGCGCGCGCCGAGATTGAACACGAACCACGACGGCACGCGCGCCGTGCCTTCTTCGTTCGCGTTGCGCGCCCCGCTGTACTCGACGCCGCCGAGCACGTTCAGACCGGCGACGCCCGGCACCGCGTAATCCGCGTACAACGACGCGCGCAGCGCCGGCACATTGATGATCTGGTGCCCTTCGTACGCCGGCGAACCCGAATCGTAGGCGCGCGCGCGAATCGCCGCGACGCTGGCCGTCAGCCCGAGCCGCTCGGTCACGCGCCCGGCCGCGCCGAGCTCGATCCCCTGGTGGCGCTGCGTGCCGCGCTGCACGAACGTATAGCTCGCGCCCGACGCATCGGGATCGGCGAACTGGAACGGCTTGCTGATCGAGAACACGGCGGCCGTCAGACTCAAGCGGTCGAGCCAGTCGTATTTCGCGCCAAGCTCGAACTGGCGGGATTCGACCGGCGGCAGGAACGCATACGCGTTGGTCGCGCGCACCGGCGCCTGGTCGCCGAGCGACAGCGACTTGCTGTACGACGCATACAGTGACAGCGCGTTCACCGGCTTGTAGACGAGCGCGACTTGCGGCAGGAACACCGAGCGGTCGGTGTGCGTCGCGTCGCCGTCGAGGCTGCTCCAGCTGCGCTGGCGCAGCAGCACCTCCTTGCCGCCCGCGAGCACCTGCCAGTGCTCGCCGATGCTGATGCGGTCGAGCCCGAACACGCCGTACTGCCACGCGTCGAGCCGCGGATACGACGGCCCCGGCGTATTCGGCGACGGCGCGAACGCGACGTCGGGACCGTAAATGTTCTCGCTGCCGACGTAGTCGTACACGGCGTCGGCCATGTGCACGACGCGGCGCTGCACGCTCACGCCCAGCGTCAGCTCGTGGCGCAGCGGGCCCGTTGCGAACCTGCCGGTCGTCACGGCACGCAGATCGTCGTTGCGGCGGTATTCGCCGGGGCTGCGGAAGTCGTACACGTCGTAGTCGCCGTTCGCACCGAAGAAAAACGGCGACGTCGCGCCGGCCGCGCAGCTCGCCGCGTAATAGCAGCCATACGCGAACGCGCTGTTGTCGTCGATCATCGTCCGGCTGCGGCCGGCGGCGACATAGGCCTTCCAGTCGTCGTTGAACTGATAGTCGAAGCGCGCGTTCAGGTTCAGCGCGTCGGTCGTCACCGGTTTCGCCCACGGCTGCGTGCCGAGCGCCTTCGACGTCGTTTTCACCGACGGCACGACCGTGCCGCCGAGCAGTTGGTAGCCGGGCGCGGAGCGCTGGATCCACTGCTGGAATTCCGCGTTGAGCTGCAGGCTCGCGCGCGGGCTGATGTCCCAATCGGCGGCGATCGACCCGAACGTGCGCCGCCCGTTCGTGCCATCGATATACGAGTGCATGTTCTCCTTCGCCGCATTGATCCGGAACCCGAACTGATGATCGGGCCCGAAGCGGCGGCCGAGATCGACGGCCGCCGACGTGGAACCGCGGCTGTCGACGCCGGTCGTCACGCTCGCAACGTTCGCCGAGCGCTTGGTCACGAAGTTGACCACGCCGCCCGGCGCGACCACGCCGCTGTCGATACCCGCGAGCCCCTTCAGGATCTCGACCCGCTCCTTGTTTTCCAGCGGCACGTTTTGCTCGCCGGACACGGTCAACCCGTCGATCCGGATCGCGCTCGCGAGATCGACCGGGAAGCCGCGGATCGCGAACCCTTCGAAATAGCCAACCGGAGCATACGCGTTGACGACCGATGCATCGTTGCGCACCACGTCGCTCAAGCGCTTCGCCTGCTGATCGTCGAGCTGCGCGCGCGTAACCACGCTGACGGATGCCGGCGTGTCGCGCAGCGGCGCGTCGTCGAGCCCCGCGACCGACGCTTCACGCACGCGAAACGTGCTGCCGCGTGCGCCGCTGACCGTGATCGTCGGCAACGTCGCGCTGCCGGCCGCACCGGCGGCCGGCGCGGCCGGCGCGTCGCCCGGTGCTGCGGCCGCGTGCGCCGCGAAAAGCGTGATGCCGAGACCGACACCAAGCCGGGCCTTCGTGCGCCGCCGCCGTGCGCGCGCCGCTGTTGTTCTGTTCACCGTCATCGTTCTGGATGGAAAACTCGCCACTCGTCCCTGTCGAAACACTCGAAATACGTGATGCGCACCCGTTACGCCGACGCACGGGCGGTCCCCGCACACACGCGTCAGCACGACGTTCATCGGACGAATCGAGCGACCGGCCGCATGCGTGCCGATCGTTCGGAAAAGCGCGGAATGGAACCTCGAATCAACGCGATGCGTCGGGTGCCGACGCGGCCGTCGATCCATCGTGAGCCGGATGCCTGTCGGGTCGCGGCGGCGTCGCCGTGCTGTCGTGCGGGGGGCGCATCAGACGCCCCGCTTCGGTCGGCGGGCAGCTGCGTGCGCCGTTCACCGAGATGGCCGCATGCTCGTTGCGCGCGACATTTGGGGCGTGGCGCGCATTTTACCCCGGGCGGGGTCCGGGTCTGGAGAATCGGATGGCGCGCGCCACGACCAAGAAAAGCAGCACGTCGTGCGCCCGCGTGCCGCACCGTGCTCGCGCGTCGGCCGCTCGCCCGTCACCGGTCGAGCACGAGCGGCTCTACGGCCCCTTCGGCGGGCCGCGCGACGCACAGCAGCGCGCAGCCGGGCGCGACGTCGGCGTCGTGAGGCTGCACGTAATCGACCGCACCGGCGAGCACGCGCGTCGCACACGCACCGCACGACCCCGACCGGCATTCGGACGGCACCGCAACGCCCTGGCCTTCCGCGAATTCGAGCAGCGTGCCGTCCGCGGGCGTCCACGCGGCGTCGCGCGCGGTGCGGCGGAACACGACGGGCACGCTCGCCGGCGGCCGCGCATCTGCCGCATGGTTCCCGCTGCGGACAACGCTCGACGGGCCGAACGACTCGAAGCGGATCCGTTCGTCCGGCACGTTCAGCGCGCGCAATCCGCCGTACAGGTCGCGCATGAACGCAGCCGGCCCGCACAGGTAGAAGTCGTAGTCGTCGAACGGCAGAATGCGCTTCAGTTGCGCGATGTCGACGCGGCCGGCTCGCGCGGTGCCGTCGCGCTGCGGCCGGCTGTCGAACCAGTGCAGCGACACGCGCGCGTCGGCGTCCGCGACGCGCGTCAATTCCGTCGCGAACGCCCGGTCGGCCGGCTCGCGCGCGCCGTGCACGAACACGACGCGGCGCGAAGGCGTGTCGTCGGCGAGCGCGCGGCGCAGCATCGCGATCATCGGCGTGATGCCGATGCCGGCCGACACCAGCACGGCAGGGCGCGGGCTCGCAACGTCGAACGTGAAGCGGCCGCGCGGCATCTGCGCATCGAGCGTCATCCCGGCTCGCGCATGGTCGTGCAGCCAGCGCGACACGCGCCCTTCGCGCTTCACGGTGATCCGGTAATGCGACGCGCCGGGCGCATCGGACAGCGTGTAGCTGCGAATCGTCGGCGCATCGCTGTCCGGCAGCGCGACGCGCAGCGTCAAATGCTGTCCGGCTTCGTACGACGGCAACACGCCGCCATCTGCCGGTTCGAAATGAAACGAGCGAATCGCACGCGCTTCGTCGACAATCTTCGCGATGCGCAGCGGGCGCCATGTGGCAGGCGAGCCCGACGCCGGCGCCGGTTCCGGTGCGGATGCCGATCCGGATGCAGGCTCCGCTGCAGACTGGGAAACCGGTGCGGATACGAGCGGCGGTGACGCCGATACTCCGCCCCCGCCCGCGCTCGCCGCGCCCGTCCTCCCCGCGAACTGCGGCGCCCGCTCGACCGCCGACCACCGAAACGGCAGCACGCCGCGCGCACGCCGTACTTCACGCACATGAAACCGCACGACCCGCTGCGCGCCGTCGAACGACGCGACGAGCGGGCCGTCCCAAACGATCTCCGCCCGCGCGGCGACATACAGCAGGTCGCCGCTGTCGAAATCGACGAACAGCAACCCGGCGCGCGGATCGTGCTGCAGGTTGCCGAGCGTATTGAAAAAGCGGTTGCCGCTGAAATCCGGCGTCGTCAGCGTGTGTGCGTCTTCGACGCGCACGAAGCCCGGCATTCCGCCGCGATGCGACACGTCCGCACCGCGGGCGGCGCCAGCAGCGTCCGACGTGTTCGCGCTCGCGACGAAGAACGTGTCGGCATGCGCAAGCAGCACGCGATCCGCGTCGTTCAGCCGATCCGACACGTCGACGTCGACGTGGACCGCGGCGGCGCCGTCGCGCGGGACGAACGCCGGCTTGCGCGCCTGGATGTACTTCGCGCAGTTGCCGAAGCTCTGCTCGACCGCGATCGTCAGCGCGCGGCCATCGACCGCGCGCACGACGCCGTTCACCCGGTTGCGCCGGCGCGTATCGAACTCGATGCCCAGCCCGCCGAGCGGCGCGCCGGGCTGCCATGCGCCGGCAAGCGGATCGCCGGGCAGCGGGTCGCCGTCGATGCGCAGCGTGCGCGCGTCCGGCGTCGTCACGAAGCCGGGCGTCCCGACCCGCAGCGTCGCCCACGGCTGGCCGCCTGCATCGACGCCGCCGAGCACGAAAAACGGCAGCTGCGCGAAAAACGTCCGGTGCTGCTCCGGCATGAAGCGCCGAATCCCGCGCCGGCCGGCCGCGCTCGCGGCTTCGGTCACGCCCGCGCGCTGCTGCACGGCGAGCTCGCCCGCATGAAACGGCGCGTCGTCGAGCTCCCAGCCCGGTACGGCAACGGTCGGCGCGGTCACGATGTT
Organism: Burkholderia latens; assembly: GCF_001718795.1. Classification (NCBI taxonomy): domain Bacteria; kingdom Pseudomonadati; phylum Pseudomonadota; class Betaproteobacteria; order Burkholderiales; family Burkholderiaceae; genus Burkholderia; species Burkholderia latens. The sequence goes on along the minus strand of NZ_CP013438.1, from coordinate 393,241 downwards.
CTCCCGGTAAAGACGCGGCGTCAGGCCGCGAGCAAGCCGGCGCGCGTCGACGGCATCGCGACGAAGCCCGGCAGCGCCTCGACGCGTGCGAGCCACGCGCGCACGTGCGGATACGGTTCGAGCGACACGCCGCCTTCCGGCGCATGCGCGATGTACGTGTATGCGGCGATGTCGGCGACCGTCGGTCGCGCGCCCGCCGCGAACGGCTTGCCCGCGAGCTCGCCGTCGATCACGCCGAGCACCTTCGCGGCCGTGCGCTTGGCCGCGTCGTGATCGAGCGATGCGTGAAACACGGTGACGAGCCGCGCGGCCGCGGGCCCCGACGCGATCGGCCCCGCCGCGTACGACAGCCAGCGCTGCACGGTCGCGGCGCCGACGGCATCGTCGGGCAGCCAGTGCGCGTCGCCGTAGCGCTTCGCGAGATACACGAGGATCGCATTGGAATCGGCGAGCACGGTGCCGTCGTCGTCGATCACCGGCACCTGGCCGAGCGGGTTGAGCGCAAGAAACGCCGGATCGCGCTGCGCGCCGGCCGCGAGGTCGACGTCGACGATCTCGAACGGCAACCCGAGCAGCGACAGGAACAGCCGGACACGATGCGCGTGCCCCGACAGCGGAAACGAATAGACGCGAACCGGACGGGCGGGCTTGCTGGCTGCGGACATGGAAATGGCTCCTGAATCTCGCGGCGCCGGGAATCGGCGACGAACGGCCCCAGCGTAGCGCTCGCCGTTCGCATCCAGAAGACGGATAATGACTGAAACATTATCCGCTTTCATAGGACAATCACGATGGCCGATCTGCGCGACGTGAACCTGAACCGGCTGGCGATCTTCGTCGCCGTGGTCGATGCCGGCTCGTTGACGGCGGCCGCCGAACGGCTCGGTCTCGCGAAAACGGTGGTCAGCACGCACATGCAGCGTCTCGAATCCGAAGTCGGCGCGAACCTGCTGGTGCGCACCACCCGGCGACTGAGCGTGACCGATGCGGGCCGCGTGTTCTACGATGCGTGCCGCGACATCGTGCGGGCGACCGAATCGGCGCTGGACGCCGTCTCATCCGATGCGGGGCCGCTGCGGGGCACGCTGCGCGTGAGCGTGCCGATCGACTACGGCGCGCTGGTCGTCGCGCCGGCCATCGTCGCGCTGCGCGAAGCGCATCCGGGGCTCGACGTCGAGCTGATCGCGAACGATCGTATCGCCGATCTCGTCGCGGACAATCTCGACGTCGCGATCCGCATCGGCCGGCTCGCGGATTCGAACTATCGCGCGGCGCAGCTCGGCGAATACGAGAAGTGGGTCGTCGCGAGTCCCGCGTTCGTCGCGCGGCACGGGCTGCCGCGCGATCCCGATGCGCTCGCCGCGCTGCCGTTCGTGATGCTGTCGACGCTGTCGCGCCCGCATACGCTCGAACTTGATCACGCGAGCGGCGCGCATGCGTCGGTGCGCTGCGTCGCGCCGATCGTGTCCAACACCGCGACCGCCTGCCGTGCGATCGCGCTCGCGGGCGGCGGCTTCGGGCTGCTGACGGATTTCTCGATCGCCGACGATCTCGCAACCGGCCGGCTCGTGCGGCTGCTGCCCGCGTGGCGGTCGGCGCGCGCCGGGATTCACGCGGTGTATCCGCCGACACGGCTGCCGTCGCCGAAGGTGCGCGCGTTCATCGACGCGATGAAGGCAACGATCGTCGCAACCCGGCCGGCCGCCCCGTCGCCGACGACGCGGCCGAAGCGCTCGGCACGGTAGGCAGCCGGCGGCCGGATCGATCCAGCCGTGGCTCGCCTGCCGGGTCGCCATCGCGACGTTGGCGCGACGATGCATTCTCCGCCGGCGCTTGCCGCTCAACGAGGCCGTTCCTCGTGCGAACCCGGTCTCATGCCGCGCCGGCCGCACACCGCACATGGCCGCGCACCTAGCGCGCTTCGCGCAACGTCCCGAGCAGCACTTTCCTGCAACTCGCGATCATCTGCGCCTCCGGATCGCGATACCCGGTCAGCAACCAAGCGGCGCCGACGTTCGTCATCGCGCCGACGAGCGCGAGCCCGACGAGCCGCTGCTCGGTCCGCTCCGCGGGCGTTACGGCCTCACGCGTCGCGCCGATCGCCATGATCAGCTTGCCGAAGTCGATCAGCATCCGCTGGTACGTCGTGTCGGTATCCGCACTCACGCCCATTACCTCGAGCAGCAGCACACGCGCCGCGCACGGATCGCGCAGGAATGCGAAGAACGCCGCGAGCCCCGCGTCGACGCTTTCGCTCAGATCGCCGCCGCGCTCGGCCACCGCGCGTGCGACCGCGTCGTGCAGGCGCTGCGCATGATGCAGGTACGTGCAGCGCAGCAGATCCTCGGTGCTGTCGAACGCCGCATAGAAATAGCGGTCGTTGAGCTTCGCTTCGTGGCAAATCGACCGCACGGTCGCCTTGCGGAAGCCGACCGTGCCGAACACCTGCGTCGCCGCGCGGATCAGCGCGTCGCGCCGCTCCGCCGCCCGCACTTCGGGCGCGACACCGCCGTATGCGCGGCCCCGTTTTTCCGTTTCGAGTGCTTTCTCCATTTCGCTATTTGACATCAGGACATGCGAAAACTAAAGTGGTGACGAACAACACCACAATAGAAGCGCTGCCGGTATGGCGCAAGCGGAACGGGAGGGACAACCGATGAAGGGTTTTTCCGGCAAGGTCGCCGCGATCACGGGCGCCGGTTCGGGCATGGGCCGCAGCCTCGCGGTCGAACTCGCACGGCGCGGCTGCGAAGTCGCGCTCGCCGACGTCAACGATGTCGGGCTCGCCGGCACGGCGGCCGCTTGCGCGGCGTACGGCGTGCGCACGAGCACGCGCCGGCTCGATGTCGCCGATCGCGACGCGGTGTTCGCGTGGGCCGACTTCGTGCGTGCCGAACATCGCAAGGTCAACCTGATCTTCAACAACGCGGGCGTGTCGCTGGCCGCGAGCGCGGAGACCGCGAGCCTCGCCGATCTCGAATGGATCGTCGGCATCAATTTCTGGGGTGTCGTGCACGGCACGCAGGCGTTCCTGCCGCATCTGCGTGCGTCCGGCGACGGGCACGTGATCAACACGTCGAGCCTGTTCGGGCTCATCGCGATGCCGACGCAGAGCGCGTACAACGCGACCAAGTTCGCGGTGCGCGGCTTCACCGAGGCGTTGCGGATGGAACTCGAGCTCGACGGCGCACCCGTCAGCGCGACGTGTGTGCATCCGGGCGGTGTGGCCACCAACATCGTCGACGCCAGCCGCGTCGACACCAGCATCCATGCGCTGACTGGCCAGGACGAAGCGACCCACCGCCGCCAGGCGAACCGGATGATCGATGCGACCACCGCCGACGACGCCGCGCGGCAGATCCTCGCGGGCGTCGAGCGCAATGCGCGGCGGGTGCTGGTCGGCGCCGATGCGCGCCGTCTCGACAAGCTCGCGCGCCTGCTCGGCGCCGGCTACCAGCGGCTGGTGCTACGCCACGTGCGCCGCGCCCGTGCACGCAACCTCCGCCGGAACGAAGCGCCGCCGGCAGGACGCGCGCCCGCGCCGTCGGCGCTCTCGACCCACTCCGGCAAGGATTGCGCATGACATCGACGACGACCGACCGGCGCGACGCGCCGCCCGCCTGCGGCGACGACCGCGACCTCGACGTGCTGATCGTCGGCGCCGGCTTGTCCGGCATCGGCGCCGCGTATCACCTGCAAAAGCGTTGCCCGTACGCGAGCGTCGCGATCGTCGAGGCGCGCGATGCGATCGGCGGCACCTGGGACCTGTTCCGCTACCCGGGCGTCCGTTCGGATTCCGACATGTTCACGCTCGGCTACAGCTTCCGCCCGTGGCACAGTGACAACGCGATCTCGGACGGCCAGACGATCCTCGACTACATCCGGGACACCGCGCGCGCGTACGGCATCGACAAGACCATCCGCTACGGGCAGAAAGTGGTTGCCGCCGACTGGGATTCGCATCGCGCGCGCTGGACGGTGCGCGTCGAACGCACGCGCGACGGCGCGGTCGACACGCTCGTCTACACGTGCCGCTTCCTGTACATGTGCAGCGGCTATTACGACTACGACGGCGGCTATCTGCCCGACTGGGCCGGGATGGAAACGTTCGAAGGCCGGATCGTGCATCCGCAACAATGGCCGAAGGACCTGTCGTACGCGAACAAGCGCGTCGTCGTGATCGGCAGCGGCGCGACGGCCGTCACGCTCGTGCCGTCGATGGCGGCCGATGCGAAGCACGTGACGATGCTGCAGCGCTCGCCGACCTACATCGTGTCGCTGCCCGCGCGCGACAGGATCGCGAACGCGCTGCGCCGCGTGCTGCCGTCGCGGCTCGCGCACCGGGTCGTGCGCGTGAAGAACGTGCTGCTGACGATGTACCTGTACAACGTGTCGCGCCGCAAGCCCGAGCGCACGAAGCGGTTCATCATTCGCGCGGCCGGCAAGCAGCTCGGGCCCGACTTCGACGTCGCGAAGCACCTGACGCCGCGCTACATGCCATGGGACCAGCGCGTATGTCTGGTGCCGAACGGCGACCTGTTCAAGTCGATTCGGGCGGGCCGCGCATCGATCGTCACCGACGAGATCGAACGCTTCACGCCGACCGGCCTGAAGCTGAAGAGCGGCGAGCAACTCGATGCGGACGTGATCGTCACCGCGACAGGGCTGAAGGTGAAGATGCTCGGCGGCGCGCGCGTCACGGTGGACGGCCGCGCGGTCGACCTGCCGCAGACGGTGTCCTATAAAGGCATGATGTACAGCGACGTGCCGAACCTCGCATCGTCGTTCGGCTACACGAACGCGTCGTGGACGCTCAAGGCCGAGCTGATCGCGCGCTACGTGTGCCGGCTGCTGAACCACATGCGCGCGCACGGTTACGACACGTGCGTGCCGCGGCTCGGCGCCGGCGATCTCGGCGACGTGCCGGCAGTGAACCTGAGCTCTGGCTACATCCAGCGCGCGGCCGGCATTCTGCCGAAGCAGGGGCACCGCAAGCCATGGAAGTTCCACCAGAACTACGTGCTGGATCTGGCGTCGCTGAAGTTCAGCGGGCTCCAGGATTCCGCGATGCAGTTCGAACGCCGCGCGAAAGCCGGCCCGGCCGCCGCGCCGGTTGCCGAACCCGTACTCGAAACCCGTTGAGGCCGACATGAGCCATACGCTTCATCTGATCCAGAACGTGCTGCTCGGCGCGGTCGCGCTGCTCGCTGCGCTCGCGCTGTTTTCCGGTTACGTCGCGCACCGCGTGACGCGCGCGTTTCCGCCGGAAGGCCGCTTCGTCGACGTCGGCGGCGATCGCATCCACTACGTAGAGTACGGCAGCGGATCGCCGATCGTGTTCGTGCACGGGCTCGCCGGCCAGTGGCGCAATTTCGCGTACCTGCCGCTCACGCGGCTCGCGCAGCACCATCGCGTGATCTTCGTCGACCGCCCCGGCGCAGGCCGTTCGCTGCGCGGCGCCGATTCGCAGGCCAACGTGTTCGCGCAGGCCCGCACGATCGCCGCGTTCATCGATGCGCTGAAGCTCGATCGCCCGGTGCTCGTCGGCCACTCGCTGGGCGGCGCGATCGCGCTCGCGGTCGGTCTGAACCATCCGGAGCACGTAAGCCGGCTCGCGCTGATTGCGCCGCTGTCGCACGAGCAAACCGAACCGCCCGCGCCGTTCAAGCCGCTGATGCTGCCGTCGCCGCTCGTGCGCCGCTTCGTGTCGTGGACCTTCGCGATCCCGCTGACGATCCTGACCGGCCGCGGCGCCGTGCGGCAGGTGTTCGCGCCGGAAGCCGTGCCGCGCGACTTCCCGGTGAAGGGCGGCGGGCTGCTCGGGTTGCGCCCGCAGGTGTTCTACGCGACCGCGACGGACTTGCTGTCGGCGCCCGTCGACCTGCCCGCGATGGAACGGCGCTACGCGGAACTCGCGCTGCCGGTCGACGTGCTGTACGGACGCGCCGATCCGATCCTGAACTGGCGCACGCACGGCGACGCGCTCGCGCAGAAATCGGCGCGCGTGCGGCTGAAGGTCGTCGAAGGCGGCCACATGCTGCCGGTCACGATGCCGGACGCGACCGCAGAGTGGCTGCTCGAAGTCGCCGCCGCGCCGGTTGACGGCGCCCCGCAGCCGGTGCGCCTCGCGTAGGTCGCGGCAGCAACGCGAAGGCTGATTCCGCGCCGGACAACGACCGCGGCGACGACATCAGGCCTCGTCGTCGGGCGCGGACAGCCCAAGCTCCGAGATCACGTCGCGGGCGCTGCGGAATGCTTCGACCGCGGCCGGCGCGCCCGCATACAGCGCGCTGTGCAGCAATACCTCGCGGATCTCGACGAGGGTCGCGCCGTTGTTGAGCGCGCCGCGAATATGCCCCTTCAGCTCCGTGCCGCGGCCGAGCGCGGCCAGCATCGCGCACGTGCAGAGGCTGCGCGTCTTCAGGTCGATCCCGCCGCGCTGCCAGGTGCTGCCCCATGCATGCTCGTTCAGCCAGTTCTGCAGCGGACGTGAGAAACCGTCGAGATCGCGCATCGCGCGCTCGACGAATGCATCGCCCATGACCTCGGCGCGTCGCGCCTTCCCGCGTTCCCTGTCCTGTTCGCTCATGTCGATGTCCTGTTCGATCGTGTGATGGAAGTCGTGACCGCTTCGGTACGGCCTCGATAACCGGTTGGGGTTCGCGTCATGTTCGCGGCGCGCGGGCGTTTCGTCAAAGACGGCGCGCTCGGATCGCCGGCGCCAGCGCGAACGCTACGTAACATCCCGCCGTGCGTTACGGCGCCTTGCGGGAACATCGCGGCATCCGCCGGCGGCGCGACTGCCGCACCACCCGCGTCAAACCGCCATTCCTCCGTTTAAATCGCGCGGATCTTCCCGATTCCCGCAACAAAGCGCCGTCGCGTCACGCGAAAAATGCCATGGCGCGAAATTTGCAGTAATCGCCCCGGACACAACTTTCAATGTCGAGGGCACCATGCACCATTACTTCAAGAAAACAACGGTATCGCTGGCCGTCATGTCGCTCGTCACACTGTATGGCTGCGGCTCGGTCGACGGTCCGGTGACGCCGATCAAGCCGAGTACATCGGGGACTTCGGGTACGTCAGGGACGTCGGGCACTTCCGGCGGCTCGGGGAACGTTTCGACATCCGGCGGCGGCAGTTCGGGGACGTCCGGCGGCGGCTCGTCGGGGACGTCGGGGGGTGGATCTTCGGGGACTTCCGGTACTTCGGGTACTTCGGGCACCTCCGGTACTTCCGGCACCTCGGGCACCTCGGGTACTTCGGGCACTTCGGGCACTTCGGGCACTTCGGGCACCTCCGGTACTTCCGGCACCTCGGGCACCTCGGGCACCTCGGGTACTTCGGGTACTTCGGGTACTTCGGGTACTTCGGGTACTTCGGGTACTTCGGGTACTTCGGGTACTTCGGGTACTTCGGGCACTTCGGGCACTTCGGGCACTTCGGGCACTTCGGGCACTTCGGGCACTTCGGGCACTTCGGGCACTTCGGGCACTTCGGGCACTTCGGGCACTTCGGGCACTTCGGGCACTTCGGGTACTTCGGGCACTTCGGGCACTTCGGGCACTTCGGGCACTTCGGGCACTTCGGGCACTTCGGGCACTTCGGGTACTTCGGGCACTTCGGGCACCTCCGGTACTTCCGGCACCTCGGGCACCTCGGGCACCTCGGGCACGTCGGGCACCTCCGGTACTTCCGGCACCTCGGGCACCTCCGGCACCGGCGTCACCCCGCTGGGCAACGTCCTTCAGCAAACCGGCACGCTCGTCACCAGCCTCGGCACGGTAGTCGCGAACGGCGGCTCGCAGATCGGCGGCGTGCAGATTCCCGGCACGAACCCGACGACGGCCACGAGCGTCGGCAACGCGGTCACGAGCCTCGGCAACGGCGTGCAGTCGCTCGGCAACGGCGTCGCGGCCGGCCTCGGCTCGATCGGCGTATCGCCGAACCCGCTCGGCCCGACGCTCACGTCGACCACCGGCCTGCTGACCGGCGCCGGCGGCGCCGTCAACAACCTCGGCAATGCGGTGACGAGCCTCGGCACCGGTCCGCTCGCACCGCTCGCGCCGGCGACGACGCTGGTCGGCAGCCTCGTCAACACGGTCGGCACCGCGGTCAACTCGACGGCATCGGCGCTGAACACCGCGCTGAACAGCGCGCCGGTGCAGCAGCTCGAAACGCAGCTCGGCAGCGTGATCAACCCGATCACGAACACGCTGACCGGCGGTGTCACGACGCCGGGCGCCACGCAAACGCTCGGCAACGCCACGCTGCTCGGCGCGCCGCTGAGCGGCCTGCTGGGCACGCTCGGCAGCGGCCTCGGCCTCGCCGGTACGCAGGTTGGCGGCGCCACCGGCAACCCGGTCGGCGCGAGCCTCGGCAGCACCGTATCGCAGCTCGGCAACACCGTCTCATCGACCGGCGGCCTGCTGTCCAGCGGCAGCTCCAGCAGCGGCACCAACCCGCTCGCACCGATCACCGGCCTGCTCGGCACGCTCACGGGCGGGCTCGGCGGCGGCAGCAGCTCGAGCGGCTCGGGCGGCACCAGCGGCACCAGCGGAACGAGCGGTACGAGCGGCACCAGCGGCGGTCCGCTCGCGCCGATCACCGGCCTGCTCGGCACGGTGACCGGTGCGCTCGGCGGCCTCGGTTCGAGCGGTACGGGCGGCACCAGCGGGACCAGCGGTACGAGTGGCACCAGCGGCTCGGGCGTCGGCGGCCTGCTCGCGCCGGTTACCGGCCTCGTCAACGCGTTGACGCCGCTTGGCGCAAGCCTGACCGGCACGGTCACGACGCCGGGCGGCAGCCTGACCGGCAATCTCGGCGGTGCGCTGACGAGCGGTCCGGTCGGCACGCTGACGGGTTCGCTGACCTCTGCGGCCGGCTCGCTCGGCGCTGTCGGCACGGCCAGCCCGGGCGGTGCGGCCGGCACGGTGACGACGCCGTCCGGCAGCGGCACCGTGGCCGCGGGCCTGACCGGCAGCTCGACCGGTGCCGCGGGCAGCACGACCAACCTGCTCGCGCCGGTGACGAATCTGCTCGGCGGCCTGCTCGGCGGCACGATCCCCAAGAAGTAACGCTTCACGTATCACAACCACAGGCCAATGGCCGGGCACATACCAAATCGAAGCCTGGCCGACGGCCGGCGCCACCCGCCAAGCGGGGGCGCCGGCCATCATCCCGACGAGGATCTGATCATGAACTCCGCCATCGACGGCATCGCCGCGGTCCAGCACCGCCCGCCCCCTTCCGCCACGCCATTCCGCGCCGGTCTGCTCGGCATCGCGGCCGGCCTGTTCGCACTGTGGATCACGCGCGACCAGCCGGGCGTCGACGCCGCCGCGCGCGCGGTCATCGCCAGCCTCGCGATCATCGGCACGATCGCGCTGCACGAAATCTTCATCTCGCGCGTCTACCTGCGGCCGAGCGCGGGCCTGTCACGGCAGGCCGTGCGCCCGCTCGGGCTCGCCCGCGTCGCGACGCGGCTGGGCGCACTGACGTCGATCTACGCCGGCATCGGCGCGATCTACTGGCTGCTGCCCGAATATCACGGCGCGTTCTACCTGCCGTTCTGGTCGCTGCTGCGCTCGCTCGCGCCGTATGTGATCGTCGCCGCGCCGTTCTACTTTGCGTGGATGGATCGTCACCAGCGCGAAACCGACGACGCGTACCTGTTATGGGGGCGCTACCTGTTCCGCCGCGAAAAGCCGGCGAGCTGGCAGCCCGTGCGCGAGATGCTCGCCGGCTGGGGCGTGAAGGCGTTCTTCCTGCCGCTGATGACCGTGTACCTGTCGAAGGACGCAGACCATCTGAGCGCGTCGCTGGCCAACGCGATGCATGCGCCGATGACGCTCGCGACCTTCGTGTTCCTGTACGACCTGTCGTTCACGATGGACCTGATGTTCGGCACCGTCGGCTATCTGTGCACGTTCCGGATTCTCGACAGCCACGTGCGCACCGTCGAGCCGACCACGCTCGGCTGGGTCGCCGCGCTGATGTGCTATCAGCCGTTCTGGTCGCTGATCTCGAACAACTACATCCGCTACGAAGGCTCGCTGTTCTGGGACAACTGGCTGCTGTCCGCGCCGACGCTGCGCGTCATCTGGGGTGCGGCGATCATCGTGCTGCTGATGACGTACGCGCTGTCGACGATCTCGTTCGGGTTGCGTTTCTCGAACCTGACGAATCGCGGCATCATCACGTCCGGCCCGTATCGCTTCACGAAGCATCCCGCATACATCACGAAGAACCTGTCGTACTGGATGGTGTCGGTGCCGTTCGTCGAGCCGCTCGGCTGGCAGGTCGGGCTGATGCACTGCGCGGGGCTCGTCGCGGTCAACCTGATCTACTACATACGCGCGAAGACCGAAGAACGCCATTTGATGCGCGATCCCGACTATCGCGCATACGCGGAGTGGATCGCGCAGCACGGGGTGTTCGCGCGGATCAGGCATGCGTTCGGAGGGCGACAGGCGGTGTGACGCAGCCGGCGGCCAGTCGGCCGCTCGCTCGCGTCGCGGGCGACGCCGGCCCGGCATGCACGGCCGCCGCGCTTTGAGCGGCGGCGACGCGCATACGATGACGCGCCGCCCGGTTCTGCGCCGAACGATGCGCAGTGTCGCCCATCCGCCATTGCAACAAGCCGCCTCGTGCGGCCTATTGTCGCGAAACACGCCGATTCCTCGCGTTTCGTCGCTTTTCTCCCGCAGCCCGGTTGCCTGGCCGGAACCCCTCGCGTATGGTGCTGACCGTCCGCGAGCGCGCGTCGCCCGGACCTTCGACCGTCGTTCCGTGCGACGGCCGCGCGGGCCGTGCCCGCCATCACCGTCTCTGCGGCGCAACTCGTGCGGCGCCGCGCGTTCTTGAGGAGAGAGGCGTGATCCACAAAGTCGTGATCCTGTTCGCACTCTGCATCGCGGACCTCGCCGCGATCGCCGCCGGTTTCCAGCACATCCCCGGCTGATTCGCGGCCCCGGCTCGTTCGCCGAGCCCGGCGGCCGCTTCCATTTCTTTCCCCTGTTGCGATGAACTCCTTTCTCGATGCGCCCGGGACGGGCGCCTTTTGCCATGCGTATCGACGTACAGCATTGCCAGCACGACATCGACGATGAACTCGACACGCTCTACGCGCGTCTGCACGAGCCAGGCCACCGCCTGCACCGCCTGCCGGCGATCGCGCTCGGCGGCGCCGGCCTGTTCGTCCGCCACCGCGAAGCGGACGGCGAATTCTTTCTTTACGTCGAAGACCGGGCCGCGCGCCAGCTCGCCGGCTACATGGTCTTCAACCGGCTGCCCGAACTGCCGCGCCGCGCGGACCGCTACCTGCGCGCACCGCATACGCGGCTGCGCGGATCCGCGCAACGCAGGGGCCTCGCGACGACGCTGTATCGATGGGGGCTCGACGCGGGCCTGTGCCTGATCAGCGGCGCGCGGCAGTCGGTCGGCGCGGCGCGGCTGTGGACGGCGCTCGCAGGCGATTACCGGCATGGCTTCGTCGACGTCGAAGACCGCGCGCTGCGCTATCTCGGCGAAACCGTTGCCGACGACGTGCACGGTGCGCTGCATACGCGCCGGCTCTTGCTCGGCAATGGATGGACGTTTGGCGAGCTGGCACGCGCCACCGGGATGACCGGCGTCGATGAAGCGGGATGTGAGCACGCGCAGCGTCCACCGGACGGTCGCGCAGCGCATCGCCCGCGCGACGCGGCCAACGCGCGCCACGCACCGCGCATACCGGTGCGATAATCGCCCGGTTCCGCGCGCCGCCGCGCCAGCCAACCGCCGCCCCACCCCTCGATGGCCACCGAACCCAGAACCGATTGCACGCACCGCATCGAGATCGTCGCGTTGTGCGGCAGCCTGCGTGCGCAGTCGTACAACGCCGCGCTGCTGGATGCGGCCGCGCGCGTCGCACCGCGCGGCATGCGCATCACGCGCTTCGATCGCCTGGGCGAACTTCCGCTGTTCAACCCCGATACCGAATATCCGTCGCCGGACGCGGTGCGCGACCTGATCGATCGGCTGAACGCCGCCGATGGCGTGCTGATCGCGAGCCCGGAATACGCGCACGGCGTGACGGGCGTGATGAAGAACGCGCTGGACTGGGTGGTGGGATCGGAAGCGGTCGTGCACAAACCGGTCGCGGTGTTGAACGCATCGCCGCGCGCAACGCATGCGGACGCCGCGCTGCGGGAGACGCTGTCGGTGATGTCCGCGTGCATCGTCGAGCCCGCGTCGATCCCGCTGCCGATCCTCGGCAGCGGGATCGACGCTGCCGGCATTGCCGCACATCCGCCGTTCGCGTCGGCGCTGCGCGACGCGTTGCACGCATTGCGCGCGGCGATCGGCGAACGGCCGGCCAGCCGCTAGACGAAGGACGCCGCGCGCGAACGCGTGCGTCATCGTGCGTCACGCAGCTATCGCGCGTTGGCGCGCGTGGCCTTCTTCGCCGGCTTCGACGCCTTCGCGGCTTTCGCGCGCGGCGCCTCCTTCTCCGGCTGCGCGGCGCCGCCGGCGAGATCCTCGAGCCACGCCAGCGCATCGACATACGACAGGAACTGCTGAAGGTATTCCGGCGACAACTCGCGCATCGTCGCGAGCGACCGGTGCACGAGGCTGTTCGAATTGAGCGGCCCCGCGTTGCGCGGCACCTGGTCGAGCGATTGCCGGTACTGCTGTTCGGTTCGCACCTTCGACCACGTCGTGCGGAAGTAGTCGATGAGTTCGGGATCGATCCCGCGCCGGTCGGCCTGCGCGTCGCGTGCGATTTGCGCGACGAGCTCGCCAAGGCGGCTGCGCGCCGGCCGCACCGCCTGCGCCGCGTCCGTCGCTTCGGCAGCGCGCGCGACGATGTCCGCATACGCGTCAAGCAGCATCGCGAGCCGCGCATCGAGCAGCGCGCGCGCATCGCCATCGAGCGCGGCCGTGCGCTTCTCGAGCGCGTCGAGCCGATGGAAGCGCACGGGATCAAGCCGGTCGGCGCCCTGCGCGCGCCACGCGTCGAGCGTCGCGCGCACGTGCGTCGCGTCGTCGGTCACTTCGCTTTCCCCCCGTTCGACGCGGCCTTGCGCGGCACCGGCGCGATCTCGACGCGACGGTTCTTCGCGCGGCCTTCATCGTCGGCATTCGAGCTGACCGGCTGCTCGGAGCCGAACGCGGCCGCGAACACCGAGTGCGCGGGCACGCCCGCATCGATCAGCGTGCGCGTGACCGTCAGCGCGCGCTTGGCCGACAGTTCCCAGTTGTCCGCGAACAGGCGGTTGCCGGCGCGCACCTGCTGGTCGTCGGCGAAGCCGCTGATCATCAGGATCTCGTCGCGCGTGTTCAGGTATGCGGCAAGCGGGCCGGCAAGCGTCTTCAGCAGATCGCGGCCATCGGGCTGCAGCTGATCGGAGTTCAACGCGAACAGCACGTTGCCGCTGATGCCGATGCGACCGTTCACGAGCGTCACGCGGCCGGCGGCGAGCGGGCCCGCGAGCGCCTTCTCCAGCGACTCGCGCTGTTGCGCCTCCAGTTGCCGGGCGCGCACGGCTTCCTCGAGCTTCGACGTGAGCTGCAACTGCATGCCGATCACGCCGACGAGAATCAGCACGAATGCGCCGAGCAGCACCGACATCAGGTCGGCAAACGCGGGCCATACCGGCGCGGCGGGCGCGCCGTCGTCGATTTCGTCGTGCATGCGTTACGCTCCGACCGATGCGCGCCGACCGGCGAGATGCTGCAGGTCTTCGACGATCTGCTTCTGCGACATCATGCTGAGGTCGATGACCTCGCGCGCCTGCGCGACGTAATACTCCAGTTGCTCGTCGCTGCGTGCGAGCGACTTCTCGAGCGCGGCCTCGATGCGCTGCAGGTGGGTGAGCAGCTTGTCGTTCGATTCGCCGAACACCTGCACGGCCGCGCCGAATGCGTCGCCAAGGCTGGCGACCTCGACCGCGCCCGCAGCGACCTGCGCGGCAACCGAATCGAGCTTGCGCGTTTCGGCATCGACGGTGTCGTTGAAGCGTGCACCGACGCGATCGAGCAGGTCGGCCGACGTGCTCACCAGCGCGTCGATTGCGGCGCGCTGTTCGGTCGACGCGTGGTTGACCGCGCCGAGCAGCGTTTCGAGCGTCGCGAGCAGGCGGCTGCGCTCGTCGAGCATCGCGGTGTCGCGCACCATGCTGTCGGACAGGCGCTGACGCAGTTCGGCGACGACGTCGGCCGCGGCCTTCGGCGCTTCCGATGCAGCCTGCACGAGGCGCGAGATCTCGTTGATCGTGTCGCTTGCGTGCACTTGCGCCTGCGCGGTGATCGCGTTCGCGGTGCGCGTGAGCGTGTCGCAGATGTCCTGCTGGCGCGCGGCGGCCTGCGCGCTCGTCTGCGCCCACTCGTCGCGCAGCGCGGCGGCCATCGCCGCAAGCGATTCGTTCCAAGCGGACAAGCGTGCTTCGTCGCGCGCGGCGAGTTGCGTTTGCAGCCCCGTGTGCGAATCGCGGATCGTCGACAGCAGCTCGTTCGAGCGTTGTTCGAACGTGGACGCTTGTGCAGCGAGATCGCGCGTCGTTTGTGCAAGCGCGTCGCAGATCTGCTGCTGACGGCCGGCGCTGTGCGCGCCTGCGCGCTGCCATTCGTCCCCGAGCTTCGCCGCCATCGCCGCAAGCGATTCGTTCCACGCGGACAAGCGTGCTTCGTCGCGCGCGGCGAGTTGCGTTTGCAGCCCCGTGTGCGAATCGCGGATCGTCGACAGCAGCTCGTTCGAGCGTTGTTCGAACGCGGACGCTTGTGCAGCGAGATCGCGCGTCGTTTGTGCAAGCGCGTCGCAGATCTGCTGCTGACGGCCGGCGCTGTGCGCGCCTGCGCGCTGCCATTCGTCCCCGAGCTTCGCCGCCATCGCCGCAAGCGATTCGTTCCACGCGGACAGGCGTGCTTCGTCGCGTGCGGCGAGTTGCGTTTGCAGCCCCGCGTGCGAATCGCGGATCGTCGACAGCAGCTCGTTCGAGCGTTGTTCGAACGCCGACGCTTGTGCAGCGAGATCGCGCGTCGTTTGTGCAAGCGCGTCGCAGATCGCCTGCTGACGGTCCGCGTTGTGTGCGCCCGCACGCTGCCATTCGTCGCCGAGCTTCGCGGCGATCGCGGCCAGCGACGCATGCCACGCGGCCAGACGTTCGTCGTCGCGCGCGGCCAGTTGCGTCTGCAACTGCGCGTGCGACTCGCGCATCTCGGCAAGCGCCGCGCCCGAATGCCGCTCGAAGGTCGCGGCGGCTTCGCCCAGCGCCTTCGCATGCTGGCCGGCCAGCGTCTCGCCGACCTGCTCCTGGCGCGCCAGCGCGTCGCGCCACGTATCGGACAGGCGGCTTTCGGTCGATTCGAGGCGTGTCGCGACGCCGTCGAGCAGGTCCGTCGAACGCTGCGCGAACGTGTCGGTGAACTGGCCAAGCGTCGTCTTCAGCTGCTGCGCGGCGGCTTCGTTCGCGTGGCGCTGCTCATCGAGCGCACGGTGCCAGACGGTCGTCACGTTCGCGGTCGTTTTCTCGAAGCCGTCGGTCAGGCCGTCGAGCTGACGCTGAACGGCGCCCGTCACGGTGTCGCGCAGCGCGGCCATTTCCTGCGTCAGCCCGGCCATCGTCGCCGCGACGACCGGCTGCAGCGCGGCGCCGGCGACGCGCGCGCTTTCGGCCGCGCTCTCCCTCAGCGCGTCGCCGACGTTCGACGCGAGCCCCGCATAAGCGCGCTCCGTGCGATCGAAGAACGCCTGCTGGCTCTCGATCTGGCGCTCGTGCAGCGCGATGCTGCGCGCCTCGAGCGTCGTCATCATCGTCTGCAGCCGATCGACCAGTGCGGGCATCACGTCGGCCTGGCGCTGCAGCAGCCGGAACGATTCGTCGCGCTGATGCGCGGACGAATGCACGCGCAGCGTCGTCGCGAGCTTCGCGTCGAGCTGCTGGCCCGCGTCGAGCCGCTCGCGGCGCACGAGCGCGGACAGCAGGCCAAGCATCGCGGACGTCGCGACACCCGCGATCGACGTGCCAAACGCGAAGCCGAGCCCCTTCACCGGTGCGATCAACGAAGCGCGGATCGCATCGAGATCGGTCGCACTTTCGAGCGCGGCGCCGGTGCCCTTCAGCGTCACGACCATCCCGAGCAGCGTGCCGAGCATCCCGAGCAGGACGAGCAGGCCGACGAGGTATGGCGTCAGCGACGGGCCCGGCAGCGCGACGCGCGCGCCGTCGATGCGCGCACGCACGGCGCCGCGCAGCCCCGGGTGCAGCGTATCGAGCCACGCGTCGAGCTTCGCCGGCGGCTCGGTCAGGCCAGCCACCGCGCGCGACAGCGTGGCGGTGGCCTGCCGGTAGCGCAGCAGCTCCCATGCACCGGCGACGTAGCACGCGCCGATCAGCAGCGTGACGGCCGTCGCGAGCGGGTTCGTCGCGACATAACCGGCGCCGATCCAGCCCACTGCGAGCAAACCGGCGATGAAGACAACGAGATCAAGACGAATTCTGGACATAGCGTATCGATTAACAGGTGCGAAGGGCCGCGAGCAGCCCGTCTACCGTTTGGAACCGGACTTCGAGTTCGGCGAGCAGGATGCTTTGCATCTCGTCGCGAAACGTGTCGAGCCACGTGCCGGGCACGATCGCCGCGGCCGGCGGTGCGGCGGCGTCGCCATCGGCGCCAGCCGCCGCTTGCGCAGCGGCGAGCGCCTGCCGCTCCGCGTCGCGCAGCCGCTCGAAACGCGCGCCGAGCAGTGCGGGCACCGCGGACAGCAGGCTGCGCTCGCGCGCGCCGAGCACGCGCTCCATGATCGCGTCGAGCGTCGCGAGCCGAGCCATCCCGGACGAACGCGCGGCGAGCGCGACCCGCAGACGGCCGCGCAACTGGCCGATCGCGGTCTCCATCTCCTGCTGCAGGGACAGACAGCTCTGCCGGAACTCCGCGAAGTCGGCCATATCGGCAGGCGGCGGCGGCAACTCGCCGGGACGCCGCCGCGTGCGCGGCCGGTGGGCGGCCGTGATCGCCTGGGCGAGATCGTGGCGCACGCGTGCGCAATCGCGCTCGGCATCGTAACCGCGCACGCCGGCCGCGACGCCGGGCGGGCTAGCGCTCAGCGCAGACGACAGCGTGATCGCGTCGGTCCAGCCAAGCCACTGGCTCAGGCGGTCCGACAGCGTTTGCGGGGATTCGGCGACGTCGGCGTCGGTCAGGCGCGCGAGCAGCCGGACGAGCGTCGGCCCGCTCAGCGCAGGGCGCGGAGGTGCTTGCACCATGCTGCAAACCGTCAAAAAAGGCAGCAGTTTACACGTCGCCGGGCGGTCGGCCTCAGAATCGGCGAAGCGGCTGGGCGTCGCCCGCCGCGCAACCGGCGCGAACGCCCGCCGCACAAGGCTTGCACGGCCGCGTGCCGAGGCCGCGGCACAGCCGGCGGCGGCTCGAACGCCCGCAGCACCGCCGGCTGCACCGAAGCGGCCGCGTCGCGCTTCGGCACGCAGCCATCCGGCCATGCTCGATAAACCGCGATTCCGTCGCGGACCTGCGGTACCATCGCGACACCCGCCGCGCGATCGCGCCCCCGATGCGGGCCCGCGCCGCCCGGCTGCCGGCGGACGGGCCGCCGGACGCATCGCGGATATCCGGCCGATATCCGCGGGTAGCAGGCAGCGTCCCGCGAACGGGTGCCGCCGCCCATGACAACGAAAGACCAACAAGAGACGGGCCTGCCCGAACGCACACGATGCTCTCCGACTTCGTCGCGCGCCTGCGCGAGCGCTTCAGCAAACCGCCGACCCAGCAGGACTTCGCCGAGCGCCTGATCGCCGCATTGCGGGCGACCGGCGACACGCGGGAGTGGCTTCACGACGACGACAAGGGCCGTCTCGTACAGGCCGACGCGCCATCGAACATCATCAACCTGCACAACCTGTTCCGCGACTACGCGGGCGCGACGCCGGCCGAACGCGAAGCGACGCTCAAGCGCCAGGCGAGCGCGATGATGCAGCACGAGATTCCGTCGGACTTCGCCGAGGTCCGTACGCGTCTGCGCCCGGTGATACGCAGCGCGACCGAGCGAGGCGTCGTCGCGTTGCAGCTCGCCGGGCAGCCCGCCGCGTCCGAAGTCGCGTTCCGGCCGCTGTGCGAGAACCTGGAGATCGGCATCGCGTACGACGGCGAATTCAGCGTCGCGCGGCTAACCACTGCCCGGCTCGCCGAATGGGGCGTGAGCTTCGACGAAGCGTGCGACATCGCGATCGACAACCTGCGCGGCGTGTCGTCTGCGCCATGGGCGGCGCTGCGCGACGGCGTGTTCCTGTCGCAGTTCGGCGATTACTACGACGCCGCGCGGCTGCTGCTGACCGATCTGCTGCACCGCCAGCCGATTTCCGGCGCGCCGGTCGTGATGGCGCCGAACCGCGCGGTGCTGCTGCTCACCGGCGACCGCAACGCAGCCGGCCTCGCGACGATGGCAGAACTGGCCGAACAGGCACGCGCGCAGCCGCGCCCGCTGCCGCCGCTGATGCTGCGCTGGGACGGTGCCGCGTGGCGCAACTTCGTGCCGGCGGGGCTCGAAGCGAAGCTGCACGCGCTGCGCGTGGACGAACTCGCCGGCGACTACCAGGATCAACGAACGCTGCTGGACGATCTGAACAAGCGCAACGGCGTCGACATCTTCGTCGCGAGCTACACCGTGTACCGGCGGCAGAACGGCGAGCTGTTCAGCGTCGGCGTGTGGAGCGAAGGGGTGCCGACGCTACTGCCCGATACGGACATCGTCGTGCTTTACCGGGAAGCGACGCGGCAGTCGGCCCACGTGCCGATGGCGGAACTGCGGCACGCGTGCGGCGACCTGATGACGGCCACCGCGCATCAGCCGGTGCGGTATGAAGTGACGGCATTTCCGGACGAAGCGCGGTTCGCGGCACTGCTCGCGCGGTTTCCGGCAACCTGACGCGACGCAAGCTTGCGCGGCGCGCGCACCGGGTGGAGCGGCCGCAGACGCGCGCGGCCGCCATCGGCCAGACCGATCGGCCGTGGCGGCATGCCGTTGACGAATGAAACCGAGTATCGGGTTCGCGGCGCCCCGCCCGCCGTCAGATGCCAGCTTTCGGCGCGTTCAGGATCAGCCGCAACCCGAGCAGCGCGATCGCGCCCGCCGCGACGCGGTCGACCCACTTCTTCGCACGCAGGTAGAGCTCGCGCGGCCGGCGGGTGGAGAAACACAGCGCGACGATCGTGTACCAGCCGAATTCGACGCCGAACACGAGCGGCGGCAGCGCCAGGTAGCACCACAGCGGCGGATGCTGCGGCAACAGCGCCGCGAAGATGCTGCCGTACCAGATCGCCGTCTTCGGGTTGCTCAGCTGCGTCGTGAGGCCGGTCCAGAACGACTTGCGTGCGCTGCCGCCGACGGCCGCCTGCGGATCGTCCATCGCGATCGGCCGGTCGGCGCCGCGCCAGATCTTCGACGCCATGTAGATCAGGTACGCGCCGCCCGCGAGCTTGAGCGCGACGTACAGCCATTCGACCGCCTGCAACAGCGTGTACAGCCCGGCCAGCGCGACGCCGCCGAACGCGATTCCGCCGACGCCCATGCCGAGCGCGGTCGCGAGCCCGTCGCGGCGCGACAACCCGATCGCGTTGCGGGCAACCAGCACGAAGCTCGGGCCCGGAATCATCGCGCCGAGCCACAGCGCAGCCAGGATGGCGAGTACGGCAGCCGATGCAGTCATCGAAGTCTCCTTGATCAGCGACGCCGAAGCGCCGGCGCCTGCGGGGCGGATCGCAACATTGTCGCGTCGCGTTGCGTCGATTTCCGACGATGAAGCCGTTGATTCTGGCACGCTTCGCGGGCGGCCGAAAGCAGCCGGGTTCTGCCATGCCGGCCGCCGCCCCGCCCGTTCGCCCCGCCAGCCGCGATCGATATCCGAGCCGCCCGCTATCCGGGGCCGCCGCCGCGGTCGAAGCGATCTTCCGCGAGTACTTCGCGAGCCCGGGCGTCAGCCACGCAGCATCGCGCGAAGCCGCGCCGTCCGGCACTCGCACGCACCGGCCAACGGGTCTACCATAGTCGCTCGTCGCCGTTCCGGCGCGCGCCGCTGCGGCACGCGGCTTGCGCGTTCCCGTTCCCACGTTGAACCAGCGCAGGAGGACGTCATGACGCAACACTTCGACGCGATCGTCATCGGCACCGGCCAAGCCGGGCCGCCGCTTGCGGCGCGGCTCGCGGGCGCCGGCATGAAAGTCGCGATCATCGAGCGCGGCCGCTTCGGCGGCACCTGCGTGAACACCGGATGCATCCCGACCAAGACGCTGATCGCGAGCGCCTACGCGGCGCAGCTCGCTCGGCGCGCGCAAGAGTACGGCGTGTCGGTCGGCCCGGTCAGCGTCGACATGAAAGCGGTGAAGGCGCGCAAGGACCGGGTGTCCGGCCGCTCGAACCACGGAGTCGAGCAATGGGTGCGCGGCCTCGACAACACGTCCGTGTTTCAGGGTCATGCCCGCTTCGAGCGCCCGAATGCCGTGCGCGTCGGCGATGAACTGCTCGAGGCCGAGCGCGTCTTCATCAACGTCGGCGGACGCGCGCAGATTCCGAAGATGCCGGGCCTCGACTCGGTGCCGTACCTGACCAACTCGACGATGATGGACGTCGACTTTCTGCCCGGGCATCTCGTGATCGTCGGCGGCAGCTACGTCGGTCTCGAATTCGGTCAGATGTACCGGCGCTTCGGCTCCAAGGTCACGATCGTCGAGAAAGGCTCGCGCCTGATCCATCGCGAAGACGAGGACGTGTCGCAAGCCGTGCGCGACATTCTCGCGAACGAAGGCATCGACGTGCAGCTCGACGCGAACTGCCTGAACGCGCGGCGCGACGGCGACGGTGTCGTGGTCGGCCTCGACTGCACCGGCGGCGGCCGCGAAGTCGCGGGCTCGCATTTGCTGCTCGCGGTCGGCCGCGTGCCGAACACCGACGATCTGGGCCTGGAACTCGCCGGCGTCGCGACCGACGCGCGCGGCTACATCACGGTCGACGATCAACTGCGCACCAACGTGCCGGGCATCTGGGCGCTGGGCGACTGCAACGGGCGCGGCGCGTTCACGCACACCGCGTACAACGACTACGAGATCGTCGCGGCGAACCTGCTCGACGGCGATCCGCGCAAGGTGTCCGACCGCATTCCCGCGTATGCGATGTACATCGATCCGCCGCTCGGACGGGTCGGCATGACGCTCGCCGAAGCGAAGCAGACCGGCCGCCGGCTGCTGGTCGGCACGCGCCCGATGACGCGCGTCGGCCGCGCGGTCGAGAAAGGCGAGAGCCAGGGCTTCATGAAGGTGATCGTCGACGCAGACACCCATGCGATTCTGGGCGCGTCGATCCTCGGCGTGACGGGCGACGAAGTGGTGCACGGGCTGCTCGACGTGATGGCCGCCGGCGCGCCGTACACGACGATCAGCCGCGCGATGCACATTCATCCGACCGTGTCGGAACTGCTGCCCACGCTGTTGCAGGATCTGCATCCGGTGCAATGACCGATCGCGGGCCGGCGACGTCCTGCTCGCTGGCCGCACGCACGCGTTCGTCACGCTTCGAAGTATCGCGGCCGGTCGATATCGGCCAGCAATCCGGGCTGCGTCGGCGCCCAGCCGAGCAGTGCACGCGTACGCTCGCTCGTTGCGGGCGCATCCATTCCGGCGAACCTCGCGAACCAGCCGAAGTGTTCGCCGGCCTGCTCGGCCGATTTCGACACGACCGGCACGTTCAAGCGGCGGCCGATCACCGCCGCGATCTCGCGAAACGGCACGCCGGTATCGTCGACCGCGTGATAGCGCTCGCCTGCGACACCGCGCTCGACCGCGAGCCGGTATACGCGCGCCGCATCGAGCCGGTGCACGGCCGGCCAGCGATTGCCGCCGTCGCCGAGATAAGCCGACTCGCGCTTTTCTCGCGCGAACGCGATCAGCCGCGGCACGAACGCGTGGTCGCCGTCGCCGTGCACGGACGGCGGCAGGCGCACGACGGACGCGCACACGCCGCGCGCTTCCAGCGCGACGGCGGCCGCTTCGGACGCGCGCGGATAGGCAGGCGACACCGGCACGTGCGGATCGTCCTCGGTCGCCGCACGACCGGGCGCGACGAGCGCGAGGCCCGACGTGACCAGCAGCGGCCGCGCCGACCCGGCGAGTACCGCGCCGATCGTGTCGATCGCGCGGCGATCGAGTTCGCAATTTTCCGCGAAGCGCGAGAAGTCGTGGTTGAATCCCGTGTGGATGACCGCGTCGGCGGCCTCGGCGCCCCGCGCAAGACTCTGCAAATCCTCGAGCGACCCGCGATGGACGTCGGCGCCCGCTGCCGCAACTGCCGCCGCGGCCACGTCGGAACGCGCGAGGCCCAGCACCGAATGCCCGGCCGCGACGAGTTCGGCGACCACCGCGGAGCCGACGAAACCCGACGCTCCCGTAACGAAGACACGCATGTTCGATACCTCCGGATGAATTGGAGGCTTACTATCTGTCGACCGTCGTGCGCCGTGAAGACGTGACGGTTTACCGGTAAACGAACTAACAGGCTATGGCAGACGCATCCGACAACCTGCTCGGCGCATACCTGCGGGATCGCCGCGAGAAACTCGACCCGGCCGCGCTGGGGCTGCCCGTCGCGCGCCGCCGCACGCCGGGCCTGCGGCGCGAGGAAGTCGCGCAGCGCGCGAACGTGAGCGCGGCTTGGTACACGTGGCTCGAACAGGGGCGCGGCGGCGCACCGTCGGCCGACGTGCTCGACCGGCTCGCTCGCGCGCTGCTGCTCAACGACGCCGAACGCGAGCACCTGTTCCTGATCGGCGTCGGCCATCCGCCGGAAGTCCGGTATCGCGCGAGCAACGGCGTGACGCCCGGTTTGCAGCACGTGCTCGATTCGCTCGAGTCGAGCCCCGCGATCGTGCGCACGGCGACGTGGGACGTCGTCGCGTGGAACGACGCGGCCGCCGCGACGCTCACCGACTACGCGACGCTGCCGCCGCCCGCGCGCAATATCCTGCGGCTGATCTTCGGCGATGCCGGCGTGCGCCATGCGCAACCGAACTGGGAACGCGTCGCGCGATTCGCGGTAGGCGCGTTTCGCGCCGACGTCGCGCGCTGCGGTGCGACGCAGGCAGTGCAGGCATTCGTCGACGAGATGCGTACGACGAGCGCCGAATTCGACGCGATGTGGCGCAGCCACGACATCCATTCCCAGCACGAAGGAACGAAGGAAATCCGCCATGCGCAGGCCGGCCGGATCGCGCTCGAATACTCGGCGTTCTCGGCGATCAGCCATCCCGATCTGACGCTCGTGGTGTTCACGCCTGCGACGCCGGCCGATCGTGCACGGATCCGGATGCTGGTCGCAACACGTGACGCGGCACGGCAACCGCACGCGCCGGCTGCCTAGGCGCGCGCGGCGCCATCGCAATCCGCACTGATCACCAGTCGAATATTTAATTTTCCTCTGGACGGGCGCGCCTTTACCCTTTCGGCATCGCATCACAGGGCCACGGCCCGTCCTCTGGAGCATTCCGATGACCGAATCCGGCACCGCGCAAGCCGTTCCCCGCACGCGCGCGGCTTCCGCGTCCCGCAGCGCGCTCTTACTGCTGGTGCTGGCCGGTCTCAACCTGCGCCCGTTCCTGACCGCGTTCGGCCCGGTGCTCGATGTCGTGCGCGCCGACACCGGCCTCGGCTTTCGCGCGGCCGCGCTGCTGACTACGCTGCCGTTCGTGCTGATGGGCGTCGTCGCCGGCATCGGCGTGCGGCTCGCGCGGCGCGTCGGCGAACCGCGCGCGATGCTCGCCGCGCTCGCACTGATTGCTGCCGGCTGCAGCGCACGCCTGTGGGCCGGCAGCAGCACGGGCCTCGTCGTGACGGCGATCGTCGCGGGCGCGGGCGTCGCGGTAATCCAGTCGCTCGCGCCGGGCCTCGCGAAACGCTGGTTCGTCGACCGGCTGCCGCTCGCGATGGGCCTCTATTCGGCGGCGCTCGTCGGCGGCGGCGCATTCGGCGCGGTCGCGAGCCCGTGGCTCGCCACGCACGGCGGCTGGCACCTGTCGCTCGCCGTATGGGCGCTGCCCGCGCTCGTCACGCTCGCACTGTGGCGCGCGAAGGCGCCGTCCGATGCGGTGAATGCGCTGCCGGCAGCGGCGCGCGTGAGCGCGTTCGTCCGCATTCCGCGTGCGTGGCAGCTCGCGCTGTTCTTCGGCTTGAGCAATAGCGGTTACGCGAGTCTCGTCGCGTGGCTGCCCGCGTTCTATCAGAGCGTCGGCATGAGCGCGCAGGCAAGCGGCAATCTGCTCGCAGGAATGGCGCTGCTCCAGGCGGCTGGCGCGCTCGCGATGCCGCTGCTCGCGAAACGTTCGTCCGATCGCCGCCCCATGCTGTGGCTCACGCTCGCATTGCAGGCCGCAGGCTTCGCCGGGTTCGCAACGATGCCCGCGTTCGCGCCGTGGCTCTGGGTCGCGAGCGTCGGCCTGGGACTGGGCGGTTTCTTCTCGATGAGCCTGATCGTCACGCTCGACCATTTGCCCGATGCGCGGTTCGCGGGCGCGCTCGCCGCCTTCGTGCAGGGCGTCGGCTTTCTGACGGTCGCGGCGAGCCCCTGGCTGATCGGCTGGCTGCGCGACGCGGGCGGCGGCTTCGCGATCGCATGGTGGATGCATGTCGGCGTGGTCGCGGCGATGGCCGCGCTCAACGCTGCGTTCTCGCCGGCCGGCTACCGGCGCAGTATGGCGCGCATGGGGGCCGCCGCGCACCGGCACTGACTCACCGCATTTCCCGGTCTTCGCGAGCGCCTGCACCACCGGGCGCACGTCCAGCGGCCCGCGCATGGCCGGGCGCGGGCCGTCACGCCAGCACATATCAGCGCATCGCGAAGAAATACTTCTCATTCGACATTTACAACTGAACCGGCAGCGCAACCGGCGGCAGCCGGCCGCACGTACCAGCTGGCGTCGCACGAGTGCGGCGCCCGTTTGCATTGGCGAGCCACCGATTCCTTTTTGCTCGACGTGCCGCGCAATGGCGTCGAACAAACGTATGACGATGGCATTGTCGGCGGCGTGCGCGCGAACGGCGCGACGATACTCGCACGCTGCATGACCGGTGCGGCCGGGCTGCGAGCGAGGTCCCGCACCGCGGCGCATGGGCGAAGAAGCATGAACGGGCGTCGACGGGAACGCGGTTTGCGCGTTTCCGCCGCTCGCATTCCTTGGGACCGCGAGTGCGCATCGCTCCGCGGCTGCGATGCGTGCCGGGCTCGCCTGCGCCGCATCCAATAATGAAGGAGACGCAGTCATGGACGATACGAATGGATATCGGCGCTACGATCGCCGCCGTTTTCTCGCCGGAGTTGCCGCGGTGGCCGGCAGCGTCGCGCTGCCGGGTTGCGGGGGCGGCGGCGACGGCGACATATCGAGCCCGGACGGCAACGCGGCCGCACCGTCGATCGGCGACACGCCCTCGCCTAACGCGGGCAACCGCTACAGCCTGCCGCGGCCGGCGCTGCCCGACCCCGCAAGTTCCGGCATCGACCATATCGTGCTGGTCACGATGGAGAATCGTTCGTTCGATCACTACCTGAGCTGGGTTCCGGGCGCCGAGGGCATGCCCGCCAACCGGCAGTTCAAGGATGCGTTCGGCGCGACGCACGCGCCCTTCGCGCTCTCGGCCGATCCCGCGTACGGCTATCAGGCGTGCGCGTACCACGATCCGAACCACACGTACCAGGGCGGCCGCACACAATTGGCTTCGGGCGAGATGAACGGCTGGCTCCTCACGCCGGGCACGAGCCTGACGCAGGGCGATCTGCTGCCGATCGGCTACTACACGCAGGCGGACCTGCCGTTCTTCAGCGCGGTCGCGAGCAGCTACACGATCGGCGACTTTTACTTCACCGGCATCCTGGCCAACACGTTTCCGAATCGCATTTACCTGCACAGCGGCGCCACGGATCGTCTCACCGACTCCGTGGACACCTCGTCGCTCCGCACGATCTGGGACAACCTGAGCGACGCCAAAGTCGATTGCAACTACTACTATCACGACGTGCCGTTCACCGCGCTGTACGGTACGCGCCATGTTGGCATCTCGCACCCGTTCTCGTCATTCCTGTCGGACGCGGCAGCGGGAACGCTGCCGTCGTTCTGCATGGTCGACCCGGCATTCGCGGGCGAGCAGGAAGGGACGTCCGCCGACGACCATCCGCATGCGGACATCCGCAACGGCCAGGCATTTCTGAACCAGGTGTATGACGCGCTGCGCACGAGTCCCGCGTGGAGCCGCACGTTGATGATCGTCGTGTACGACGAATGGGGCGGCTTTCTCGAGCACGTCGTACCGCCGACCCGGCCGATCAGCAACAACGAGCTGGCACTCGGCAACGACGGCAAGCTCGGCTGTCGCGTGCCGCTTGCACTGCTCGGTCCGCGTGTCCGCGCGGGCACGGTAACGCGCTATCCGTTCGATCCGAGTTCGATTCACGCGCTGCTGCAGTGGCGCTTCGGACTGAAGCCGCTCGGCGTGCGCGGCAGCGATCCGGCAACCTTCAATCTCGCGTACGCACTCGATCTGGGCGGCGCACCGCGCACGGACGCGCCGGCGTTCACGGTCGCGCAGGGGCCGTTCGCCGGAGCGTGCGCAGGCGCCACCGCACCTTCGCCGTCCAGCTCGGTATCCGGCGTCGATCCGGCGAAAATGGCGGCCAATCCGACCGCCGAACGTTTCTCGGAATTGCGCGCGAAGGCGGCGGCGCTGGGGTTCCAGACCGGCAGCTGATTTCGCGCGTGCGCGGCAGCTGCGATCGTATCCGGTGCGGCCGTCCGCGCACCGCCGCGCGAATGCGCCGCGCGCACTGCGTCTCTTCGTCTTTCCTTCAGGCAGGCGCTTTCACGCACGGCGCGCGTTCCGTCCGGCGCTGCGACTGCGCGCAAATCGCCGGCCGATAACCGGGCGCACCAAGCGGTTCCGGTGCATGCCGGGCGGCGATGCGCACCCGACGCCCCGCGCGTTGCCGTTTCCCGGAACGACGCGTTCATTCCCCCGTTTCCGGATCCCGAACATCCTCGTGTCGCGCACGCTCAGATCGACGTCGCGTGCAGACAAAACCGTTCGCCCGCGCGTGCCGTTATCCCGTACGCAATCCCAGCGCCCCGCATTGCGATGCGGCGCCGCTCGTCGTTCGTGATCCGGAATTCATATCCGCCGTCGGTCGCCCTTCGGGCCGCCGGCAAGGGAACGTCATGCGAAAACTCACCATCCGCGGCGGACTCGTCGCGACTATCGCCGGCTATACGACGCTGCTCGTGCTGGTCGTCGGCGCGTGCATTGCCGCGCTCTACGCCGGCAACAACTCGCTCGAGGCGATGTACCGCGACGACACCGCGTCGCTGCTGCACCTGAAAACCAGCTCCGAGCGCATGCTCGTGCTGCGCGAGCGCGTGAGCGACGTCGCGCAGATCATCAGCGCCGGACAGCCCGCGAAGACGGAAATCGCGCAGCTGCACACGCTTCTCAAGCAAAGCAACGACGAACTGGATGCGTACGCGCGGCTGCATGCACGCGACGCCGACGAGCAAACGCTGTTCGATACGCTGGAGAGCCGGCGCCGCACGCTGCTCGACCAGGTATTCCTGAAGGCGATGTCGCAGCTGGACCAGGACAATTCGTTCGACTTCCTCGACACGCACCGCAACACGCCGCCCGCGCTCTTCACCGCGTACCAGGATGCGATCGACGCGCTCGAAGCGTTCCAGGTCGCGCGCCAGAAGGCGCGCTACGACGCGGCCGGCGAGCGTTTCCACCGGATCGTGTGGGCGATGGCGGCCGTCGCCGCGTTCGCACTGGTGATCGGCTTCATTGCGCAGCGCGTGCTCGCGAAGGCGATCATCGCGCCGATCCATCTGGCCGTCGCGCAGTTCGACAGGATCTCGAAAGGCGACCTGACCGGCACGGTCGCCATTCGTGGCGAAAACGAAATGGCGTATCTGCTGGGCGCGTTGAAGCGGATGCAGGACGGCCTCGTCGAAACCGTCACGCAGGTGCGCGCGAGCACGGAGACGATCGTCGGCGACGTGCGCACGATCGCGAGCGGCAACGTCGATCTGTCCACGCGCACGGAGCAGCAGGCCGTGTCGCTGCAGCAGGCAGCGGCAAGTGTCGAGCAGCTGACCGCGACCGTACGCCAGAACGCGGACAACGCACGCGACGCCCGCACTTACGCCGAAGGCGCCGCCGGGATCGCGACGCGTGGCGGAGATGCGATGCAGCGCGTCGTCGAAACGATGTCGTCGATATCGAACAGCTCGGCGCGCATTTCCGGCATCGTCGGCGTAATCGAAAGCATCGCGTTCCAGACGAACATCCTCGCGCTGAACGCCGCCGTCGAAGCGGCGCGCGCCGGCGAACAGGGGCGTGGTTTCGCGGTGGTCGCCACGGAGGTGCGCGGGCTCGCGCAGCGTTGCGCGTCGGCCGCGAAGGAAATTCGCGAACTCATCGGCGATTCGACGCAACGCGTCGAAGACGGCAGCAGTCTCGTCGCGCTCGCCGGCGCAGCGATGACGGAACTCGTCGCGGCGGTCGAGCGCGTGAACGCGATCATGGGCGAAACGAGCATCGCGTTCGACGAGCAAACGTCCGGCATCGAACAGGTGAATGCGGCCGTGATCCAGATGGAGCAGACGATGCAGCGCAACGCCGCGTTGGTCGAAGAGGCCGCTGCCGCGGCGCTGTCGCTGGAAGATCAGGGCGCGCGGCTCAGCGACGCAGTCGCGCAGTTCAGGCTGCGCGAAAGCGCGGCGGCATGACGCGCGCGGCAGCCCGACGTGTCCGCGCGCCGGCGCGACCGCACGTCGCGACATCGGGCCGCAGCGCGGTGCCGTGACGGCGGCATGCGGGTCGGCAGGCGGGCGGCTTGCGGCTACGCGGCCCGTGCCAACAGGTCCGTCGCGAACGACTTCGCGTGCGCGACCGCTTCCTGTGCATCGGCGAATACGCCGAGCTCATCCCAGCGCTCTTCGGCCGCGTAGGTGCCTTTCACGGGGAGCGCACGCTGAACGCGCAGTTGCGCCGCGAAGCGGCCGTCCTCCAGCACGCGGGCCGTCGCAATGATGCGGTGCGGCGGACCGGCTCGCTCCGGCTGAATCAACTCGACGGGACCGCCTGGCACGCCGACCTCCATCAACTCGTTCCGGGCCTTGCAGTCCGGGCAGTAAAAGCACCACCCGGCGTCTTCGTGACTGGCCTTGACTTGCCCGCGAGCCAGCACGGCACGGCATTCAACGTTTTCACAGATGAACGGCATAGCAGTCTCCGGAGTTGTTTGACGGAAATCCTAGCACGCCCCGTCAACGGAGATAGCAAAAAAACCGCCCCTATTGGGGCCGGCCGCGCCGATCGGGCGCCGTGCGAAGCACCGCGACCGCGACAGCGCTCAGTAGCGGCTACGCCGCCACAGCGTCTTCGGCGCGTCGAGCAGAGGATGCAGGCCGCTGCGCTCGATCATCGTGTCCGCTACCGTCATCACGCGTTCGAGAATCTCGCCTTCGTCGACCGACAGAACACGGCGATCCTCCATCAGCACGCGCCCGCCGACCATCGTCATGCACACGTCGGCCGCATTCGCGAAACACGTGACGCGGTGCACGGGCATGTTCATCGGCATCATGTGCGGGCGGAACAGGTCGACGAGGATGACGTCGGCGAGCTTGCCGGCTTCGAGCGAGCCGATCTCGCGATCGAGCGACAGG
Organism: Burkholderia latens; assembly: GCF_001718795.1. Classification (NCBI taxonomy): domain Bacteria; kingdom Pseudomonadati; phylum Pseudomonadota; class Betaproteobacteria; order Burkholderiales; family Burkholderiaceae; genus Burkholderia; species Burkholderia latens. The sequence goes on along the minus strand of NZ_CP013438.1, from coordinate 363,491 downwards.
GCCTTCGCCGCATCGATCGTCACCATCTCGAGCACCTTGCCGTGCGGCAGCACGTCGGGGTCGCGGAAATGGCGGCGATGGTAGTGCATGCACTGCCACATGTGACGGAACATGTCGTAGCCGCGATCGGGCGCCGCGCCATCCGATGCAATCGCGACCGTCACGCCCGCATCGATCAGCTCGGGCACCGGGCAGCGGCCGATGATCGACATGATCGCACTCGGATTGTGAACGATCGCTGTACCCGTCTCCACGCACGCGGCGACGTCGTCGTCGGTCAGATCGATGCTGTGCGACATGAACGACGTCGGGCCGAGCAGCCCGAGCTCGCGATGTGCGAACGCGAGCGTGCCGGCGCGATGGCCGTCCTGCGTGAACGTCAGCCCGCGCTCGCGCGCGAGCGCGCGATAGCGCGCCGCCTGGTCGCGAAACTCGCGCTCGTACTGTGCGAGTTCCGGATCGTGCTGCGGCCCGTACACCGGCAGCGTGAGCGCGATCCTGATCCGGCCGCCGGCATCGCCGTGGCACGCGTCGACGATGTCCTCGCACACGTCGTACATCGTGTCGAAATCGATGTCTTGCGTATCGGCGCCGTGCGGCGTGTAGCGCGTATAAGCGCGCGGCGCGGGCGGGCGCGACGGGCCGACGGCGACGATCGAGCGCGTGCCGGTGCGCACCACCGCATCGCAATGACGCCTCGCATAGACCGGATCGTCGACGCGCATGATCGAATTGCCGCCGCCGAGCAGCGACACACCCGTCGTCACGCCGGCCTTCAGCCGCTCGAGCGCCGCAAGATGCGATTCGGTTTCCCAAAACGCCTCGTCCGATGCGCGCGTGTAGATCGTTTCGGCCGCGGCCGACCATGCATCGCCGTCCGCGCCGCCGATCGTGCGCAGCATCGCGTGCCCCGCGTGCGCGTGCGAATCGATCAGCCCCGGCAGCACGGCCTTGCGGCGCGCATCGATCGTGCGCGCGGCGCGGTAGCGCGCCTGCAGCTCCGCGGTGTCGCCGACCGCGACGATACGATCGCCGCTTACCGCAACCGCGCCGTTCCCGATCACGCGGCGCTGCGGGTCCATCGTGATTACGCAGCCGTTCGCGATCAGCGTATCGATTGCTTCGCGCCGGTCGGCGTGCCTGTCGTCGGTGGTCATCGTCTGGAGTCCTGTTTCGGTTCGAAATGATGCGAATGCCGCCGAGCGGAACAACCGCCCGGCGGCCGGCCGCAGCGGTCGTTACGCGGAGCGGGCCGGCGCGGACACCCGCGCCTTCAGCTTGCGCTGCACCGCGCTGATCGCGATGAACACTACTGCGTTCGCGACAAGCGCGACGAGCCCCGGATTGATCGACGTCAGCGTGCTCGACGCGCCGGGGAACAGCGACGCGAGCGTCACGCCGTAGTAGTTCGTCATTGCGATCACGATCGCGCCGGCCACGATCCCGGCGAACGCGCCTTCGCGCGTACCGAACGGCCGCTTCAGAAAGCTCGACGCGAGCATCGGCACGAGCTGCGTGAGCAGGCTCGACGAGAAGATCGCGAGCGTGACGAACGTCGCGCCCCCGCGCAGCACGAAATACACGACCACCAGCGTGAAGATCGGCAGCGCGATCCGCGCGACGCGCGTTACCTGGCGATCGGTCGCATGAGGTGCGAAGCCTTCCCGATAGATGTTGCGTGCGATCGTCGTCGATGCGTTCAGCATGATCAGCGAGCCCGGCACCAGCGCGGTCAGAAGTCCCGTGCCGCCGACGATGCCGACGAACCATGCCGGGAACGTCTGCTTCACCAGCCGCAGCAGCGCGAGGTCGGTCTGTGCGCCTTCGAGCCCTTGCACGGTCATCACGGCCGCGAAGCCGACGAGAAACAGGAACGCGATCAGCACCTGGTACAGCGGCATCAGGATCACGTTGCGGCGCAACGCGCGTTCGTCCTTCGCGACGTAGATCGCGGTGAAGCCGTGCGGGTACAGGTAGTAGCCGAGCGACGTGAGCAGGATCGTCGAGTTGTACCAGCTGAGGTTGAAACCGTGCTCGGGCATGCGCAGCAGTTCGGGATGCGCGGCGTCGATCTTCGCAAACATCTCGCCCAGGCCGCCGTAGTAGTGGATCGGCAGATACAGGCCGAGGAAGATCGCGATCGCCAGAATCAGCACGTCCTTGAAGATCGCGATGCTCGCCGAGCCGTGAATGCCAGACACGACCATGTACACGGCCATCAGCGTCGCGGCAATCCAGATCGCGGCCGCCTGCGGAATCAGCCCGTACGACATCTCCGACACGATCACGCCGAGGCCGCGAAGCTGGATCATCAACAGCGACACCATCGCGAACACGGCGACCACCGACACGAGCACGCCGATCGCGCGGCTGTCGTATTTCGACGCGAAGTAGTCGGCGAACGACACGAGCCCGCGCGCCTTCGCGTAGCGCCACACCGCAGGCAGCATCCAGTAACCGATCACAAATGCGAGGCAGCCGTACGACAGGATGTAGAACGCGGGCACGCCCTTGCTGTAGGTCCAGCCGCTCGCACCGAGGAACGAGAACGTCGAGAACGCCTCGCCGGCCATCAGCAGGAACGTGAGCAGCGAACCGAAACCGCGCCCTCCCACTGCCCACTGTTCAAGCGTGAGCTTGCGGCCGCGCCGCGCCATCACGCCGATCGCGAGCGCGAACACGGCGAACGCCGCGATGATGATGATCGATGCATTCATCGCGCGTCTCCCGTGCGGCCGTCGCGGGCCAAGTCGCGTTCGCGTTGCCCGTCGCGCGCATCGCGTTCGTCGAGGTGGAACAGGATCGCGAGAATCGCGGCGGTGGCCGCCATCCAGAGCAGGTTCCACACGAGCAGGAACGGCAGGCCGAACAGCAGCGGCCGCACTTCGGCGAGCGCGCCGCCGGTGTACATCCCGACGAACGGCAGCGCCGCCAGCAACAGTTTGAATTTCATCGTTGACTCCTTCGGGGCACGCGCGAACGCGTCAGGACCTCAGAACTTCTGGCGAATGCCGACCACCACCGCGACCTGCGATTGCGTCGACGACGGCCCGTCGGTGCCGTCGATCCACGCGTGACCGACACCGGACGACGCCTTCTGGAAGAAGCCGTTCACGTACACGTCGGTGCGCTTCGACAGCAGGTACTGCAAGCCCGCCGACACCTGCTGATAGTGGCCGCCGTCGTCGCCGCGCGCGACCTTCGTATAGGTGTAGCCGGCTGCGGCCATCAGCGCGGGCGTGATCAGGTATCGCACGCTGCCTTCGTAGTTGCCAAAGCGCAGCGCGCCGCCCGTCGCCTGGCCGAAATTCGAACCGGTGTACAGCAGCCCGAGCGTCGCCGGCCCGATCGTGTAGCTCGCGCCGGCGCCCCAGATCTGCTGGCGCACCGCGCCCGACAAGCCGGCGCCGAACACCGACGCCGCGCCCGGGTAGTAGTTGTCGGACGCGACCGCGCCCGTCGCGCTGGCCGCCGGATGGTTCACGCGCGCGTACGCGGCGCCGGCATTGAGCGGCCCGTGTACGTACGTGAGCCCGGCGCTCCAGCTGTTGTCGTTCGCGAAGCCCGTCGCGTTCGAGAACCCGTACATCAGATTCGCCTGCAGCCCGGCGATCGTCGGCGATACGTACTTGATCGCGTTGTTGGTGCGGAACGTGTTGTTGATGTCGTCGTTGTCGAACGGGTGCGTCGAGTACTGCGCGAGAAAGCTGCTCATCTGCAGCGAGCCGAGGATGTCCTGCGTCGAGTTGTACTGGCGGCCGAGCGTCACCGCGCCCCAGTTCGCGCCGCTCAGGCCGACCCACGCGGAGCGTCCGAACATCCGTCCGCCCTGCCCGAGCGCGCCGTTCGCGACGTTGAAGCCGTTCTCGAGCCGGAAGTTCGCCTTCAGCCCGCCGCCGAGATCCTCGCTGCCGATCAGGCCCCAGCGCGGCCCCGATTCGTTGCCGCCCGTGAATTGCCACAGCGCATGGCCCTTCACGTTGTTCGCGTAGGTCACGCCGGCGTCGACGATCCCGTACAGCGTGACCGTCGACTGCGCGTGCGCGGCGCCGGCAAACGCGATCGCGATGGCGACGGCCGCGCCTCTGCGCGCGCTACGCCCGCTCCCGTCCATCGTTCGCATCATCTCCGTCATGTCGTCTCCAAACTTTCTTGTCGATGTTGTGTTGTGTTTCGTTGATGCTGGCCATACGCGCCGGTCGGCTTGTATAGACAGTGGCTGGATGGTATCCAGCCGCAATCACATCAAGAAATGAAATGTTCAACTGGCCTGCAGTTGAAAATCGAATGGAGGCGAGTGAGGCGGAGACTGCGGTGCAAGGTGTACGTCGGCAAGCCAATGGAAAGCATGCAGGCTCGCGGGACGCGGCGCATGTGGATCGGACGTGAATGGCTTGCGTAAGCAAGCCGACGAAACGGCGACGTACGATGCGCTCACGCGCGTCTATGCGGTTTTCCCGGAGAGCCCGTGCATCGGCCGACGCAGCGCGGCGTCGAACGGATTCGTACGCGGGCCAATCGCATCGGCCTGGCGGCGCAACAATTCGACGACCATCGGCATCCGGTCGTCGCCGAGCCGCGACGCGAGCGTGCCGACGCTCAGCGCACCGACCGGGTAGCCGGTGCGATCGAGGATCGGCACCGCAACGCCGGCCATCCCGTCGAGCACGCCGCTGTTGCGGCCTGCGTAGCCGAGTTGCCGCACGCGTTCGATCTCGGTGCGCAGGTACACCTCGTCGAGCACGCCGTAGCCGCGAATGCGCGGCACGTTGAAGCGGATCACTTCCTCGCGCTCCGCTTCGGGCAGGAACGCGAGGATCGCGAGGCTGCCCTGCCCGACGCCGAGCGCGATGCGCCCGCCGATGTCGCCGGTAAACGAGCGGATCGGAAACGGGCCTTCGCACAGATCGAGGCACACTGCGTCGAAGCCGCTCTTCACGAGCAGGAAGATCGTCTCGCCGAGGCTCGCGCACAGCCGCAGCAGCGCAGGCCGGCACAACGTGCGCATGCTGCTCGGATTACCGGCCAGCGCGGCAAGCGCGAAGAAATCGACACTCAGTCGATACAGTTTCGATTGCTCGTCCTGCTCAACCATTCCCTCGGCGATCAGCGACTGCAGGATCCGGTGCGCGGTGCCCTGCGTCAGGCCGACCGCCTTCGCGAGGTGCGTGACGCGCACGCCGTCCTGCTGCATGCCGGCCAGTGCGCGCAGAATCGCGAACGCGCGCTGCAGCATGCCGCTGCCCGGCGCGCCGGCTGCGTTCGCTGCTGCGTCGTCGTCCGGATGCGGCATGCGCGCGCCACGCGACGTTCCGCGCAAAGGGGATTCCTGCATGCCGGTTCTCCTCGATGATTTCGTTCAATGGAATACGTGAAACGTCATTGTCGTCCCGCCGAAAAACGCCGGGCATCCGGGTGTGCACCGGATTGACGTGCGATTTCACGGCCCGGCCGCGCTTCATTGAACGGAACGATTTTTTGCGGGCGCGCGTATCCGTTCCACTCATCGGAATTTTTCCGAAATTCCTCTCGTTGAACAGAATTCCAAATTGACGCGCCGAAATATGGCTGGCTAGAGTCCGCGTCAATGACGCACCGGCCATCCGGTGCGCACACCCGGAGCATCCCATGTCGTTTCTCACGCTTACGGATCTGACGAAATCGTTCGGCAACCTCACCGCCGTCGCGGACGTCAACCTGTCGGTCGAGCAAGGCGAGTTCGTGTCGCTGCTCGGGCCGTCAGGCTGCGGCAAGACCACGACGCTGCAGATGATCGCCGGCTTCGTCGACGTCACGCGCGGCCGCGTCACGCTCGACGGGCGGGACATCACGCACATGAAGCCGAACCGCCGCGGGCTCGGCATCGTGTTCCAGAGCTATGCGCTGTTTCCGCACATGAGCGTGGCCGAGAACGTCGGCTTCGGGCTCGACATGCGCGGCATCGACAAGGCCGAGCGCGCGGATCGCATCCGCGCCGCGCTTGCGCTCGTGCGTCTCGACGCGCTCGCGCACCGTTACCCGCGCGAGCTGTCCGGCGGCCAGCGGCAGCGCGTCGCGATCGCGCGCGCGGTCGTGATCGAACCGCCGGTGCTGCTGCTCGACGAGCCGATGTCGAACCTCGACGCGAAGCTGCGCGAGGACATGCAGTTCGAACTGCGTGCGATCCAGCGCAAGATCGGCACGACGACGATCATGGTCACGCACGATCAATCGGAAGCGCTGTCGATCAGCGATCGCGTGGTCGTGATGGAGGCCGGGCGCATCACGCAGACGGATACGCCATACCGCGCGTACGAACGCCCGGAGAACCCTTTCGTGTCGCAGTTCATCGGCAAGGCCAACCTGCTGCCCGGCACGATCGTCGCGCACGACGGCGATGCGATCCGGATCGACCTCGGCCACGATCTCGCGGAAACGGGGCGCACCGCGCATTTGCCCGCGCGCGAGCGCGACGTGCGCATCGGCGATGCCGTGTCGGTTTGCATCCGTCCCGAGAAATTGCGGCTGTGCGCGCCCGGCGCCGGCCGCTTCGCCGCGACCGTCACGAGCCGCTTCTTCCTCGGCAGCCAGTGGCTGTACCGCGTCGACAGCGCGCTCGGCGAAGTGCTCGTGTGCTGCCAGAACGAAGGCGCCGAGCCGCTCGCGGAGGGTGCACCGGTCGGCGTCGACTGGCACAGCGACGCGGTGCGCGTGATGCGCCGGGAGGCCTGAATGGCACAGCCGACCCGCCCGCTGCCGAGCGCAGCCGCAGCCGCGCCGTCCGATACCGCACCGCGCGGTGCGGCCGGCGGCCGCGCGCTGCGCGCGACATGGCGCGCGCATGCGCCGCTGTGGCTGATGTGCGCACCCGCGTTCGCGCTGTTCGCCGCGCTCGTGCTCGTGCCGCTCGCAATGACGTTCGTGCTGACGTTCTACCGTTACGATCCGGCCACCGGCCCGATCGCCGCGTTCCACTTCGGCAACTACGCGGAAGTGCTCGGCGCATCGTACTTCCATACGATCTTCGCGCGCACGTTCGGCATCGCCGCGCTCACGACCGCGATCTGCGTCGCGATCGGCACGCCGGAAGCATACGTGCTGTCGAAAATGCGCGATCCGTGGCGTTCGCTGTTCCTGCTCGTCATCCTCGCGCCGCTGCTCGTGTCGGTCGTCGTGCGCGCGTTTGGCTGGAGCATGCTGCTGAACACGAGCGGCCTCGTGAACCAGACGCTCGCGCTCGTCGGCCTCGGCCCGTACAAGCTCGAATACACGACGTTCGCGATCGTGATCGCGCTCGTGCACGTGATGCTGCCGTTCATGGTGATCCCGGTGTGGACCGCATTGCAGCGGCTCGATCCGCAGACCGAGCATGCGGCGCTGTCGCTCGGCGCGTCGCCCTTCACCACACTGCGCCGCATCGTCGTGCCGCAACTGATGCCCGGCGTGCTGTCCGGCAGCCTGATGGTGTTCGGGCTATCGGCAAGCGCGTTCGCGATTCCCGGCCTGCTCGGCGGCCGGCGCCTCAAGGTCGCGGCAACCACCGTCTACGACGAGTTCCTCGGTTCGCTGAACTGGCCGCTCGGCGCGACGATCGCGGTGCTGCTGCTCGTCGCGAACCTGGTCGTGATGCTCACCTACTACCGCGTGCTCGAACGCCGCTACGCGCGCACCCTCGGAGGCGCTTCCCGATGAGAAAGAACGGCCCCTTCGCGCTCGCGTTCCACACGCTCGTGATCCTGTTCGTGCTCGCGCCGCTCGCGATCGTCGTACTGGTCGCGTTCACGCCGGACGAGACGCTGACGCTGCCCACGCACGGTCTGTCGCTGCGCTGGTTCCGCGCGATTCTCGACTATCCGGACTTCGTCACCGCGTTCGCGAACAGCGTGAAGCTCGCGTTCGCATCGGCCACGCTGTCGCTCGCGATCGCATTGCCGGCAGGGCTCGCAATCGGCCGCGCGACGTTTCCAGGCCGTGCGTTCCTGAACGGGCTGCTGCTGTCGCCGCTCGTGATCCCCGGTCTCGTGCTCGGCATCGCGCTGCTTCGCTTCTTCGCGCTGATCGGCGCGACCGGCTCGTTCGCGTGGCTGGTGGCCGCGCACGTGATCGTCGTCACGCCGTTCGTGATGCGGCTCGTGCTCGCATCCGTCGCGGGGCTCGACCGCAGCGTCGAGCACGCTGCGTGCTCGCTCGGCGCCGATCCGTGGACGACGTTCCGCCGCATCACGCTGCCGATGATCGTGCCCGGCATTACCGGGGGCTGGCTGCTCGCGTTCATCAACAGCTTCGACGAACTGACGATGTCGATCTTCGTCACGTCGCCGCAAACGGTCGCGCTGCCGGTGCGCATGTACATGTACGCGACCGAATCGATCGATCCGATGATGGCGTCGGTATCGACGCTCGTCATCTTCATCACGGCCGGCGCGATGCTGCTGCTTGATCGCGTGTACGGCCTGAACCGCATTCTGATCGGCCAACATTGACGATGACTTCCGTATCCCGTTCAACCGATGCCGCCGACGACGGCGCGCAGTTCGTGCGCGTTGCCGAGCGCGAGCGCGACGCCGTCGCATTCACGCTCGACGGCCGGCCTGCACACGCACTCGCCGGCGACACCGTGCTTACCGCGATCCTCGTCGCGCAACGCCGTGTGCGCGTGAGCGAATTCAGCGGCAAGCCGCGCGCGGGCTTCTGCCTGATCGGCGCGTGCCAGGACTGCTGGGTGCGCACCGAAGCCGGTGCGCGCGTGCGCGCATGCTCGACCCCGATCGCCGCGGGCATGCGGATTCTCACGAATGCGCAGCCCGCCGCAGCCGGAGACGCATCATGAGCGATGCACTGCGACCGGTGATCGTCGGCGCGGGGCCGGCCGGCGTGCGCGCGGCCGAGGCGCTCGTCGACGCGGGGCTGCGCCCGGTCGTGATCGACGAAAACGCGCGCTGGGGCGGGCAGATCTATCGCCAGCCGCCGGCCGCCGGCGCATTCTCGCGCGGCAAGCGCGCGCTGTACGGCTTCGACGCAGCGAAAGCTGATGCCGTACACCGGACGATGGCCGCGCTGCTGCCGTACGTCGACTATCGACCGAACACGCTCGCATGGGCGTGCGGTGCAGGCCGCGTCGACACGTTGCAGGACGGCCGCGAGACGACCGTGCCGTTCTCGCATCTGATCGTCGCGAGCGGCGCGACCGACCGCATGCTGCCGGTGCCGGGGTGGACGCTCGCCGGTGTCTACACGCTCGGCGGCGCGCAGGTCGCGCTGAAGTCGCAGGGCTGCGCAATCGGCAGCCGCATCGTGTTCGCCGGCACCGGGCCGCTGCTGTATCTCGTCGCGTATCAGTACGCGAAGGCCGGCGCACACGTCGCGGCCGTGCTCGATACGAGTCCGCTGCGCCGGCAGGCCGCGGCCGCACCGGCACTGTTGCGGATGCCGTCGTCCTTCGCAAAGGGGCTGTATTACATCGGCTGGCTGCGCGCACACGGCGTCGCGATCGAAACCGGCGTCACGCTCGAGCGTGTGCTCGGCGAGCGGCACGTCACCGCGCTTGCATGGCGCGCAGCGGCCAACGACGCGCCGCCGCGGCTGATCGAATGCGACGCGCTCGGCCTCGGCTTCGGGCTGCGCGCCGAAACGCAGCTCGCCGATCTCGCCGGGTGCCGGTTCCGTTTCGATCCGCTCGACGGCGCATGGCTGCCGGAACGCGATTCGGCCGGCCGCACGTCGGTGCGCGGCATCTATGTCGCGGGCGACGGCGCCGGAATCGCCGGCGCGGACGCGGCCGAGGCATCCGGGCGCCGCGCAGCACTCGCGCTGCTCGACGACGCGGGGATCGCGAAGCCGCGACCATCGCCGGAGCTGTCGGCCAAGCCCGATGCCGCTGCACTGGAGCGCACGCTTGCGCGGCATCGCGCATTCCGCGTCGGCCTCGAGGCGGCGTTCGCGCCGCCGGCCACGCTCGCCGCAGGCTGTCCGGACGACACGATCGTGTGCCGTTGCGAGGAAATCGACGCCGGCGCGCTGCGGCGCTGCATTCGCGGCGGCGAAGCAACCGAACTGAACCGGCTGAAAGCGCTCACGCGTGCCGGCATGGGGCGCTGCCAGGGCCGCATGTGCGGCGACGCAACCGCGCTCGTGCTCGCGGCCGAAACCGGTCGGCCGCTCGCCGAGGTCGGCCGGTTGCGCGCACAACCGCCGGTGAAGCCGTTCCCGATCTCGGCTGCGCTCGCGGGCGACGACGTCGCGGCGATTCCCGACGAGGCGCGCGATGAATGAGCGCCGCCACTACGATGTCGCGATCGTCGGCGGCGGGCTTGTCGGCGCATCCGCCGCGCTCGCGCTCGCGCAACGCGGGCTGCGCGTCGCGCTGTTCGAGCGCCGCGATTGCGGCGCGCAGGCAAGCGGCGTGAACTACGGTGGCGTGCGCTGCCAGGGCCGTCCCGTCGAACAGCTGCCGCTCGCGCTGCGCGCGCGGCGCATCTGGAGCCGCCTGCCCGAGCTGATCGGCATCGACGGCGAGTTCGTCGTGTCCGGTCATTTGCGTCTCGCGCGCAGCGACGCCGACCTCGACGCGCTCGACGCGTACGCGACGCTCGCCGGCGAGCACGGCCTGCCGCTGCAGGTGATGCGCGGCGACGCGTTCCGCCGCCGCTATCCGTGGCTGGGCCGTGCGGCGCTCGGCGGCTCGCTGTGCGCGACCGACGGACACGCGAACCCGCGCATCGTGTCGCCCGCATTCGCGCGTGCGGCCCGCGCGGCCGGCGCCGACGTGTTCGAGCACACGCCGGTCGACGACGTCCGGCACGACGGCACGCGTTTCCATGTGGATGCCGGCGGCCGTGCATGCACCGCGACGTGGCTGATCAACTCGGCCGGCGCGTGGGCGAACACGATCGCCGGGCGCTTCGGCGAGGCCGTGCCGATGGAGCCGATCTACCCGAACATGTGGGTGACCGAACCGCTGCCGCCGTTCATCACGCACAACCTCGGCGTGTATGGCGGCGGCGTGTATGCGCGGCAGGTCGCGCGCGGCAACTGCGTGATCGGCGGCGGCCGCGGCCGCGGCGACGGCGAATTCGGCCAGCCGTCGGTCGACACGACGCGCGCGGCGATGCGCGACGCGTGCGCGCTGTTGCCCGCGCTGCGCGACGCATTGCTGATCCGCACGTGGAGCGGCGTCGAAGGCTGCACGCCCGACCACAACCCGGTCATCGGCGCGAGCGGCACCACGCCGAACCTGCTGCATGCGTTCGGATTTTCCGGCGGCGGCTTCCTGCTCGCACCGGGCGTCGGCGACGTGCTCGCCGATCTCGTCACGACCGGCGAAACCGCCACCCCGCTCGATGCTTTCTCGATCGGCCGCTTCGCACCGCGAGCGACGCCGACCGGCCCTTTCCGTCAAGAGGAGACCCAAAGATGAAACTGCTCGGAACGATCGCGGCGGCTGCCGCACTGTGCGTGGCGGGCGTCGGCGCACCGGCGCCCGCGTTCGCGCAAGCGAAGACGATCTACATCGGCATGAACGGCGGCCCGATGGAAAAGGCCTATACGAGCCAGGTGCTGCCCGACTTCGAGAAGGCGAACAACGTGAAGGTCGTCGTCGTGCCCGGCACGTCGTCGGACGTGCTCGCGAAGCTGCTCGCGAACCGCAACAAGCCGCAGATCCACGTCGCGTTCCTCGACGACGGCGTGATGGCGCGCGCAGTCAGCCTCGGCGTGTGCCAGAAGCTCGACGATTCGCCGGTGCTGAAGGAGTTGTACCCGTTCGCGCGGATGAAGGACGACGTCGGCGCAGGCGTGCAGCTCGGAATGACCGGCATCGCGTACAACAAGAAGCTGTTCGCGGACAAGGGCTGGGCGCCGCCGACGTCGTGGATGGATTTCGCCGATCCGAAATACAAGGGCAAGGTCGTGTTCCAGTCCGCGTCGAGCAGCACGTTCGGGCTGCATGGCTTCCTCGCGATCAACCGGCTGCTCGGCGGCAACGAACAGAACGTCGAGCCGGGCTTCAGCAAGTGGGCGAGCACGGTCGGGCCGAACGTCGTCGAATACATTCCGAACTCGGCGAAGATCTCCGAGATGGTGCAGACGGGCGAAGCCGGCCTGTTCCCGCTGACGCCGACCGGCGTCGGCGATCTGCAGGACAAGGGCATTCCGGTCGCGTATGCGAATCCGAAGGAAGGCCCGGTGCTGCTGCTCGTCGATCTGTGCGTGGTCGCGAACAATCCGGATCCGCAGCTCGCGCAGAGGCTCGCGCAGTTCCTGCTGTCCGCGCCCGCGCAGACGAAGGCGGCCGACGCCGGCAAGCAGATCCCGACCAACCGTCTCGCGAAGATGCCGGCGGCGATGCAGCAAAGCCTCGGCAGCGTCGACGATCTGGTGCGCAAGGTGACGGTGGTCGACTGGACTGCGATCAATGCACGCCGCGCGCAATGGGATACGCGCTGGAACCGGCAGATCGAGCGGTAATCGGCGCCACGCGCGCGGGACCGGCCGCGCGCGCCGCGATCGTCGTTTGCGGGCGACGACGGCGCCGTTTCCGGCGGATTCGCCAGGGCGGCGGTTTCGGCAATACCCGGTCACAGCGCGCGCATGCATCGCGGGCGCACGCGCCTGCTCGCGTGACGCGCGCCCGCGCCGGCGCCCGTGCTACGCCGGTGCGCGCAACGCACGCTGTCCGGCTGCAAGAGCGGCGCCCGCGAACAGCGTCAGCGCCGAATACACAAGCCCGCGTGCAAGCCCCGCGCTGTCCGACACCCAGCCGATCGCGACCGGCCCGGCGATCTGTCCGAACGCGAAGATCGTCGTGAACGCGCTGATTCCCTTCGCCCAACCCTGCGGCGGCAGGTTGTGGCGCACGAATGCCGTCGTCGCCGCGACTGCCGAAAGAAACGTCGCACCGAACAGCACGCCCGACGCGAACGCGGCCGCCGGATGCACGAACAGCGCCGGCATCAGTGTCGCGACGCCGAGCAGCGCGTTCAGCACAGCGAGCGCCTGGCCGCCGCGCATCCGGTCGAGCAACCCCGACCACAAGCGCGCCGATACGACGGTCGCGACGCCCAGCATCACGTAGAAAGCGGCCACGACCGTTGCGCTCATCCCCGCGCCGCGCAGCAGCGCGACGATGAACGTCATGTAGCCGATATAGCCGACGCCGAACAGGCCATAACCGCCGAGCGCGAGCGCGAAGCGAGCGGGACTCGCGCTCGCCGCCGGCGCGGCGCCGTCGCGCGGTGCGGCCGGCGCCGCATGTGCGCGCTCGATCCTGCGCGCGGCCGACACGGCCACCGCCGAAAACAGCACGCATGCGAACGCGAGCGCGAACCACGCTGGCTGCCAGCCGTGCGCGCGATGCGCGAGCGTTGCCGGCACGAGCAGCGACGACGCGACGATGCCCCAGCCCGTGCCGCCGTAATAGAGCCCGAGCAGCAGCCCCGCATCGCGCGGCGACGCGGACGCGAGCCGCGCGGCCAGCACGCCGCCACTGATGAAGATCAGCGCGCTGCCGACACCGGTCGCGAGCCGCTCGACCAGCAGCGCGTTCATCGCGGACGTGAACCCGCATGCGCCCATCAGCAGCGCTGTCAGCACGCAGCCGCACGCGAGCAGCGTGCCGCTGCGCCAGCGGCGCGACAGGAGCGGGAAAACGACCGCGCCGATCAGGTAGCCGGCCGCGTTGGCCGTGTTCAGCGCGCCGGCCTGCGCGAACGTCCAGCCGAGATCGGCCTTCATCGGCGGCAAGAGCAGCGCATACGCGAAGCGCGCGAGGCCGAGCGCGATCGCGCTGCCGAGCGACAGGCAGATCGCGAGCCGCCACGCGGCCATGCGGTCGGGTTCGGTGGCGCCGGTGTGCGGCCGTGCTCGGCCGGCGTGCTCCGGTTGCGGCGCTGCGCGCATCGCGGTGTCTCCATCGTGGTTCTCGGCCGGTGCGGCCTCGGGCCGGCGGCGGCGGCGCGGCGCGACAGCGCGCGGCGGCGTCGATACGCAGGCCGATTGTTGGCGGGCGCCGATCGCGTTTGCGGGGCCGGCGCGCCGATCGGCCGATGATACTTTCAAATGCCGCCGCGCGCCGCCGGCCACGCGGTCGCCAGCAATCGGTCGCGCGTGCCGCGTGGTGCAACCGCGCGTCCATCGTCCGGCGCATCACGTAAACCGAAACGATCGGCGCAATTGGATTCGGATTTAAAAAATCCAAGCATCGATTAAGTCGACATGTCCCCTATATTCGATAAAAAACAGCGCCGATATCGCTTCGCTTATCCATTGTCGTCGCAAAATTGCCCCCAAAATCCGCGTGTTTAGCACGCATCGGCTAAAAATCTTGCGGTCCATTGCATTCGCAAATTCATCAGACTAATATCGATGCCACTCGTCCGGTATTCAAAAAATACCGAATGAGCGGCGATAAATTTTTTATCGCGCTTTCATGTTGAATCGCTGTTCATCACAGGAGAATTGACATGCAGGAAACCCAGCAGATCGAATTGCTTGACTGGATGAAGGAAGACACGCACCCCGAGGCCGTCGACATGATGGTCGAGGATGCCGTGGTGCCGTTCGGCACCGCGCTCTGGCCGGTCTGAGCGGCCAGCCCGTTCCCGCGGAAGGGCTGCGGCCCTTCCGCCGCTTCCGGAGACACGCATGCTGAACCTGCACCGCGCGCTGGGCTTCCATCCGGCGCTGCGCGACAAGCTCGCACGCGGCGAGACGGGCAAGCTGCTGGTCGGCTACGACACCCGCAACCGCGACACCGCACTGCGCGCGTTTTCCGCGCTGCCCGACTCGCTCGACGCGATCACCCTCTGCCTGGAAAGCACGCCGCCCGCCGACATCGCCGCCGCGCTCGCGCACGCGGATCTCTTCGTGCTGCTGTACGACTCGTCTTGCCTGCCGACGCCGTCGCCGAGCGGGCCGCCGTTCCTTGCCGCAATCCGGCCGGCGATTGTCGAGCACTGGAACAAATCCGTGCTGTTCAAGGATTACGGCCCGCATCTCGACGAGGCGTTCGCCGAATCGCTCGACGACATCGCCGCGCGCAACGGCCGCCTGATCGAAGCCGCGGCGCGAGCGTCGCAGCTTCACTTCATCGACGAAGCCGGCAACACGCTGACCGGCTCGCTCGCGCCGGACCAGAAATGGACGAGCGTCGACGGGATGGGCAATCTGGACGTTGTGCCCGGCGAGATTGCGACGCACGTCACCGATTTGCGCGGCTCGATCGTGTTCAGCGGCACGTTTCTCGGCACCGTGCCGTTCGCGATCAAGTACCGTGTCGCAGAGCGGCTCGCGACGCTGCATGTCGAGGACAGCCTGATCGTCGATTTCGACAGCGACGACCCCGGCTTCCGGCGCGACTTCGCGACCTATCTCGACCGGCATGAAAACCACCGGCGCATAGAGGAATTCGGCATCGGCACGAACGTCGGGATCCGCAGGCTGTACGGCCGCAACGCCGGCTTCGAGGAACGCCACCCGGGCCTGCACCTCGGTCTCGGCGGCGGCGCGAACGGCAGCCACCACCTCGATTTGATCTTCGCGCGCGGCACGCTCGCGTTCGACGAGCGGATCGTGTTCGACGGCGCGTTCGCCGTCTGACCCGGGAATCAGGCGTCGGCAGCTGCCGCGTCGCCGAGCCACTTGTACATCACGAGGCAATCGACGAAGCCGAGCCGCGCGTGACGATACGCGCGCGGCAAACGGCCGACGACGTCGAAGCCGAGCTTCCGCCACAGCGCAACCGCCACCTCGTTCGTCGCGACCACCGAGTTGAACTGCATCGCGAGGAAGCCGCGCTCGCGCGCGACCTGCTGCGAGTGCTCGCACATCAACCGGGCGACGCCCTTGCCGCGCGCGGCTGCGTCGACCATATAGCCGCAATTGCACACGTGATTGCCGGGCCCGGCCGCGTTCGCCTTCAGAAAGTACGAACCGAGCAGCACGCCGTCCTCTTCCGCCACCCACGTGCAGAGCGGCGCGTCGAGCCAGATCGCGCGCGCCGCTTCGCGCGTCGGCGCGGGATCGAATGCGTAGGTCTCCTGCGCGGCGACGATCGCGCGGTACGTGGGCCAGAAGCGGAGGAAGTCGTCTTCGGTCATCGGGCGAAGCGTGATCATGCGAGTCCTTGCGAGTCGAGGAATTGAAGCGGGATTGAAGCGGCGTCGGAGCGCTGGCGCCGCGTGCCGCGCATAGCGCGCGATGGTGCCAGAAACGCCCTTGTCGGTCGATCCGGCGACTGCCGCCACGATTGCCGCACGTACGGCTGCCCGCGCGATCGACAAACGTGCCGTACACGCCAATGAGATCGGCCGTTCGGCCGAACCGCCATCGTGCGCGCCGGGCACATTCCCGTGCACCGCCTGCATTGCGCTTCGTCTCGACCAGCCGGTTGTCCCGTCGTGCCCGTTCGCTTCATCGGCGCCATCCGTCACCTGAGCCGGCCACGTCGCTATCTCGCGGCCGAAGCCGGCATCGGCCGCGAATCGCTGTAGCGCACGCTGTCGCCGAACGGCAACCCACGCTCAAAACGCTGCTCGCGGTGCTCAAGACGGTCGGGCTGCGCCTGCCCGTCGTCCCTGCGCAACCGTCCCGGCCGTCGCACGCATCACGCCCCACGGATCAAGGCTGCACCATCCAGACGAGCACCATCGCACGCGGCGCCGCGCTCATCCCCGCTGGCGGCTGCTCGATCTTCGGCTCGACGTTCAACGCGTGCGCGATCGTCGCCGCATCGTCGAGGGTCGCAGAGCGCACGAACGTCATCAGTCGCGCGGGCCGATGCAGCGTCTCGCGATAGAGCGCGCCATACCACAGCGGCCGCGTCCCGAGCGCATCCTGCAGCACGTACGGATACCGCCATAACCGCAGCACGAGCCGACTGTCCGGGTGCGCCGGATCGGTGCGCACGAACACGCGGCGCGTGCTCTCGCCGTGCGTGTAGCGCGGCAGCACCGGCAATGCGTCGGCCGGCGCCTGCGGCAACAGCCAGCGCAGCGCAGTCGCGGGCGACCACGGCGTCGCGCGTTGCCAGCCGGCGAGCGCGAGATGACGATCGAGCGTGTCCGACGTCGCGCACCATTGCAGCGGCAGATATTCCTCGCGATCGCCGCCGATCTCGCTGCGCCACGCCGGCACGCGCTGCCAGCCATCGCGCAGCCACTGATCGACGGTCATCGCGACGACGTCGCCCACGTGCGGACGCGCCGCGCGATCGAGCTGCCATTGTGCAGGCACCGTCCACACGCCGGCCGTCGCGAGCACGACGAGCACGGCGACGAGTGCGCCGCGCGGCTGGACGTGCTCGCGCACGTGCCAGTACGCATAGGCACCCGCCAGCACCGCGAACCATGCGAGGCCGAGGCTCCATCCGCCGAGCAGTCCCGACAGCCACGTGTCGCCGACGTACAGCCGCGCGAAGCCGCCGAGCACGATCCACAGCACCACCGCCGTCACGACCGGAATGCGCCACAGCGCGGGCCGGTCGCGCGTCAGCACCCAGCCGATGCCGCTGCTCGCGAGTATCGCGAACGCCGCATCGGCGTCGGGCAGCGGCACGTGCGGCGCGCCGGGCGGCAGGCTCGCGGGCGTCGTGCCGGGCATGCCGGCGAACGCGGGCACGAGCACGACCGCTATGCCGATCGTGCCGAGCCACCAGGCGGACGTCCACCAGCAACGATGGATCATCAGCCACACGAGAAACGCGGCCGCGACGATCAGCCCCGTATCGTGACCGTGCAGCACCGCGAGCGCACGCATCGTCGCATCGACGGGCGGCGTGCGCAGGCTCTGCAGAAACGCATAGAGCGCGATGTCGGCATGCATCAGCGGATCGTTCGCGACGACGTCCTGCACGATGCCGGCGAACAGCCACACGCAGCCGACGAACAGCAGCGCGAACGCCGGCACCGCGCCTGGCAGGCGGCGCACCTTCACGATGGCGTCGTGCAGCCGCGCACCGAAGCGCGGCCAGCGGCGCACGCACGCATGCACAGCCGCGCCGGCCGCGCGGCACAGCAACGGCCAGCCGCGGCGCAGTGCGACCCGCACGCCGATCCACACTAGCGCAACCAGCGCGGCCACGACCAGCAGGATCGCGGCGACCCGCACGCTGATCGCCGCGGCAAGTGCGGCCGACGCACCGAACAGGACGCCGGGCGCGACGTGCACGGGCGCCCAGATCAGCGCCGACACGACGTTGACCGGATAGAACGACCGGCGCGGCAGCGTCGCGCAGCCGACCACGACCGGCACGACCGCGCGCACCGGGGCCAGAAAGCGCGCGAGCACGATGCTCTTCATCCCGTGGCGCAGCACGAACTGCTCGCCGCGCGCATAGGCGTCCGCGTAACCGAACCTGACCCAGCCGTTGCGGATCGCGCCGCGGTAGCGCCGTCCGAGCTCGTAGCTGATCCCGTCGCCGGCGATTGCGCCGGCGGCCGCGACCCCGATCGTCGTCCACGCGTCGAGCGCCCCCGCGCCGATCAGCGTGCCGGCCGCGAACATCACGGCCCCCGCCGGCACGACCGTGCCGATCAGCGCGATCGCCTCCGCGCAGGCAGTGGCGAACACGATCGCCAACACGAGCGCCGGATGCGCACCGATCGCCCCGAGCCACGCGTGAATCGTCTCGCTCATCGCGGGCCGCGCGGCGTGACCGCGCCGGGCGCGTGCCCCGGCCCGGCAGTGGCGTCGGAAGCGTTCACCGGAACGAGCACGTGTTCGCGGCAGCCGGCGGCGTCAGTCGAACTCGTGCTGCCGCGCGTCGGCTTCGAGCGGCGCGTCGTGATAGCCGACCGTTGCAATCTCGTGCAAATAGCGCGCGAGAAATGCACGGATCGACCCGGCTGCCTCGTACTGGTGAACATGGCGGAATTCATGGGTAAGCAAGCGTCGCGTGCCGTGACCGCGAAGCACGAACACGGCGTGGCCGAGCGTGAGGCCGATCGTTCCGGGCGCCAGCAGCCCCGTGTCGCGCGCGATCGCGCCCAGCGCCGGCGTGTCCGGAAACGGGAGCCGGTCGGCGATCACGACGCGGATCCGCTCCGGCTGCGCGACGCCCACGGTGCGCGCGTCGTCTGCCTGCGCGGGCGTCAGCGGCACGCCGCTTGCGATCCCGTGCGCCGCCTGCGCGCCGGCCCACGCGACGACGTCTGGCAGCACGGAAGGCAGTATCTCGGCGAGGTCGATCATCGTGCAGGCTCCTGCGTTCGGAAACGGTGCAATCGAGCACCAGTTTATCTCCGAATCGGCGCCGACCGCGAGGCGCCGCCTCCGGCCAGGGAAGGCCCGCCGGCACTGAGGGCCGCCCGGTCTGGCGCTTCGGGCGGGACGGTTTTCGGGCGGACTATTTCCTTTGACGACACATTCACCGCCGATATATCTCAAAAATTTCCTTCAGATCCACCATTTCCCGCTTCGGCGGAATATATTGATCAGAAGAACGGTCGCGGCGGCAACCGGCAGGACAGCCCGCGACGCCATCCCGAAGAGGAACGCTAGATGATCAGGGTAATTCTGGCTGACGATCACGCAGTCATGCGGGACGGACTGCGTCACATCCTGGAAACGGCCGGCGGCTTCGAAGTCGTCGGCGAGGCGAGCGATGGCGCTGCCACGCTCGCGCTGGCCGAAAGCCGCGCCGCCGACGTGCTGCTGCTCGACTTGTCGATGCCCGGGCCGACCGGCATCGAGCTGATCCGGCTGATCAAGACGCACGTCCCGGCGCTGCGGATGCTCGTGCTGACCATGCACGCGGAGACGCAGTACGCGGCGCGCGCGTTCAAGGCCGGCGCGACCGGCTACCTGACGAAGGACAGCGCGACCGCCGGGCTGGTCGAGGCCGTCATCAAGGTCGCGGCCGGCGGCGTCTACGTGAGCGCGTCGGCGGCCGAAAGCCTCGCTCGCACGTTGCGCACACCGGCCGACATGCTGCCGCACGAACGGCTGTCGGCGCGCGAGCTCGACGTGATGCGCCGCATCGTCGCCGGCCAGACGATCACGCGGATCGCATCGGATCTCACACTGAGCGCGAAGACGGTCAGTACCTACAAAACCCGCATCCTCGAGAAGATGGACCTGCCGCACGAAGCTGCGCTGGTCCGCTATGCGGCGCGTCACGATCTCGACCTCGGCGTCGACGACGCATGATGGCCGCATTCCGCTTCCCGCCCGCCCCGACCGGCGACGACGATGACGATGCGCAGGACCCGTCGCTGCTGTTCATGTCGTCGCTGCCGCCCGGGCGGCGCGAGCGGCGGCTCGCGCTCGCGACGGTGATCGTTTCGGCGCTGATCTTCGTCGCCGTCGCGCCATTCGCCGGCATGCCGCTTGCTCGCGTGTGGGGCTTCATTCCCGTGTATCAGTCGGCGATCGTCGTCAACGACATGGTGACGGCCGGCCTGCTGCTCGGCCAGTACGCGATCCTGCGCGAGAAATCGCTGCTCGCGCTCGCGGGCGGCTACCTGTTCACCGGTTTCATGGCCGGCACGCACATGCTGACCTTTCCGGGGCTGTTCACGCCAACGGGCCTGCTCGGCGCGGGCGAACAGACCACCGCGTGGCTCTATCTGTTCTGGCACGGCGGCTTTCCGCTGGCGGTCGCCGCATACGTGCTGCTGCGCACGGCGCCGCGCGCGCGGCCGCCGTCGCGCGAGCAGCGCCGCGCCGCGATTCCGATCGTGCTGTGCATCGTGCTGACGGGCGGCGCGACCGCCGCGCTCGCGCTACTGGCCACCGCCGGTCACGATTTGCTGCCGCGGATCATGCAAGGCAACCGGATGACGCCGACGATGACCGACGCGATCGTCGTCGTATGGACGCTGAACCTCGGCGCGCTCGTGCTGATGTGGCGACAGCGGCGACGCCATTCGGTGCTCGACCTGTGGGTGATGATCGTGCTGGTCGCATGGCTGTTCGACATTGCGCTGGCGTCGATGCTGAACCACGGGCGCTTCGATCTCGGCTTCTACGCTGGCCGCACCTACGGTCTCGTCGCGTCGGGCATCGTGCTGTTCGCGCTGCTGTTCGAGAACGGCCGCTTGCATGCGCAGACGGTGCGTGCGCTCGCCGGCGCGCGCTACCAGCATCTGCTCGTCGTGCAGAAGAGCGCGCAGCTGAACGACGCGAACGAACGGCTCGAACAGCGCGTCGCCGCGCGCACCGCGCAGTTGAGCGCGTCGAACCGCGACCTGCGGCGCGAAGTCGAGGAACGCGTACGTGCCGAACGCGCGCTGAAGGCGTCGCGCGAGGAGCTGCGCGAGATCGCGGCGATCAGCGCGAGCGCGCGCGAGGCCGAACAACGCCGCATCGCGCGCGAACTGCACGACGAACTCGCGCAGACGCTCGCGACGCTGAAGAACGATCTCGAATGGCTGCTCGATCACGTGCCGCAGGACGACGCGCCGCTTGCACGCAAGATCGCCGCGATGCACGCGCTCGCGCGCGGCGCGGTGACGGCCACGCGGCGCATCGCATCCGATCTGCGCCCGCTGATGCTCGACGATCTCGGGTTCGCGGCTGCGATGCAATGGCTCGTGGAAAATTTCCGGCACCGTCACGGAATGGCGTGCACGCTGCACGTCGAGCCGGGCGAGCTGCACCTCGACGAACCGTATGCGACGGCCGTGTTCCGCATCGCGCAGGAAGCGCTCGCGAACGTCGCGCGGCACGCGGCGGCGTCATGCGCGACCGTCGAACTCCTTTATCGGGACGAGACGATCGCGCTGACGATTCGCGACGACGGCGCGGGTTTCGATCCGGGCGCGCCGCGCAAGTCGGGATCGTTCGGGCTGGTCGGGCTGCGCGAGCGCGCATATCTCGTCGGCGGCACGCTGCGCATCGACACGACGCTCGGCGAAGGAACGACGGTGGAGGTGGATATTCCGGTGGGGTCCGCGCATGTGGCGATTGCGCATGAAGGAACGAGGGCGTCGCGAACGAACGCGTGATGCGCTCGACGCCGCAATGGCGGCGGTCGCCGGGAGCGGTCGGTGCTCTCTCCGTGCATGACACCTGTCATGCACGGTGAAACCCGGGCCGGTCCACGACGGTCGGCCGTTCGGTCGCGTGGGGCGGCCGGCGGGCTTACGCCCGCGCCGCCACCATCCCGCGCTCGGACCGCGTCCATGCAACCAGTGCGCCGATCCCGAGCAACGCGAGGCACACGATCGGCACGATCATCGGCCCGAACGCGGTGCCCGTGACCTTGCCCGCGAACGGCATCAGGTTCTGGCTGAAGAAACCGCCGAGGTTGCCGATCGAATTGATCGCGGCAACGCTCGCCGCCGCGCGCGCGCCGGTGAAGTAACGCGGCGGCATCGACCAGAAGCACGGATACAGCAGCGGAATGCAGGCGCCGCCCAGCACGAGCGCGATGAAGCGCAGCGGCGTCGACGGCAGCACGAGGCTCAGCAGGAAGCCGAGCGCACCCAGCGCCGCGACGATCGCGATCGTGCGCAGGATGCTCTTCGCGCGGCGCAGCTTCGACGGCAGCCACACCAGCAGCACCACCGCGAGCGCCCACGGCAGCATACTCAGGAAACCGTTCGTCGTGCTCGACACGCCGAACGATTTCACGAGGGTCGGCAGCCAGTACGTGACGCCGTACAGCGACGTCGACATCAGCATGTACGTCGCGGCGAACAGCATCACGCGCGGATCGAGCAGCGCCTTCCACGGCTGCGCATGCTCGGCGTGCGCCGGTTTCTCGCGCTCCAGCGCGGCTGCAACGATCTGCTTCTCGCGGTCGTCGAGGAACGGCGCGTCGCGGAACGACGCCGGCAGCACGCGAAACACGACGATCGCGACGATCACGGCCGGCAGCCCCGTCGCCACGAACACCCACTGCCAGCCCGCGAGCCCCCACACGCCGTTCAGGCTCAGCAATACGCCGCCGACCAGCGAGCCGAGCATGTTCGCGAGCGCGCTGCCGAGCGTGAAGATCCCGAGCACCTTCGCGCGGTAGCTCTGCGGGAACCACAGCGTCAGGTAATAGATCACGCCCGGATAGAAGCCGGCTTCGGCGATCCCGAGCACAAAGCGCAGCGAGCAGAACGCGGGCATCGACGTCGTGAAGCCCATCAGCACCGTGATGAGCCCCCACGTCAGCATGATCCGCGCGAGCCATACGCGCGCGCCGTAACGATGCAGCGCGAGCGTGCTCGGCACCTCGAACAGCAGGTAGCCGATGAAGAACAGCGAGGACGCGAGACCGAACGCGGCCTCGGTCATCCCGAGGCTGTGCACCATCTGCAGTTTCGCGAAGCCGACGTTCTGCCGGTCGATGAACGCGATCAGGAACATCACGACGAGAATGGGCAGCAGGCGCCGCGCCATCTTCGACATGATGCGCTGCTCTTCGACGGACGCGGCGTCCTGGGTTTCGGTGGTGACATTCACTGCGGGCTCCTCCGTGAATCGGTTGCTTGTCGGTTGAATCGGCGCACCGCGCGACATATGCGCGGGCGCCGAGGTGTTCGTGAAAATCGTGGTCGAGTGCAGAACGTCCGTCGTCAGCCGGTCCGGTAGTCGTCGAGCATCGGCGCGAACATGTCGCGCCACGCGCGCGGCTTCGCCTTGATCGTCCCGGCGAGATACAGAAACTCGACGTAGTCCATCAGCTGGTTGGGCTGCACAGAGAACCGCGTGTCCGGCGCGGCGAGCATCCGCATTACATCGTCGTGCGACACGCCGACGCCCGATGACGCCGCATACAGCGCGGCGGCCGCGCGCCGATCCTGCGCGATCAGCCGGTTCGCTTCGTCGAGCGCGCCGAGAAACGCGCTGGCCAGCGCCGGCTCCGCATCGATGAGACGCTTCGGCGCGAACACGACGTCGAGCGTCATCGGGCCGAGCACGTCAATCGAGTTCACGACGCGATGAATGCCCGGCTGCCGCAATTCGAGCGTCGAGAACGGCGGCGACGTGAAGTGCGCGGTGACGCCGCTGTCGCGGCGAATCAGCGCCTGCATCGCCTGCGGATGCGGCAGGTTCACCGTGATCGAATCGAGCTGCGCGAAATGCGCGGCGCCGAGCTGCCGGCTCGCGACCATCTGCAGCACGACCGCCGACAACGACGTGCGGATGCCCGGCACCGCGATCCGGTCGGACCGCGTGAAGTCGCGCAGCGACGCGAGGCCCGGACGATTGGCGTTGAGCGACAGCGACGTCGTCGACAATCCGCTGATACCGATCACCTCGACGTTCGGAATGCCGCGCGCGCGCGCCCACAGCTCGATGAAGCCCGGTGCGCCGGCGCCGGCGAAGTCCAGCGTGCCGGCCATCATCGCGTCGTTGACGGAATTGCCGCCGTCGAGCAGCACCCAGTCGACCGCGACATCGCGCAGGCCGTGCCGCGCCGCGTGCCGCTCGAACAGCCGCTGCTTCTCCATCACGAGCAGCGGCAGGTAAAGCACGCCATAGCCTTTCGAGATCCGCACCGTGCGCGGCGTCGCGCGCACCAGCGACGGCGCGCCGAGCGCGCCCAGCATCCCGAGGCCGGCGGCAAGCAACGTGCGGCGGCGGGCCGACGTCAACATTCGCGCGCCTCCGCGCGGCACGCTGCATGTGCCGACGCGGCAGCCGGCGTCACGCGTTGCCGCCGATCCGGCTGCGCGTTCGTCGTGCGCGTCCCATGCTGCATGTTGTCGTCTCCTCTGGTATTAATGCCGTCGTCGATCGTTCCGGCTGAACACAGGTTATCGGCCGAGTCTGAGAAAATGCTGACATCCCGCCCCGGGGAAAACCCCTAACCCTCTACCTGCAAACGGCACCATGCGCATTCTCGTCGTGGAGGACGATGCCGAAATCGGCGCGGCGATCCGCAGCCGCCTCGCGCGGCTCGGCCACGCCGTCGATCTCGAAACCGACGGCTCGACCGCGAACGGCCTGCTGCGCGTCGAGCGCTTCGATCTCGTCGTGCTCGATGCGAACCTGCCCGGCCTCGACGGCTTCGCGGTGCTGCGCAATCTGCGCGCATCGGGCAGCACGACGCCGGTGCTGCTCGTCACCGCGCGCTCGGCGATCGACGATCGCGTGAGCGGCCTCGGGCTCGGCGCCGACGACTATCTCGTGAAGCCGTTCGACTATCGCGAGCTCGATGCGCGTGTGCAGGCGCTGCTGCGCCGCAACAGCGGGCATGCGAACGACGTGCTGACGCTCGGCGGCCTCGTGATCGACCGCAGCAGCCGCCTCGCCGAACTCGACGGCCGGCCGCTGTCGTTGTCGCGGCAGGAATTCGCGCTGCTCGAGATTCTCGCGAGCCGCCCGCAGCGGATCTTTTCGAAGGACGAACTGCTGAACCAGCTGTTCAGCTTCGGCAACGAGCCGACCGCGAACGCGGTCGAGCAATACGTGACGCGCGTGCGCAAGAAGCTGCAGGGCAGCTCGGTCGAGATCCGCACCGCCCGCGGGATGGGGTATCAGATTGCCGCGCATTGACTGGTTCCCGAAGACGCTGTTCGGGCGCACGCTGCTGTTCATCGCGCTCGTCGTCGCGAGCGGCGCGTTTGCGCTGGCCGCGATCGCGCGCTATTACGCCGGCGTCGCGGCCGAACGTGCGTACGATCAGTTGCTCGCGGGCGCGTCGATCCAGGTCGCGGAGAACCTGTACGTGCAAGGCGGCGTGCTCGCACTGAATCCGCCCGTGGCCGCGTTGTCGACGCTGTCGCGCTACGACCTCGTCTATTACAAGGTCGTCGATTCGCGCGGCGTCGTCGTGGCCGGTTACAACGATCTCGCGAGCCCCGCGACGCTCGCCGCCGCGAAGCAGGGCCCTGCGTTCGCGAATGGCGTCTACCAGGGGCACCGGATCCGCACGGCGACCATCGCGCGCTACATGCCGGAGGAAAGCACGCCGGGCTGGGCGCTCGTAACCGTTGCGCAGACAACCAATGCGCGGCAGCAGCTGACGAACGACATGAGCATCAAGGTATGGACGCTGATCCTGCTGATGAGCGTGCTCGCGATCGGTGCGAGCGGACTCGCGATCCGGCGCGGGCTGCGTCCGCTCGCGCAGATCGACGCGATCATTGCCGCGCGCGATCCGGCCGACCTGCGGCCGGTCGCCGTCGATACGCCGAGCGAGATCGACGCGATCATCGGGTCGATCAACGGACTGATACGCCGGCTGGCCGAGCGGATCAACGCGATGCAGCGCTTCATCGCCGATGCCGCACACCAGATGCGTACGCCGCTCGCGCGGCTCGATGCGCAGATCGAGCTGCTCGACGGGGAAGACGATCCGGCTCGTCATGCGGCACGGCTCGATGCATTGCGCGCGACGTGCTCGGATGTCGGGCGTCTCACCGGGCAGCTGCTCAATCATGCGATGGTGATCCATCGCACCGAGGCCGTGCCGCTGCAGCCGGTCGAGCTCGTCGCGCTGGCGAAGGACGTGCTCGGCCGCGCAATTCCACTCGCGGACGAACGCGACGTCGCCGTCGCGTTCGCGAGCGATGCGTCGCAGGCGTGGATCGACGGCGATGCGATCAGCTTGCAGGAAGCGTTGTCGAACGTGGTGCACAACGCATTGCTGCATGGGCATGCGGACGACATCGTCGTGTCGGTCGCGACCGCGGGGAGCGTTGACGGTACGGTCACGCTGACCGTCACCGACAACGGCCGCGGCATTCCGCGTGCGCATTGGGACGCGGCATTGCAGCCGTTCGTGAGGATCGCACCGGACGGCAGCGAGCGCCGCACCGGGTCGGGACTCGGCCTCGCGATCGTGCAGGAAGTGATGAAAGCGCACGGCGGCCGTGTGGGGTTCGCGTTCCCCGAGCGAGGCGGGTTTGCCGTGGTGTTGACGTTTCCGCGGCGTACCGGGCCGGAGTCTCGATGATTCCGTGAACGCGTCCGGGCAGATGTCGCAGTGCGGCCACGCAGTGCTTCGGTCTGCGAGCCTGAACATGGCGCCCCAGACCGAACCATCCCGCCTTCGATCACGCCGCCAGCAGTTTCAACCCGGCCGGTAGCGTTTCACCGAACACACGCACCGTATCGGCTTCATCGAAGGCAATCGCCTCGCGCACCATCTCGATCCATGCGGTCGATGCGTTCGCGGCCGACAGCCGTTTGATCACCGCTTCGCGCGTGTCGTCCGGCAGATCGCGCTCGCGATCGCCAGTCATTCGCGCGATTTGCGCGGCCGCGAATGCCGCCGGCTCGACCTGCTTCCAGTCGAGTGCGAACAGCGCGTCGAGCCAATGCTGCGCGACGTCAGGCGGCACGACGCTGTGCGCGCTGCCGTAAAACGGCCGCCGCGCGCCGATCCGCCCGAGCGCCCAAGCGCAGAGCGTACGATCGGCCGGCTTCTGCAACTGCGCGATCAGCCGCTCGCCGAGTTCCACCTTGCGCGCCACGGGCAACCGTTCGAGCGATGCGGACAAGCGCGTCATGTCGGCCGGGCCGACCTTGGCCGGATCGAACGGCAGCTTGCGGCGCTTGTCGTCGGACGGTTCGAGGAATGCGATCGCATCGCGCACCTGCGCCTGCGCATCGTCGTCGAGTCCGCCAGCCACGCGCCGCCACAGCGTCCACCACTCGGACCACACCTGGGAGTCGTTCACATACTGGATACCGTCGTCGAACAGCGGCCACAGTTGCTCGATTCGCCACGCATCGAGCGGATGGCCGAAGCCCGGACGCAGGCAATAGCCGGCGAGATTCAGCCACGCACGCTCGTGATCGGCCGAACGCCGCCGGCGGCGCGCGCGCGCGAGCAATGCATCGAACAGTTCGCGCGCGAGCGCGACATCCCACTCGTCGCGCGGGCCGAGCACTTGTTCAAGTTGCGCGCGCAACCGTCGCGTGTCCTTCGGCGTCACGTTCGCCGACTTGCTGCCGAACGAGCGATCGATCAGCTCGAGCGCTTGATCGATACGCGGATGGCGCGCGCGCGCGGGATCGCCGCCGTGCGCGGGCGCGTCGCCGCGCAGCTGGAACTCGAGTCGCCAGCGCCGCGACGGGTCGTCGGTCGCGATGCAGTGCATTTCGAGCGTACCGACTTCGGTCAGCGACGCGGTCAGTTTCACCGGCGTTTCGTGTGCAGCGCCGCTGGCTTGCCGGTCGACCACCGTCGCGATCGGGGGCAGCCGCACGAAGTCGCCGCCGTCCAGTTCGACGAGGTCGCCGGGCTGGTACCTGGTGTCGGCCACGGTCGACACGAGGTGGAAGCGCACCGGCTGCCCGAGCTGCAGCGCGAACGTGCGCTCCTCGAGCCGGATCTCGCGCCCCTCCTCCGAACCGCGCGGCAGCAGGCAGACGCCGCGCGGTGCCGAGCCGGCATCGCCGTCGTCGAGCACGAGGAAATAGCTGCGCGCCGAGCCGCCGCCGATACGCGGCGCATGGCCGGCGCGTGCGAGCCCGTAGGCCACCGCGCCGCGCGCGAC
This sequence comes from Burkholderia latens, assembly GCF_001718795.1. Taxonomy (NCBI): domain Bacteria; kingdom Pseudomonadati; phylum Pseudomonadota; class Betaproteobacteria; order Burkholderiales; family Burkholderiaceae; genus Burkholderia; species Burkholderia latens. The sequence goes on along the minus strand of NZ_CP013438.1, from coordinate 335,130 downwards.
GGCCACGTCCGGATGCGCGTTGTGCAGCACGTCGAGCGGCGCGCCGCGCCACGCGCCGAGCGTGTGCGCGAGGCGACCGGCGAGCGCACGCGCGCGGAATACGCCGCCGTTGAGCAGCAGCGTGTCAGGCAGCGGGCCTTGCGCATGACGCTCAAGGAACGCGGCGACGTGCCGTGTGACGGCCGCGTCGCTTGCATACGGCAACCCGAATTCGACGATCGCGGCGCGCGCACGACGCGGCAACTCGCCGGCATCGACCTGCGGAAAGAAACCGTCGACGACGATCCGTTCGACTTCGTCGCGCGTCAGCTCGGCCGAGCGCGCGCCGCCGACGAGCTTGCTGCCCGCGCCGAGCAGCGTCACGGTGACGGACGCGGGCGCGTCGTCGCCGAGCAACCGCTCCTTCGCCGCGCGGCAGCGTTCGACGAGCTGCGACAGGCTCGCGGCGGACAGCCGCGTGCCCGGCTCGGTCAGCCGGCTTTCGACCAGACGCGCGAGCGCGAGGTCCATGTTGTCGCCGCCAAGCATCAGGTGGTCGCCGACACCGACGCGCGTGAAGGCCGGCTCGCCGTCGTCGCCGGGCGCGACGTCGACCAGCGTCAGATCGGTCGTGCCGCCGCCGACGTCGCAGATCAACACGCGGCGGGGCACGGCGAACGTGTCGCGCAACGTCGCGCGCTGACCGTACAGCCAGTCGTAGAACGCGGCTTGCGGCTCTTCCAGCAGCCGCAGCGCCGGCAGTTTCGCGCGCCGGGCGGCTTCGACCGTCAACGCGCGCGCGCCGTCGTCGAACGACGCCGGCACAGTGAGGATCACGTCCTGCTTCGCGAGCGGCGCATCGGGAAAGCGTGCGTCCCAGGCGGCACGCACGTGCGCGAGATAACTCGCGCTCGCGTCGACCGGCG